>CAVLCA010000011.1:0-76360 GCA_963661495.1 bacterium
GTGAGCAAGTCCATTTCCTTTGCTTTTTTGATTACTTCTTTTGGATAATATGGCAAGATCATCGCTCCTCTCTGTATTTTTGTTTTCGCTCTTGTGTCAAATTTAAATCGTGCCCGGTACTGTCCTTAATACAATCACGAATCATTTGCATATGAGTGCAATCAGTTGAAAGCCACTCTTGATAAAGAAATTCAAGAGGTCTTTTCTTTGACAGCAAGTGTTTCTTTTCTTTATAGCTTAAATTCAAATCGTCATCTTCAAAGCAATACAAAATGTCTTGCCTATATACGATTTCATAAGCCGATTCAATAGCTTGATTAGGGTTTACCGACTGCTCGGATTTGATCTTTTCAAGAAATAAATCATACTCTTTCTGCATTTTTTTATAGAGTATATTGTCGAGTTGTTCTTCACTAAGCATTTAATCATCTCCTTAAATTACAAAAGCCGATTGCTTTATTTCTAAAACAATCGGCTGTGTTCACCGTGATTCTCTGTCAACTTCACTTCGCTGAGGAGAATCATTGACTATTTCGTTGTCATCATTAACAATCTCATTTTCTTTCTTATCAACATTAAGAAGTGCGTTAAGTTCGCTTAACCGTGCTTCTTTTTGTTTGAGTTCGTCTTCTCTTGAAAACGGTTTTTGGAGTTGTTCTTTTGCAATTTCAAGTTGTTTTTGAGTGTTTGAAAGCTCTGCTCTTTCATTTTCAAGAACTTTTTCTAAACCGTCAATTACATTATCAATACGGGTAATGTTACCTAACGGGTCGGAACCAAGCACACCTTGATGAGAAATTGCACCTTTGATTTCAACTCTGTGTTGATGACTGAACGGTTCATAGTGAACTTCCATTTTAAAGCCTCTGTACTCACCGAGGGGATAAGTATTGCTGTCAGGTAAGGTCTTGCATACATCAATTATGGCTTGACCTGCGTCCGCCTTTTCGTCATACCTTACGCCGTTTACAATCATACCGACAAAGGTATCGGCAATACTTTTTGGGTTCTGTTTTGCAGTAGCTATGTCCTTAACAAAGCCGTCAATCATTGATGTGTATCTTGCAATGTCACGGGGAAAGTCTTTAAGAACTTTGTCTTCAAGAGAATACCTCTCCGATAAAAAGTTTGATTTTAACATACGAAGTTTTTGCACCTGAATGTCAAGATCCATCTTCTCTTTAATGTAGGGATTGCCTGTTGCAAGCATTTTAATTTCGGCATAGGATAACGCTGTTTCGTCAATGTCTTCGGCAGACCTAACAGGAGATTTGCTCGACATAATCTGCGAAGCAAACTTTTGCTTACCCTCGACAAGCTGATAAAGATATGCGTCAAAGGTTTGCTCTGTTACATAACGGTAAATCTCCACCTTTGAATTTTCATTACCCTGACGGATAATTCTTCCGGCGCGTTGCTCCAAATCGGCAGGTCTCCAAGGACAATCTAAATCGTGCATGGCAATCAATTTGTTTTGCACATTGGTGCCGGCACCCATCTTTTGAGTTGAACCCATAAGAATTCTGACTTCACCTGAGCGTACCTTTTTGAACAGCTCGGCTTTCTTTGTTTCTGTATTCGCATCGTGAATGAATTGCACCTCATCGGGTGGAATACCTTTTTTAATCAGCTTATCTCTAATATCGTTATACACTGAAAAATCATTAGATGATTTGGGTGTTGATAAGTCGCAGAAGATAAGCTGTGCCGACTTGTTCGGTATTGTTTCATTCCAAATACGATATACATTATCAACAAGAGCATTAACCTTACTGCCCTCAAAGTCGGGTAACAATGGGTCAATCATTCTTTGGTCGAGAGCAAGTTTTCTGCCGTCATTTGTGATAAGGAGCATATTATCCTGACTGCTGTCCACACCGCCGTTACGCACCTTTTCTGCACGCTCTGAAAGTGATTTAACCATTTCACTTTGAATGTCAGACGGTTTAACGGCAATGTTTTTGTATTCAGCTTCGGGTACGGGAAGTTTAAGCATATCGGCAGTTTGAATGTCAGCCACCTCTTTGAACATTGACATCAGTTCGGGCAGGTTATAGAACTTAGCAAAACGGGTTTTCGGTCTGTAGCCTGAACCTTCGGGAGTTAATTCAATGGCGGTTATCGTTTCGCCAAAAGTACTTGCCCAAGCATCAAAGTGCTGTAAATCATGTCGACGAAGTGTGCTATACTGCAAATATCTTTGCATTGTATACAGTTCAACCATACTGTTGCTGATTGGTGTACCTGTTGCAAATACTACACCTCTACCGCCTGTAATCTCATCAAGATACTGTGTTTTCATAAACAGGTCGCTTGACTTTTGTGCTTCTGTCTGTGCTATACCGCCGACATTACGCATTTTCGTATACAGGAAAAGGTTTTTAAAATAATGAGCCTCATCAATAAACAATCTGTCTACACCAAGCTCCTCAAAGGTCACAATATCGTCTTTTCTGCTTTGGTCGTTTAATTTATCGAGTTTTGCCTGAATGCTTTTTTTAGCCTTTTCAAGCTGCTTTACGGTAAAATTTTGACCTCTTTGGTATTTGAGTTCGGAAATACCCTCGATAATTTCATCAAGTTGCCTTTGAAGAATTGTTTGCTGCCTTTCAATACTCATAGGCACTTTTTCAAACTGTGAATGACCTATGACTATCAAATCATAATCACCGGTGGCAATTCGGGATAAAAAACGCTTTCTGTTTTTCTTTTCAAAGTCCTTTTTGGTTGCCACAAGTACCTTTGCATTCGGATAGAGAGTAAGAATATCTGCACCCCATTGTTCGGTAAGATGATTAGGTACAACAATCATACATTTACTTGATAAACCGAGACGAATTGATTCTTCGGCTATTGCAATCATCTCATAAGTCTTGCCTGCACCGACAGCGTGTGCAAGAAGTGTGTTGCCGCCGTAAAGGCTGTGAGCGACTGCGTTTAACTGATGAGGTCTTAAAGTAATCTCAGGATTCATATTAGGAAAGATAAGGTGACTGCCGTCATACTCACGAGGTCTGATTGAATTAAATTTTTCGTTATACATTTCACACAAACGTTTACGCCTTTCAGGGTCATTCCATATCCAGTCCTTAAATGCCTGCTTTATTGCGTCTTGCTTTTCCATAGCAATAGCAGTTTCTTTCTTATTAAGCACAGGCTTTTTCTTGCCGTCGTCATCAATAACATAATCAAAGATACGGACATCTTTAAGATTTAATGTTTGCTCAATAATTTGATAAGCATTGATACGGCTTGTACCGTAAGTGCTGTTTGCTTTAACATTTCCTCTGTCGCCGCTTTTGTTTGTGATGTTCCACTCACTACTAAACGGTGAAAAATTCACCTTGATATTTAACTTGCAATAGTACGGAGTTTCGAGTAATTCATACATAAAGTCCTCAACAACATCAACGGGAAGCCAAGTAGCACCTAACCTGACATCAATCTCACTTGCCGTTAAGTCTTTAGGTTGTACCTTTTTAAGTGATTCAACATTGATTTGATATTCAGGCTGTGTCTTTGCAACGGCTTTTGCAAAACGCAGTTTTGCCCTTACATTACCAGAAAGATATTCGTCTGCCATCAAGTATTTCTCGGCAGTAGGATTATCTGCATTGTATTCAGGGTTAAGGAAGATTATGCCTTGAAGTTCATCGTAAATCTCTTTTTCGGACTTATGACAAAGACTGCTCATATATTCAATATCAATCTTTGCCCGTTCGCCCATAGATACTGCAAGTGCTTCCGAAGGAGTATCAACCTCTGTTACGGGAATATGAGGTTTAATAGTCCTCTTGGTAAACATATCTGCTTTTCGTTCAAGAGTGCCGTTTTCTCCGAGTATTTCAAGAGCAGATATAAGGTGATATGAAGCGTCCTCGCCGAATGCCGACTTGTTTGCTCTGCTGTTTATTAAGCCGTACTTTGCCGTAAAATTATCGTACAGTTCATTAAGATTTTTCTGTTCTGTGAGTATATCTTCT
Organism: bacterium; assembly: GCA_963661495.1. Classification (GTDB taxonomy): domain Bacteria; phylum Bacillota; class Clostridia; order Oscillospirales; family Acutalibacteraceae; genus Eubacterium_R. The sequence continues at coordinate 3,984 of CAVLCA010000011.1, forward strand.
TCAGGATAATCATCAGTCTGAAGTTCAATGAGTTTTCGGGTGCTGTCCCTAATAGCAATCATACCTCGTATACGATTCTCGGCAGTTGCAGATACATCAATAGGCGTCATTCTTGAATTTTCTCTAAAGTATATCTTTCCGTCTACAACGGTATATGAAAAGTTACGAACATCAGGTAATGCCGGAATAGATAAATCTTCTTCAAATTCATCACCGATTTGAAGTTCTGTAATATGACCTTGAATATTCTTAACAGCCACATCAAGCAGTTCTTCAAGACTTCTATCCTCATATGGAATACAGGTCGATTCGGGACCGAAACGACCCGAAACCGTTTCCATATTACCGAGCACCATATCGGGATTATCAACAAAGTATTTGTTCATCCTGATACCGTCTTCGGTATTATCAAGCTGTATCCAATTAGGATCAATATCAAGCATTCTGTCACGCTTTTGAAGAACAAGAATATCCGATACTACCTCTGTACCTGCATTGCCCTTAAAAGTATCGTTAGGAAGTCTGATAGCACCGAGAAGGTCTGCTCTTTGAGCAATATATCTCCTGATATTGCTATTTTCTTTATCCATTGTACCCTTAGAGGTAATGAGTATCATTATGCCGCCTGTTCTGACTTTATCAAGTGACTTCATAAAGAAATAATCGTGAATAAGAGGGTTATGCTTATCATATTTCTTGTCCGATACTTTAAAATCGCCAAAAGGTACATTGGTAATTACAAGGTCATAGAAGTTATCGGGTAAATCCACCTTTTCGTAGCCGTTATTAACAATACTTTCAGTTTGATAAAGCTGTTGTGCAATGGCTGCCGAAACAGAATCAAGTTCAATGCCGTACACCTTACTGTCAGCCATATTCTTTGGCTTCATACCGATAAAATTACCGATACCGCAAGACGGTTCAAGAATATTGCCTTGCTTGAATCCAAGATTTTCGGCAATATCATAGCAAGCCTTAACTACTTCTTGAGGAGTATAGAAAGCAGTCAATGTACTTTCTCTTGCTGCATTGTATTCTTCGGGCGATAAGACTGATATGAGTTCCTTGTATTCATTTGCCCAAGACGAATTGTTTTCGTCAAACGCTTCGGGAATACCGCCCCAACCGACATGTTTAGAAAGAACGATTTGTTCATCGGGTGTTGCAAAACGGTTATCGGCTTCACATTCTTTCAAAACCTTGATAGCTTCCATATTCCTGCGAAAGCGTTCTTTTTTGCCTACAACCTCAACAGGATGTGCCGTTAAATCGAAGTCGATTTTTTGAATTTCATTTTTAGGAGTATCACTTTTGTTATCAATACTTTTTTCTGTCTGTTTAGTAAACTTACTCGGTTGCTTTACTTTTGGTGCAAGATTTGGATAATCATAAAGTTTGAATATGCCGTTTTTGTAAGCAATAAAGTCATCATAAGTTTGCTTACGGTACTGATACATTCTATCCTCTTTATCCATAAGAGCCAAAGCATTTGACATCATATTTTCAATATCATCAAGTGCCTTGGGGTTATCAAGTTGAGCCTTGATAACTCTTGAAATCTTGTATGGCTCAATATCATTCGGATAAGGTTTAGCGTCATTTTCGGATAAATTTTCAAAGAACGATTCCAAATCTCTTGATATTTCGTTTTTATATATATCGGGTATAGCGTCAATATCATCTTGCGTCACAAACTTGTTTTGCTTGATAAGGGTATCAATTCTTTTTGCGACATCACTCCATTTAATAAGAACTTTTGCATAAGGCTCCATAACCGAGCCGTGGCTGAATTCGATACCTTTTGTTGTCTTATTAACGCTGTCATTACCGGCTAAGTATCCGCTTTGACTGTCTTTACTTACATGTTTAATTCTGTCGGCTTTATCAGGGTGATTAAGAAAATAAGTGTAGGTTTCAAGCCTGTAAGCGTGGTTGTTTTTGCCGTTTGTGATAATCTTGTCTATCTCATCTTGTGAGATAAACATTTTTCTATCAGGCAGATAACCCGATTCAGCCTTGAAGCGAATAGGCTCTCGTTTCATACCCTCAATAATTTCAGCAATATATGGTATAGAATATTGAGCCGCACAATTAAAGCGAATGATTTTCATACCGGCATTGTAGTCATCCATCAGCTTGCCGTACTCTTTGAAAATTTGAGCACGCTTTTCATCATCCTTGAGCATATCGGTAATCTTTTCAACCATATCGGGATAGCCGAAAACACCGTCAATTTCTTTTTGTATTGATTGCAGGCAATTATCTTTATTCGGATAATCATCACTCAAATCTCGGATAAATTCTGTGAGCCTGTCAGCAACTTTATTCAGTTCGTAGTCATCAACCGTATCAATTTCATACTGCGGCATATATCTGCCTACATCAAGAAGTTCACGAATACGAACAGCTGCTTGCTCCCAAGTGAGATGTGTTGCCGTACTTGTTTTAGCCGATGTGCCTTTAGCAATACTTATACCGCTTTCGTCATACCAAAAGGATACTTTTTCGTCGTTAAAGACAAAGCCTGCACCGTTAGTACCGTAAAGAAATTTGAGCATTCTTGCGTTATACTCAACACCTCTGTCCCGTCTGAAGTGCATAGCAATTTGTACTCTGCTGTTTTTATCATTAAAGCCACAGCATAGTGCTTCATCAATAATCTGCTGTGATATACCAAAATCGGTAAAAAGTGATGTTTGAGGTATTTCATCATATACAGGCTCGTCATTATAAGAAAAGCTGAACAAATCAAGCTGTGCTTTTTCTTCCTTTTCTGTATCAAGATACTTACCGTCATTGATAAGTTCTTTAATGATACCGATAACAATATCCCACGAAAAAATGGACTCCTTAGTTCGGGTTTTGTAGTTACCCTCATACATAAGAAGTCCGTTATCGGCTAAAGTAAAGCCAAAGTGCTTATTGAATTTATCGTACTCGTCAAACCGTCTTGGATATAGCGTTTTGGTATAGTTTATGAGTTCATTATCCTTTTTAATGGTTTGGTAAGTCTTGATGATTGCAGGCTTTCTTTGCACCAAATCATTATCGGGATTGCTGAGCATATACCTGATAGCCTGTTCGTCAACAAACGGCGGCAGTTCATCAGTTACATCGTGTAAATCAGTTCGTTTAAGACTGTTTCTCTCGCCGAGTTCTTGATATTGTTCATCATTCCCACCCAAGTCATCATATTCGTTTGCTTGAGTTTCTCTGTAACTCCCTGTGCTTTTGCCATCTGAGTTATGATTTGTTCTTCCATCTGCTGTGCTTGCTCCTGAATCTCGTTCAAGTGACTGTTGAGAGTGCCCTGTGTCAGTTGATAACGATAAATTGCCGGATGGGTTTCCTTGAGAAATTTCTTGCGTGCCTTGCCATAACTGTTGAGAACTATTTTGGTCTGCGGAAGCATCAAGTTCGGTATTTGGTAATTGCCCATTTGTGTGTAGGTTACTGTCATTAGTAACACTCCTTTCGTTTTCTTTTTCGCCTTTAGTATATTGCGTATTCTGCTCTTTATCAAATGTGCGAATTACAGAAAGAACAGTTTTTGATATTTCCGACAATCCCATTTCTGCAATACTGCTTGTCGCATTACCCAAAATGCTGACAGTCAAGGGAGTATTGAAACTCATAACACCCTCGAAACTTTCATTATCAAAATATCCGTCAACATCAAGATTAAGCCTTGCCATAATCATATATGCCACGCTGTTTTGAAGTGCCATACGCAAGACAGACTCACACATATCCTCACTTAATTCTTCAAGGAAACTATCGTTTTTGCACATCACCAAATCGGCGTTATAGTCATTGATATTATCTTCTACAAGAGTTTTTGATGTTTCCCACACCGCCTCATAAATATCATCACTTGCAATGTCGTAGGCGTTTTGCAATGTTTTGATTACACCATCTTTAAACTTGTCCTGATATTTCCAAACAGGCACAGGCTTTGAGTTTTCCCGTTCGGATGTGTCGCTAATATCAAAATAATATTTAAGTCTTGGATTGTCTGTGCTGTCATCAATAACTGCAATACCTTTAGCTCCTCTGTTTACCATTCTGTTAAAGCGATTATTCCAAGTGTTAAAGCTAAGGACGGCTTTTGCATCAGGTCTTTGAGCATAGATAAGCAATTGCTCATCAAAAGGAAGTCGGAAGTTATAGCAGGCAGAGCCTAAAAAGTTCTGCCATACTGTGGGTGATTTAACAATATCTTCACAGGTATTGTTATATAACTTTCTGATGTGTTCGAAAGTATTAGCCATAGTCATCACCTTTCAAGTTGTTTTTTTAATGGAGATACAGTTTTATTGCCGTTTTCAATAAGTTCAGCAAAGTCGTGAATATGATAAATTGCGTTGCCGATTTTTGCGTGATATTCATCAATGTACTGACAACCAAGTATTTCACTTTTTCCGTCAGGTTCAACAACTTCAATTTGAGAGCCGTCAGGAATGTAGAAAAGTGTGTTGAAATGCTTATCAATAAAGCGTATAGGCTTACTCAATTCTTTCATCTTGCTTACCTCCGAGATATGAATAAAGCGTGTGCTTTTTCACAGCCTCTTTAATGGCACATATAACCTTAATTTCTTTAATCGAAACATTAGGCAAATCAAGCATTTCTTCCGTTTTCATATTCAAAATATCTGCTTCGCTGCATTTTCCTGCCTTAAACAGCTTTAAAAGCACTTTCATTTTTGTTTGGAAATCTGTATCCATCAGCGTTCACCTCTGTCTTTTGCCTTTTCACTTCGTTGAATATTGGCAAGACCGACCTTTGCCCATTCAGGCAAATTGTTTTTATCAATCGTTCCGAGTATGTCATAACGGCGCACATACATTTCTTTTCCTGTTGAGAGGGAACAGCCATATACCTTTGTACCTATTGCATTAGGCATTGCACCGTTGCCTCCGGTGCAGTAAAAAAGCTGACTGTCGGCATAACGGTATTCTCGTCTTAAAACAGACGGTTTAAGAACAATAACTTTACCGACAAGCTTTTCATTTTCATCAATGGCAATACACATATCATTTGTGATTACGCCAATTCCATCAATTATTTGTTCCTTTCTTTTTTCTGCCTGTTCTTTTACATTATCACAAAAAGCAATGACTACATCGGGATAAGAATTTGATGTATATATAGCGTTAATTCTTGCAAAAAGTTCATTGTTTTCATAATATCCACAAAGATATTTATCGCCATTTTCATTATGATTTTCTGCGATTATGACCTCATTTTCACCTACATACATAGACTTGATAATTTCATAACCGTTAATAACTTCGTTTTCTTTGTCCATTTTTACCTCCGTATATATTAAAGGCGGCAACCGAAGTCACCGCCCAAATGAATTTAATTACCGTTTTTCTTTTTGTTTCTGACTTGGAGAAATACAAGCCCTGCAACAATAAAGACAACAAGTGCAATAGACACAATCGTTTTAGCTGTCATTATCTTTGACCTCCTTTTATTATCGTTCATCTCGTTCTCGGTTATGCCGTTGCCTGTCTTTGTCAAAACAGCGATACATTTCAGCCTTATCGGCAACCCTTTGACCGAAGTCTTTTAATGCATCAAACTTGTTGTCGGTATAATGACCGTAATAATACGAGCCGTTATTACATTCCCAAGTGACATATTGCTTTTCTTTATTGGCAGTATTCCTTTCACCGAGTATGATTTCACCTTTACCGACAGTTACGGCATTGATAATGGTGTAACCTGCATTAGTTCTGTCACTCATTATCTGTACCTCGTTTTTTCTTTCTCTTGATAAAGAAATATACACAACCTGCAATACCGACAAGAGAAGCACCGGCAACACCTAAAACACGATTGATATTTCTCTCATCACCCGTTTTCGGATTATGAGGAATATACGGCTTAATAGTTACGGTCTGTCCTTTATCGTCAATATCGGCATGAGCGGTTAACTCAACACCGTCACGGTACAATGTCTCAAACACTACAAGTTCGGTATCCTTTTTAATAGCAGAACCGTCAAAAGTAAAAGTTACCTCTACTTTGCCGTCTACATTATCGGGTACAAACTTAACAGTTGAAGTGATTTCTTTGCCTTTAACTTTGAACGGCTTGCCTGTTTTCTTATCCATAAGAACGCCTGTAACCTCGTATTCCTTACCGGGTGTTAGGTTTTCATATGATACAGTATCGGTAATAGTCACATCACCTTTAGCCACAACTTTCTTTTTACCGTTGACTTTAGCAGTTGTTTTAATTGACGGAATTTTAACTGTTACTGTTTGTCCTTCATCTTCAATATCTGTATGTGTTGTAAGTTCCTTACCGTCTTTGTAAAGATACTCAAAGGCAACAATTTGTGTTTCGGTTTTAATGAATTTGCTGTCAAAGGTGAAAAGCACATCGACTGTACCGCTTGGCTGTTCAGGTGTAAACTTAACTTCGGAAGTAATCTCTTTTCCGTCGATAAGGAGTGCTTTTCCTGTTGCCTTATCCATAAGTACACCTTTAAGCAGATATTCTTTACCGGGGATAAGGTGCTTGTATTCGACTGTATCGGTAAGTGTGAATACTTCGGTAGCGTTTACTTCTTTGTTGCCGTCAATAGTGGCAGTAGTACCGATTTCGGGTACTTTATCATTGATTGCAGTAAGTTCAACAACTTGCTCATTATCTTTAATTATTACAGTAAATACATCTTCATTATCAAGATAATCGTCGGCAGGTTTGAGTTCTTTGATAAGGTATTCACCGTAAGAAATGTTATTGAAAACAAATACACCATTTTCATCGGCAACGGCAGTTAAGATTGCATTCTCTTTTGTGAATTCGGTAGTGTTAGATTTAAACAAACCAAAGGTTGCACCCTTGATTGTTTCTTGGGTTTCTCGGTCAATCTTTAAGCCTTTAACAGAACCGTAGATAAGATTGTTTTCAATAGCTTTATCACCATTAACTTTGATGTCAATAATTTTAATATCTTGACCTTGATATTCGGTATCAAACTCATATTTTGTATCGGATAAGATATAGTGCTCATCGGTTGCGATTTCTTTTACATACCACTTGAAGCCTACAGGTAAATCACAATCAAAAGATATATTTCCGTTTTTGTCACAGTTTGCAAAGGTAATTAAAGCATCTTTTGGAATAACATCGCCGTTGCTTGCTTTAATGTCCTCATCGGCATAAACACCGAATCTTACAGAAGTGATTTCACCGTTATTGCCGATACCGAATTTCTTATCCTCTGCCATAATCTTTTTAAGTGAAACCGAAACCTTTTGTCTTTCGTTATACACCGAAAGGTCGGTAGAAGTAACGGAAACATTCTGTCCTGCATAGGTAAGTTCTACATCGTATTTTGTAATGTTATGAACATATCCGTTAGGTGCAGTCTTTTCAATAACCGTATATTTACCGAGATATAGTTCCTTTGATTTAGCTATACCGTCATCATCGGTTTTGACTGTATCAACCAACGAGCCTTGCTCATATCTTACCGTACCGTCAAGTGTTGTAATATCCTCGGCGGCATAGATTTCAAATACTGCTCCGTTAAGATTACCGACACTGTATTTTGGAGTATATACACCATTATTTTCTTCAACAGATGAAAAGATTTCGCCTGTTTTAGTAATATTGATTACACCTTTTTGTGCAACATCTCGTGCTTTAACCTTAACTACGGTAACGCCTGTATCGGTTGATGAGTTTTCTTGCGTAATTGAGAACGGTATAGGTGTATCATCAAGCACATATCCGTACGGTGCTTGTACTTCTTTGAGCGTATAATCACCATAAGGAAGTCTTTCAGGAGTGATTAAATAGCCCTCTTTGTTGGTGTAGAAAGTATGAACCAAAGTCACTTGAGGGTAGGTGTACTGCATTGTAACTCTGTGATTATCGCTATCATAAATCTCGAATGCCGCACCCTCGTAAGCTATCTGCTTTCCTGTTTCTTTGTCAAGCTTAACTACTTTGAGATATGATTCAAAGTTCTTGTTGTTGATGAGAAATTTGTAAATTTTGCCGTCGGTACTGATAAACACATCAAAATCGGTGATAAATTCTCGACCTGCCCAGCCTTTGGTTTGGTGAACAGTGTAAACACCATATGGAAGTAGTTTTGTACTTGCAAAGCCGTCTTCATCGCAAACAATAGTATCTCGTTCGTCTTTATCTGCATTTACAAAAGAGCCTGCCGATTTAAGATAGACTTGAAACTCTGTACCTTTTTCGGGTGTTTCGATTTGTGTATCGCCGTTATCCGTATGTTTGATAATGCTGATTTTGCCTTTAATGACTTGTTCCATAACTGTCATATCGGGAGCATTATTGTATTCGACTGTATAATCTTTCGGGTCTGCACCTACTTTATACACCGTATCATTAAGAAGATAACCTTCACTTGGGCTGATTTCTCTAACAGTCCAGTCTGTACCGCATACGAAATAGTCTGTTGTAAAAGAGCCGTTACTGTCGGTTGTATATTGTGCAATAAGAGTATCACCCTTATATATACCATACACAGCACCGCTGAGTTTTGCGTCGCCTTGTGCATGACCTTTTTCGTAGTCTTGTTTTGTTACGGTTACTCTGAATTTTTTAAGTGTGTTATAGAAACTAACCGATGATGTTTTGTTGCTTGAAACAGTAATTGTCTGCGATTGATTGGGTACATACCTGTCAATGTTTTCTTCCGTAATCGTATATGTTCCCGGAACCAAATCTAAAATGTCAATTTCGCCGTTTTCATTTGATGTAACGGTTTTTGAAAAACCATTAGCACCTGTAACAGTAAAGTTAATACCGGCTACAATGCCATCCTCCGAAGTCTTAACAAGTTTCATATCGCCAAGCGGAGTAATCGAACCCGAAAATGCCATTGAAACAGGGTCATAATATGCCGAATAGATAAGCTTTTGATATGATTCACTTCCATAGGGATAGTAAAGCAAAAGTTCATCGTCATCGCCTGTACCGTCTTTGTAATATTCACCGTTAGCAAGTTTAAAGCTTGATGCAGTACAAGACTTATCAACCTTAATTGTTAATGAGTTTGAATTTTTGCTGTGGGTAATGCTCCAACCGCTTCCGTTTTTAGTGAATGCAGGATAATCGGAAAGCACCTTGTTAGTATCGGTGACGGTAAGGCTGTTTCCTGCAACAATTGTTCCGACATTGGTATTATTGAATGACGGCTTAGTATTGAGGCTGTCCATTCTTTCCTGTGCCTTATCACACCATGCTTTGTATCCACTGTCGCTGAAATCCCAGCTTGTATCGGAACCGAAAATAGACCACACTTTTTTCTGACAGTAAGCCATATCCTGCCAATCTATTGAGTTGCCGTGTTCAAGATAATATCCTGCAAATATCCATTTTGCAGCTTTAATTGCCGTGTCACTTGCCATAGCTTTTTTGCCTTTAAGATATGACGAACTCGGCGATGTTGTGCCGTATTCAATACAGAAAAGTGGATAAGTTGTACCGCCTTTTTTCGTAGTATGAAGTTCGTGTCCGTAATGCTTTGAAACGCTTACATCAAGTTCTTTCATACCCGATACCGCACCGAGGTTTTCCGTTGCCGCAAAGACACTTAACGGAAACATCATTGTAACTGTTAATACCGACAAAAGAATCGCCACAATTCTTTTGCCTAAATTTTTGAATTTATCTTTCATAACTTTTCCTTTCTGCCTGTTTTAGGCATAAAAAAAGAGAAGATTGTTACATCTTCTCGGCTTAAATTTATGATATTGTTATTTGAAATTGCCTGTCCATTTACCGCAGTAACCGCAGCTCCAGCATTCATAACCTTGTGGGCAGTTAGCAAAATATTCATCATCGGATATTTCTCCGCTTTCCCATTTCACCGCCCACGATTTCATTATCGAATCAACATATGCCTTAACATCCGATTTGCTGTCAAACCATCTTCCCATATTGCCGCATTTAATTGAATGATTGTTGTTATTACTGCATTGACTTGCTTTTTGGGTTGTTGGTTGTTTTAATGTAGTTGTTGCTTTTGTTGTATGCCGTGTAGTAGATTTTGTTGTTTGAACAGGTTTTGATGTTGTAGACACAACCTTTCTTTTCGTGGTTGTTTCATTCAACTCAATTTTGTTTGTTGTTTTTGTATTTGTAGTTGGAGCAGTAGTTGTTATATCGGCTTTCGTATCATTTTCAGCAGTCGAAACAGAAAGTGTTGTTTCTTTACTTGCAGAAAAGGAACTTGTTTCTGCATTTTCATTTACTTCGCTGTTTTTAACCGAACAACCTACAAATACGCTAACTAACACAACTAGAGCCATACACAAAATCACTGACTTTTTCATTTAGCATTCCTCCTTTGCTTTCACCCAAAATTTAACAGATTTTGGAAATTTCGGCAAAGGTGCGTTTATTAAATCATACACATCATTCCTTTATTTGATTTATAAGGCTCTTTCTTTTCTGCAAGTTTGTATGTTTATTAGGGGGGGTATATTGAAAAGAGGGGGGATAGAAAAAATATACTCCTGCTATCTGCTGTCCCTTTCGGCTCTGCTTTTCAGAAACTTGTTGTAATGCTCCAAAGCCTTGCATACATAATCTTGTCTTTTTTCAGGTGCAACAGATTTTGGAATATACTTTTCAAGCGTCTTATGTGGAATTATGAGCCTTTCCTGTTGGTTAGGTTTCAGTTCGCACATAACATCAAGAATAGTATTGCTGTTGAGTTCTCCGTCGTTAAACATTTTGTGCATACGAATAGCCTGTGCGTGAGAAGGAGTACAACATTCACTTTCTATCGCTTCCAACAAATCTTGCTGACATTCTTTATCAAGAAATGATATTTCAACAGCCGGCAACATTTTCATTTTACCCTCATCAACCATTTGCAACAGTTCGGGGATAAGATAAGTTAGGCGAATAAATCGTCTTATTGTTTCTCTGCTTTCTCCTACTTCTTCTGCAAATTTTTCATTACTTCTTAACTTCGGCACAACTTGTGTCGAAGTTAAATCGTTTCTTTTACCTTGTTTATTCATCGCATCCAATTTCATTTTGTACGCAAAGGCTTTTTCACTCGGTAAAATGTTTTCTCTTTGGATATTGCTGTCAACCATAATGACGGTTGCGGCGTCATCGTCCAAATTTGAAACGATACAACGCAATGTACTTTTACCGGCTATCTCGCTTGCAAATTTTCGTCTGTGTCCTGATATAATTTCATAATCACCGTTATCTTTCTCACGAACAATGGCAGGAACCAACACTCCGTTTTCAGAAACGCTTTCAACAAGTTTATTCATTTCTTCGTCATCACGCACTTTAAACGGATGATTCGGAAACGGTACAAGTTTTTCAAGCGGAATATCTTTTATAGTCGGAGTAAGTCCGTTTTCTCGCTCGCTCTGTGATGTGAATAAATCATCGAGCCTGTTCAGAGTGAAGTCTGTTTTTCTCTTTTCGCTCAAGTTTCAATACCTCCTTTGTAAAGTCCTCATACGCTTTTGCGACCTTACTGTTCTTATCGTAAGCAAATATTGATTTACCGCTTATTGCAGTTTCAGCCGCTTTAATACCCATAGGTATCTGCGTATCAAAGATTTTAAGATACTTGCCGTAGTCATTTACAATAGCTTCCTTTGTACTTTTGGAAAGATTAGTTCTACCGTCAACAAGTGTAAGCAAGATACCGTCAATTTTAAGCGACGGATTGATTTGTCTTTTAACCTTATCTATGGTTTGAACAAGCTGTGTCATACCTTTAGCTGCAAGAAATTGCGACTGCACAGGAATAATAACCGAATCGGCTGCAACCAATGCATTTACCGTAAGCACGCTCAAAGACGGCATACAATCAATAACCACATAATCATACGCAGTTTTAATTGAATTTACATAACCTTTCAGCACAGTTTCACGGCTCATTGTATTGACCAAACTAAGTTCAAGTGCCGACAAATCAAGGTTAGCCGGAAGCAAATCAATATTTTCTTTATGGTGTAGAATACCGTTTGCAGGGTTCTTATTTCTTTCTTCGATATACTCGACGAGCTTGTCTGCAAGGGTAACAGAAAGTTCGTCCGTATCTCTCCAACCCAAAGCTGTTGTCAAATCACCTTGCGGGTCACAGTCGATAAGCAAGACTTTCTTGCCCTCATTTGCAAGACCAACTCCAAAATTTAAAGCAGTTGTAGTTTTACCTACACCGCCTTTTTGATTGCATATTGCAATTACTTTTGTTTGTTTCATAAGAAATCCTCTTATTTTAATTTCATTTATAATTTCACGCAGGGATCTTATCCCTAATTATCTAAGTAATTTATTCATATTACATTACTTAGTATCGCTTTATCGCTTCAAGCATTCCCACTTGTAGTATAAAATGTTAAATAAACAAGGTCTTGGCAAACGCCTCAAAGAGAATTTAATTCAGAATGCTTGACTATTTTTATATTTTCAATTGTCAAGGTACAAATGAGAGGTGAAAAAGTCCTCTCATTATATTAGTGAATGAGAGCGAAAAATAATTAAATAAAAACAAAAATATTTTTTATTTAATATAAGTCCTCTCATAGTATTAGTGAATGAGAAGAAAAAATAATTAAATAAAATGAAAAAAATCTTCTCCTAACTAAACCGGAGAAGATTTTTCAACTACATTATTCGTGAATTAACCGAAAAGTGTAACTCTTCTTTTTCTTTCTTATATGTAATCAAACAAAAATATTTTTTCAATTCAGACCAAGTTCGGATGTTATATGTTCTACCGACATATTCCCAACTTGGGGCATTGATATTTCTTTCCTTATTATATTGGACAGCACTTTTAGGCTTAATTCTATTATATTCATCAACAAAAAGTTTTCCTACATCTTCTTTTGATATATATTTATATGTATGAAAAAATTTAATATCTTGCGTCTGTTGAGGATAATAAGTTTTAAGCCATTCTCCGGCTGTCATATCATAAGTTGTTGAAATCACTATGTGACTTGGTAATTCTTTATTCAAGTCGAGTTCTTTCGCAAATGGCGGTCTGCCATTTTTATCAATGAATTTGTTTATAGCAGCATGGATTTTTTTATTGTCCCATACATACTTTCCTTTCAATTTTGACCAACTTTTTAGATAATTATAAGCCTCTTTTGGGAAATCAGGTGTGTCAATATAGTTTTCCAAAAAGTCTGATATTTGGCTATATACCGTTGTTTTCTTCAATTTTAATACCTCCGAATATGCACATCCCCTTGTATATACACATCGGAACAGCATAAGTGGAAAACCTAACATTCAATTCGGTGTTGAAATTATCGATTGCCTTAATCAATCCAATAACGCCCACCTGAAACAAATCGTCCATTCCTTCTCCTCTGTTAGCAAAACGCTGAACGACAGAAAGTACAAGCCTAAGATTTCCGTTAATAAGCTCATCTCTTGCTTTTGAATCGCCTGCCTGTGCTTTTTTGAGCAAATCTATTTTTTCACTTTCTTTAAGAAGCTTCAAATCGTTTGTGTTTATTCCGCAAATTTCTACCTTGTTAAAATACTGCACATAATCATCCTTCTAAATTTTATGTACAAATTTATTATTAACAAAAAATCACGGATTTATCCAAATATCAAAAATGCATTAAAAATTAGAATGAAAAAAGCACGCTATCGAAGGCGTGCTTAAATCAGTTCATTGCTTCTCTACCAACTGCTGTCTATGCTATAAATTCTATAACAAAATTCACAATTTGTCAATTGTATACAAAATTATTTATAATTTATTAATGTTTTTGTGAAAGGTGTTCGATAGTTGAACTCGTGTTTTTTACTTCTTTGTTAAGCAAAGACAAACACAGCTTGTATTCTTATCGTTCTTGATAATCTTTTGAACATAATTGATCATTTCATCCACAGTGGAGATGTGCCGATTTATTTGTTTTACCTTAACTAAACGCTTATATCTTTATCTTTAATTATCTTAAAGAACCAATCATGTGACACTGCGAAAAAGCTATCGTCGGTTTCTATAAATTCATTATCTACAAAAAAACTTAAAAGTATGCAAAGTTCGGCACTGTGCTTACAGAAATTCGGGTCAACACAATCGCAAAAAATATTTTTTATTTCGTTTCCATCAAGTTCAAAATCGACAATATGAGTTTTATGACCCTTTGTAACAGCAGTACCGATTCCGTTATTTACAACAACTGCTTTGAATTCACCGTTTTCGAGTGATTTTATTGCTTCAAGCACCGTATCGTTATCGCATCCGATTTCACCGATTTTGCAACTATATCCATCACCGAATATAAATTCATCAAGCTTATCGTTTTCATCCTGTGCAATAAACGGTGGAACAAACCAAGAAAGAAGTTGTTCTTTTGTAATAATGTTATTGCTTCTTGCAATCATATAGTCATTGCATTTCTTAAAGTTACCGGATATGTTAAAATCGAGCTTTGAAATGACATCTTTATAAATACTTCGATTGATTTTAAACTTAGTAGTAACATCAACAACAACACCAAGTTTGCCATATAATTTACCGTCAACAAAAACATTGTCACCGATTTTTAAATTGAATTTATCATTATAATATGGGTATTCTCTGCCGTCTTCAAATCTAACAGTTGCAACGCTTCTAATCGGTGTTTCTACTTTAGGTTCATATTTTTGTGCTGTTGTTTCGTTTTCTTTATCATTTTTAATATTAAAACCGATTTTGTTCATTAGAGCACCTCCTTGTTTTGTAATTCAACAATAACATATATAATTTGCATATACAATACTGCGAATAATACAAGTCCGCTTTTATGGACTTATAGCTGTAAAATATAATAAATTTTGACTGATTTATAATAAAATCTATTGATAAGCAGAACGAAAGTTCTATAACGCAATCACCAACAAGGAAAGAAGACACTCAAACGGAAACGGATTATATGAACTTTGTTGATATAAAAAACATTGAGGAAAAGCAAAAAAACACCTGTTGAAATTGTTTTAACCTGTAACATTTCCGGTAAAATGGCTCTACTATTTATGTAGTTAACAATAATAAAAAAGCAATCACCAAATGGTAATTGCTTTTTTTGGTGCGAGAGACGGGACTTGAACCCGTACGAGTCGCCCCACACGCCCCTCAAACGTGCGCGTCTGCCGATTCCGCCACTCTCGCGTCAACAGTTAGAAGTATAGCAGAACTGACGGCAAATGTCAACACTTTTTTTAATTTTTTTTCGATTTTTTAGAATAAACTTGATATGTACTTTGTTTCGTCTATTATCACGGATGGGTGTTCGGCAAAAAGCGTTTCAAACGACCTAAATCCCCACGAGCAACCGACAGCTTCTATGTTTGCATTCTTTGCTGTTTTCATATCAACCTCACTGTCGCCAAAGAAAATCGCTTCGGTCGGCTTACAATCAACTGCCGAAAGTGCTCTTAGTGTAGTTGTCGGGTCGGGTTTTGTAGGTAGTCCGTCCACACAGCCGGTAATATAATCAAAAAAGCCTTTGCCAAAAATGTGTTCAACCATACCGTGAGCTGCCACATCGGGTTTATTTGAAACAACGCAGAGTTTAATCCCCTTATCTTTAAGAATTTGAAGTTGTTCCTTGATGCCGTCATAAGCATGAGCGTGTTCAAGCTTAATCTCATCATAAATGGGCTTAAATTCCTCATAACGGTCATTAAGCGTATTTTCATCTAAAGTATGGTTAAAAGCACGCTCAACAAGCTTTTTTGCACCGTTACCGACAAATTTTTTATAGTCATCCATAGACCAATCGGCATCGAAATTATATTTTTTCAGCAAAATTTTACACGCATTGGCTAAATCGTCAATAGTATTAACAAGCGTTCCGTCCAAATCAAACACCGCACATTTAATTTCACTCATACAAATCACCCAAATCCTGTTCTTTATCTTTTTTTCGTTTTCTGACAAAATATGTTGCAACGGCTATAACGACAACACCTGCCACTACACCCGATTCAATATATATTTTTTGTTCCCTTTCCCTGCTGTTTACGCTTAAATTCCCGCTTTTAACACTTGACCACAAATTATTTTGAAGTTCCAAAATGTTTTGCGGAAGATTTGCAAATACTTCACTTTTAGGTGCAGGGTCGGGATAAACGGCTTCATTGCCGAAAAGCGACGACTCCTCGTTTTCCTGCACATTTTTGTTGGCAGAAGCATAATAAATATATTCTTCGTTTGCAAGTGCAACCTGAGGCTCCTGCATAAAGTTGATAAACGCTTCTGCACCCTTTTTATTCTGCACACACTTAGGAATACAAAACGCATCATAAAATGCATTTACGCCCTCTTTAGGATAGGCGAAGCCCAAATCCGGATTGTTTTCATTCATCAGCACATAGTCGCCGACATAATAAGTTGCAAAGGCATACTCGCCCGATTCCATAAGGTTAAACACCTCGTCCATAACATAAACAGGATTAACCTTATCTTTTTGCTCGGCAAGAAGATTTGCGGCATCTACCCAATCTTGTTCATCATTAGTATTAAGGCTTTTACCGAGCATTTGAAGTGCTATTGCAAAGGCATCACGGCTGTTATTGAACATAAGCACCTTGCCCTTGTATTGCTCGTCCCACAAAACAGACCAAGAATCGGGTTTTTCTTTGACAAGTTTCTTATTGTATATAAGAACGGTATATCCCGTGTTAAAGCACACGGTATACTTTTGTTCCGGGTCAAACGGAAGGTTAAGGCAATCTTCACGCAAATACTTCATATTGGGAATATTTGAATAATCAAGCGGTACAAGCATATCCTCATCAATAAGACGCTCAACCATATAATCCGACGGAACGATAACATCGTATGAAACGCCGCCGCCCGAAAGTTTGGAATACATATTTTCATTGGACTCAAAGTTAGTATAATTAACATTTGCACCTGTGAGTTTTTCAAACTCGCGAACGACATCCATTGAACCCTCGCCGCCGTCCGAAATATATTCGCCCCAGTTATAAACATTAACGGTTGTTCCCTGAAGTCCGAGCGACTTATAATATGCCTTTTGCTCATCGGAAAAGTAGTCTTCATCTGCAAAGGCGGTTACATTCATAAGCGGCAAGGCACATACAAAGCTCATAACGAAAGCGACAATTCTTTTAAATTTAATCATTTTGCCGCCTCCTTTTTTTCTGCCCTGTTTTGTGCAATGTTCATCGCAACCAAAAGTGCAAGAATGACAAGGAACATCAAAGTTGACAGTGCAAACATATCCGGCTTAACCCTCTTTTTTGTAAGAGAAAAAATATAAATCGGAAGCGTTTGAAATGACGGCCCGTTCGTAAAATACGAAATAATGAAGTCATCAAGCGACAGTGTAAACGACATAATGCAGCCGGTGATAATGCCGTTCATAATTTCCGGCATAACGACCTTAACAAATGCTTTAAAAGGCTTACAACCAAGGTCAACTGCCGCTTCATACACATTCATATCAAATTGGCGGAGTTTGGGTATAACATTAAGAATAACATAAGGCAGACAAAATGTAACATGAGCTATAAGAATTGTTGTAAAACCGAGAATTTCTTTTACATTGATAAGAGCACCGGCAAACACAAAAAGGAGCATCATAGAAATACCCGTTACGATTTCGGGATTCATCATAGGAATGTTTGTAACATTCATCATAGCTTTTTTATACACACGATTTTTTTGCATAAAAAGACCGACTGCCGCCATAACACCCAAAACAGTGGATATTGCCGTTGTCGCAAGTGCAAGAACAATAGTGTTTTTTAGTGATTTCATAGCGGCTGTATCGTGAAACATTTCAGCCCACCAAGAGGTAGAAAAGCCCTCCATTATATAAGTTGAAGTACCGGAATTGAATGAAAACACGGTCATAACAGCAATTGGTGCATAAAGGAAAATGAATATCAGAGCCATATAAACTCTTGATACGGGAGATACTTTCTTTTTCATATTACAACACCTCCGTCCTGTGTGCCGTCATCAAAGTAATTCATCACTCCGAGACACACAAAAATCAAAATCATAAGAACGAAGCTGAGAGCCGCACCGAGATTGTAATTATTTGCAGACTGAAACTGACTTTCGATAACATCACCGATAAGAACAATTTGACCTCCGCCGAGTTTTTGTGTAATGTAAAATGTTGAAACACACGGTACAAACACCATTGTAATACCGGATAAAAGTCCCGGAAGCGACAAAGGGAGAACCACTTTTCTAAATGTTGTTGCTCTGCCCGAGCCTAAATCGTATGCCGCTTCAACAAGAGAATTATCAAGTTTTGACAGCACGGAATATATAGGCAAAATCATATACGGTAAGAAGTTGTAAACCATACCCAAAATGACTGCACCTCCGGTGTTAATCATATGAATCGGTTTAAGACCTATTGAAGAGAGAAAAGTGTTAATCACACCGCTGTCGCCCAAAATTGTCATAAGACTGTATGTGCGGATAAGGAAATTCATCCACATCGGAAGCATAACAAGGAGCACCATAGTTCTTTGGGTACGCACTGTATGCTTTGACAAAGCATACGCAAACGGATAACCGATAACAACACAGATAGCCGTTGCGGTCAAACCATAGAGCACCGAAAGTAAAATAGTCGAAAAATAATTTTTAATTTGAGCCATATTCGAAAGCGTAAAAGCTCCCGATTTATCCGTAAAAGCATAATACGCCACCATAATAAGCGGAACGACAATAAACAGAGCCGACCACAAAAGATACGGTTTGTCAAGCATTTTTTGAGAAAGACTACTCTTCTTCATTTTCGTCCTCCCAATTATAAGAAGCATCGGAAATGTGATCCATTTCGTCCGAGAATGAGGAATAGTCGCCAAATTCGCCCGAATACTCACTGCGCTTCATAATATGAATAGCGTCCGGTTCAATATACATTCCGATTACATCATCAACTTTAATATCATCTCTTGTGGTTTGAATCATCCAAATAAAGCCGTTTACATCAACAAGGATTTCAAAATGAACGCCCTTGAATGTTACGGAAGTCACCTTACCCGTAAGAGAAGCCTGTGAACCCGGCTTTGTAATTTGGATATCCTCCGGACGGACAACTGCTTCAACGAATTCGTTTTTATCAAAACCTTTATCAAGGCATTTGAATTTAACTCCGCCAAAGGTAACAAGATAATCGTCAAGCATAATTGCGTCAACGATATTACTTTCACCGATAAAGTCGGCAACAAAGGCGTTGACGGGCTCATTGTATATATCTTCAGGGGTGCCGATTTGCTGAATTTTACCTTTATCCATAACAACAACGGTGTCGCTCATAGAGAGGGCTTCTTCTTGGTCGTGTGTAACATAAATAAATGTAATGCCAAGCTCCTGCTGAATATTTTTAAGTTCTCGTTGCATATCCTTGCGAAGTTTTAAATCAAGCGCACCGAGTGGCTCGTCCAAAAGAAGAATGTGCGGTTTGTTTGCAAGGGCCCTTGCAATAGCCACACGCTGTTGTTGACCGCCGGACAAAGAGTTAATCGGTCGTTTTTCAAAACCTTTAAGGTTAACAAGTTTAAGCATATCGGCAACTATTTGGCGAATCTCATTTTTAGGTTTCTTTTGAAGTTGAGGTCCGAATGCTATATTTTCATAAACATTAAGATGAGAAAAAAGAGCATAACGCTGAAAGATGGTATTGACTCTGCGTTTATGTGCAGGCAGGTCATTAATGCGTTTACCCTCAAATATAATATCTCCGCTGTCCGGTTTGACAAATCCGGCGATGGCACGAAGAGTTGTGGTTTTACCGCATCCCGATGGTCCTAACAGGGTTATAAACTCTTTTTCGTTAATGTATAAATTGAGATTTTCCAAAACTGTGTTATCACCGTAACTTACAGTGATATTCTTTAAGTCAATAATCTTTTTCAATTATGCACTTCCTCTTTATTGCAGGCGTCGGAAAGACTCACCGACCCCCTCACGATTTACAATTAAAAATTGCATTAAGTCAAATATATATTTTTTAAATAATAAAGTCAATATATTTTTTTAAAATAGTGTGAAAAATATTGTGTCATTTTAGCTTAACCTTCAGTCGCACATAGTTGTAAGTCAATTTCTTTTATTCCCTCGTAGGATGCGGCGTCCTCGACGCACCGAAACGGAATGCCGAAACGGCATTCCCTACGGTTGTTTTAAACGATTTATATTTTATTTATAGTGTTAAATAATCGGGTTGAACTGTATGCCCTGTGCGGCACATTTTATTGTGTCTTCCACCTTTGAAAAATCACATACGAGAGAGCGTGGCTTTTCACACGGATTATCGAGTGACATAGGAACAAAAAAATAATTGCGTACATTCATAAGAGTACCAATATTTTTTGCCGCCGCTCCGAGTGCATCATTTGTTGAAACGCCGATAACAACCGGTTTGTTATTGCGAAGATGTGACTTAACTGCCATTGTGACCGGAGTGTCATTGACGCCGTTTGCAAGCTTGGCAAGTGTGTTGGAAGTACACGGAACAACACACAAAACTTCAAACATATGCTTAGGACCTATCGGTTCGGATTCTTCTATGGAAGCAATAATATTCTTACCGCAAACCGCCTCTACTTTATTTCTAACATCTTTAGCATTTGCAAAACGGGTATCAATATTATAAGCGTTAAACGACATAATCGGAGTGACATTATGACCGTTTTCAACAAGAGCCTCAAGTGTTTGAATACTTTTTTCAAAGGTACAAAAAGACCCTGTAAGGCAGTAGCCTATATTCACTTTTTCACCTCCCAATGTTCAATAACTGTTTTCGCAACGGCTTCACCTGCCGATTTTGGCGAATATTTTGCGGGAAGTCCCCTTGCAATAATCAAATTAAGCCCAAGCGAATTTGCAAAATGCACATCGATGCCTCCCGGGAACGACGCCAAATCAACAAGCAAGGCTTCTTTTTTAAACAAACGAAGTTCTTTTTCGTTAAGCACAGGATGAGGCACTGTATTAAATACAAAATCAAAATCATATTGATTGACAAGTTCGTCAAAAGTGATAGCATTTGCACCGTTCATTTTTGCCGTTAAAAGTTGAATGCGATTTCTTGCACACACGCTGACATTATTTGTAAACGGAATTAAAAATCTATGGAGAGCTTTTGCAATTCGCCCATAACCGAGAATAAGAACATTTGAGTTCATCGTACTGACACAACTGTTTTGGTTGGCAACCGACAAAGCCGCTTCGGCTGTTAAATAGGCGTTTTCTGTGGCAAAATATTCATCTTTTGTATAATCGAATATATTATCACCCGAAACATTACCGGCAAAAACAGAAAAATCCTTGTAGGCGTCAAGGTTTTCAGGATTAACTCCTGCCAAAACGAAATCGGCTTTTGAAAGATTGTCAACTGCTGAAAGCCCGTGTTTTTGCAAATATTCGCTTGCATACAGTATTCTTTTATCGTCCAAGGACGCTATATAAAATGTTGTCATACTTTACTTCACCCTTTACATTTTATGAAATAATAAAAAAAGAGTGTTTATTTTTTACAAATTAGGTAGTATAATAAGAAAGATAATATGAATTTAGGAGGCAGAGCCTTGAAAAATATAGATGAACTTCTCAAAGAAAGCAAAAAAATACATTTTATCGGAATCGGCGGTGCAGGAATGTGTCCCATTGCGGAAATCCTTTTGTCACTCGGATACGAACTTACAGGTTCGGATAACAACGATACCGAAACTTTTAGAAGAGTTGAAAAAGAGGGTGCAAAGGTGTTTTTGGGTCAAAAGCCGGAAAACATTGCAGACGACACTGAACTTGTAATTTACACAAACGCTATTCTTGCCGGCAACGAAGAACTCGAATACGCAAAAGCAAACTTCCCTTGCTTCGAAAGAGCGGAAGCTCTCGGTGCACTCAGCCGTATTTTTTCAAACTGTATCGGCGTATGCGGCACTCATGGCAAGACCACAACCTCTTCAATGATTACTCAAATACTTATGGAAGCAGGACTTGACCCGTCGGCTGTTATAGGCGGCAAATTACCATTAATAAACGCATACGGCAGATACGGTCACAGTCAGAATTTTGTATGCGAAAGCTGTGAATTCAACAACACTTTTTTGCATATGAATCCCGATATGGCAGTTATTCTCAACATTGACGAGGACCACCTTGACTTTTTCGGCAACCTTGACAATATCAAAAAGTCTTTCAGAAAATTTGCCGAACTCACCACAAAAACCATTATATATAACGGTGACGATGCAAACACGGTTGATACGCTTAAAGGCATTGAGGGCAAAAAGCTGGTTTCAATCGGCAGAACCAACGGCAATGAGTGGGTTGCAAAGAATGTTGATGTGCCCGGCGGATTTCACAGCGAATACGACGCGTATCACAACGGCGAATTTGTTGCTCATGTTATTCTTTCAGTTCCGGGCGAACACAACATTCTGAACTCTCTTTGTGCTTTTGCGGCGGCATACGAAAGCGGTGCAAATGTTGAAAAAATCCTTGAAGGTCTAAAACACTTCGGCGGTGCGGCAAGGAGATTTGAAAAACTTGGAACATACTGCGGTGTGACCTTTGCCGACGACTATGCACACCACCCTGCCGAAATCAAAGTAACTCTTGAAGCAGCTAAAAAAATGGGATACAAAAATGTTTGGGCGGTGCATCAACCGTTTACATTTTCAAGAACTTCATTACTGCTTGACGATTTTGCAGAAGTTTTGCAAATCGCCGACAAGTGTGTGGTAAGTGCAATTATGGGCAGTCGTGAAGTAAATACAATCGGTATCAAAGCAACTGACCTTTCAAGCAAAATTCCTGGGGCTGTTCAGCTTGACACATTTGAAGAAATTTGTGATTATGTATGCGAAAATGCCAAAGACGGGGATTTGGTAATAACCCTTGGATGCGGAGATGTATACAAAGTGGCACGAATGATGTGCAAGAAGCTAAAGGAAAAAGAGGAAGCACAAAATGTTTGAGTTTAAAATAACGGACACGGCAACCGACGATTCAAAAAATATAAGATTTATTGTATTTTGCGACGAGCAGGGTGTGATAAAAAGCCACGAATTGGATGATTTTGACACCAACAAAAAAGCAAAACACATTGTAATGTATGATGACGGTAAACCTATTGCGACATCAAGATTTTACAAAGAACACGGCAATACTTGGCACGCAGGCAGAATTGCGGTAATCAAGGAGTACCGCAAAACGGGTTGCGGAAGAAAGGTACTTGAAAAGGCCGAGGAAGAAATGAAAAAACTCGGTGCAACAGAAAGCTTTATATCCGCTCAGGTACAAGCACAGGGTTTTTACGAATCTCTTGGCTATAAAGCATACGGCGATGTTTATCCGGAAGAGGACATTCCCCACATTGCAATGAAAAAAAGTTTATAAAACGAGAATGAGACACCGAAAAAAGAAATGCACCCCAAAAGTCAAATGCTTTTGTGGTGCATTTTTTACGGTTTGTTCATAAGTGAGAAGAGCAGATTTATAGGTTTAATTTAAAAATATTCCTTTAAAAGATTGTAATCGTTATCTATTAGAATGACGGTATTTTGGCGAATTTCGCAATCAACATTTAAAATATTAATAAGATTGGGATTGCAGACGGTCAAAACGCCGTTTTCAAGATTTTCGATATTCTGTTCACCTCCGAGGGATTTTACAAGACGGCGAACATCTTTGGGATAATATTTTTGATTATCCATATCAAACTTGGCAACAACGATTTGAACGACAAAGTATATCAAAACAGCAAGAACAAAGCCTACGAGAAGAAAATATCCCATATTTTTTCCGTAACGAACAAGATTAAAAACAGAAGCAAATTCGTCAAAACCTATACGAATATCGATGAGAGAAGCAACAAAATATCCTATGCCGCCGACAAGAACAAAGCTTACGAAAATGAGTGGATTATAAAAAAGCAAAAAAAGCAGAAGCAGTTTGTTATCGCCAAAAATCGTTGATAAAACGCACGGAATCGAAAACGAAAAGAAATATCTCCTATACGTTTTTTTAATCAGTGCTAAAGCTGTGCCGAGTGCAAGAAAGATATTCACAAAATACTTTCCGGTGAGATAATCGGCAACGGAAGCACGAGGAATTTCGGAACTTGCAAGGAATATTTTTTGTACGCCCGACACAATTTCACCGTCAACGACCGTCGCTACGCTGCAATCGCTGTTATAAACCAAATTTGTAAAGAAATTTCCGAAAAACGGTACATATACTTCGTTTAAAATTCCGAAAAGCACTGCCCTGCCCTTTATCAAATAAGCAAAATCTTTGACATACATTTGAAGAACATCGTCAAGCAAGCCAAAAATCAGACCTATAAAAACTCCAAAAAGCGATGAAGTGATTATCAAATACTCAAAATCAAGATTTTTACCGAGCATAACAATCATCAAAGTCAAAAGAACACTTATAAGCAGTCCAAAAGGTCGGTTCGTGATAAAAAGGAAAATTGCATTTGCACCGAGCACCGAGAAAGAAACAGCAAAACTTTTAGCGGACTCTTTATATTCACAAAAAGCAACAAACGCACCGCAGGCAGCAGACCAGAATAAAGATGAAAAAACTTCAATGTTTATATTCAGTTTTGGAAAAGCAAGCGATAAAATATGCACAATTACTAAATAAAATGAAAGTACGGCTATGGGATATTTTAGGCGTGTAATAAGCCTTTCTTTTGATGTAAAAATATTCATATTAAGAATATACCCCGCAAAAAAACTTTTATTCGTTTTTTGAATATTATGTAACAGATGTTTAAAAACAAAGATAAATGTTAATCATAATGATATAAAGAAATTTTAAAGGGTGAACAAAATGAATATAAAACGAGGCGACATTTATTATGCCGATTTAAGTCCCGTTGTAGGAAGTGAGCAAGGCGGTGTGCGACCTGTGTTAATTGTTCAAAACGATGTGGGTAACAAGTTTTCACCCACTGTAATAGCGGCAGCCATTACAAGTCAACAAGGTAAAACGAGTTTGCCGACGCACATTGAAGTGAACGCACACGACTGCGGACTTGCAAAAGACAGCGTTGTGCTGCTTGAACAAGTGCGAACCATAGATAAAAGACGGCTCAAAGAAAAGATGGGTGCATTACCGACAAGTGATATGAACAAAATAAACAATGCAATAACAATCTCAATGGGACTGTGATTAAATATACGGTACAATTCAGAAGGATTGTGCCGTTTTTATTATCAAGGCAGTTATTTATTCGTAATTTCCGATTATACTTGACAAACGCACCGATTTCGGTTAAAATATAACAGTGTTATATAGCAATGTTATTTTTTATCGAAAGGAGGATGAGAATGTCCATCAAAGCAGACAGCACGAGAGAAAACATTTTAAATACAGCAAAAGAGCATTTTTTAAAAGACGGATTTGACGGTGCTTCACTCAGGAATATTTTAAAAGATGCAGGATTAACTACCGGTGCGTTTTACAAATACTACCCTACCAAAGAGAGCTTGTTTGATGCCCTTATTGACCCATACTTGGAGCATATTTATTCAATTTATGACAATGTACTCAATAATTTTCAGGAACTTTCTGCTGAAGAACAAACAAACCAAATGACAAAGTCTTCCGATGACGGAATAAATCAAATAATTGATTATGTGTACGACAACTACGATAATTTTCGTTTGCTTCTAAAATGCGGTGACAGCGGAAAATTCACCGA
The DNA here is from genome assembly GCA_963661495.1 of bacterium. Lineage (GTDB taxonomy): Bacteria > Bacillota > Clostridia > Oscillospirales > Acutalibacteraceae > Eubacterium_R. The sequence continues at coordinate 29,699 of CAVLCA010000011.1, forward strand.
TTTTATACATAATATGGTTGAGCGTGAAGTTAATTCCACAATAGAATACATTGAAACAATGAGAAAAGCAGAAACGGCAATCCCACAAATTGACAAAAGCCTTTTTCATATGATTGCGACAGGTTTTTTCTCTGCTGTGTTTCAAATAATTGAGCACGATATAGACAAAGAAACAGCCAAGAATAATATATATCAATTAAAGATGTTTCAAACAGGCGGTTGGGAACGATTGTTTAATATTAAATTTCCCGATTGTTAATTAATAAAAAATAAAGTAGCTTGAAAAAAAGCTGCTTGATTTTTGAAACGAAAGTTAGCGTATGCTAACCAAAAAAACAATATGTTTAATTTTGGAGGAAACGATATGAAAGAAAATAAAAAATCTTGGTCAAGTCGGCTTATAGAATGGAGTTCTCCGCAAAAGCCGCTTTATTTATGGAGTATATTGCTTGCCGTTGGCAATGTAATATTAAAAATCATCCCCTATTTTTTCATTGCCGATATAGTAAGAATGTATTTAGACGGTAACAGAAATTTCAAAGAATATATGACAAAAGCGATTTTTATCGGATTGTCCTTTATTTCAGGAGAGTTTTTACATTCGGTATCAACAACAATTTCTCATAAAGCAACATTTACCGTTCTTTCAAACATAAGAAAAATGTGTTGCAACAAACTGGCGAAAGTATCGCTCGGATATGTAAAAGACACGCCGTCCGGAACATTCAAGAACATCATAGTTGAACGAATTGACAGCATTGAAACAACGCTTGCACATATTGTGCCGGAATTCACATCTAACCTCTTAGCTCCGATTATCATTTTGATATATTTCTTTACGGTAGATTGGCGATTGGCACTTTTGTCTTTAGTACCTGTTACAGTAGGCTTTGCATCATACGGCGGTATGATGATTGATTTTAAGCCTAATTTTGAAAAGACGGTAAAAGCAACAAGTGACTTAAACAATGCGGCAGTCGAATATATTGACGGAATCGAAGTTATAAAGGCATTCGGTAAAACCGAAACTTCATATACCAAATTTACAAATGCGGCAAAGGAATACGCAAATTCATTTATCAATTGGATGAAAAAATGTTCTGTTTATCACGCGCTGATGATGACAGTTACGCCTTACACTCTGCTAACTGTTTTACCGTTTGGTGCACATTTTGTTGAAAAAGGAACATTATCCGTTTCGGACTTTATTATTTGTATTATCCTGTCGCTTGGCATAGTAGGCCCGATAATTACGCTCGGCTCGTACACCGATGACCTCGGAAAGATTGATGTTATTATCGGTGAAGTTGCCGATATTCTTGAGCAACCCGAAATTGAAAGACCTAAAACAAGTAATGCTGTGCCGACTGACAACTCGATAATGCTTGAAAATGTCAAATTTGCATACCGCAAGAAAGAAGTTTTGCACGGTATTAATATGAAAATGAAGTCCGGAAGCGTAAATGCGATTGTCGGTCCGTCGGGAAGCGGCAAATCAACTGTTGCAAAGCTGATTGCGTCATTTTGGGATCTAAATTCCGGTTCAATTAAAATAGGCGGAGCGGACATTAAAGACTTGTCTTTAAAAGATTATAACAAAAAAATCGCATATGTTTGTCAGGATAATTATCTTTTTAACAAAACTGTTTTGGAAAACATAAAAGACGGAAAGCCGTCTGCAACTGATGAGGAAATTATTGCAATTGCGAAGAATAGCGGCTGTTATGATTTTATTATGCAACTTGAAAACGGATTTGACACCGTTGTAGGAAGTGCCGGAGGACATCTTTCCGGAGGTGAAAGGCAAAGGATTTCCATTGCAAGAGCAATGCTTAAAGACGCACCGATAGTCATTTTGGACGAAGCCACTGCTTATACTGACCCTGAAAACGAAACCATTTTGCAAAATTCAATTGCCAAGCTTGTTGACAAAAAGACTTTGATTGTAATTGCTCACAGACTTTCAACAATTAAAGACAGTGATTGTATTTATGTTATAAATGACGGAAATGTTGAAGGATACGGCAAGCACGACGAATTATTAGCCTCTTGTCCGCTTTACAAAAAAATGTGGTGTGCACATATTTCTGCAAAAGATACAGCAAAGGAGGAACAAGGCAATGTTTGAAGTGTTAAATAAATTTTTTAAGTTTTCGGGCAAAGAAAACAGCAAAAAATTCAAAATATCAATAATCATCGGTATAATTGACGCACTTGCTACTGCAATGAGAATTCCGGCTGTTATGTATATACTTATGGGATTGATAAACGGCGAAACAATGAACAAATACATAATGGGCTCGCTTGCGATTATGATAACATCAATAGTTATATCCGTAGTATGCAAAAGAGTTACAACCGTTCTTCAAACCGAAGGCGGATACAATGCGGCTGCGTTTGCAAGAATCGAAATTGCAAAGCACATGCGTTATTTACCTATGGGATATTTTAATTCAAACAGCACAGGTGAAATATCTTCCGTAACAACGAATACTATGGAAGCACTCGGTGATATTGCCGCAAGAGTGGTTATGCTGACAACGCAAGGAATACTTGAAACATCGATGATTGTTCTCATACTTTTCATTTGCGATTACAGAATTGGAATAGTTTCAGCGATCGGCGTCATTATCTTCTTTTTGATCAACTCTAAAATGCAAAAGGCAGGAAAAGCCATTTCAAATGAAAAAGTAAAATGCGATATTGAACTTGTAAGCAGCATTATGGAATATCTTCAAGGAATTGCCGAAGTGAAGTCATACAATTTGCTTGGAAGCGAAGCAAAAAGGCTCGACGATGCAAATGACGCTTGTGCGAAAGCAAATACCAAAATGGAATTTACATTCATACCTTATCATTTTATTCAAACAGTTATAACCAAAATCACAGGTGTTGTTATTGTTATCTTAAGCGCGTTTTTCTACATTAACGGTTCAATGAGCACGGTTTATGCAATAGGAATGACAATAGCCGCATTTATGCTGTATGCAAGCCTTGAAAATGCCGGAAATTATTCATCACTTTTACACACAGTTAGCGTATGTGTTGACAAAGCGAATGAGATTCTCGAGCTTGAGACAATGGACATTGACGGAAAAGATATCAAACCGAAAAGCCACAATATCGAACTCAAAAACATTTCATTTTCCTATAACAAAAGAAAGATTATTGATAATGTTTCGCTTTCAATTGGGGAAAATACAACCACGGCTATTGTAGGGCCGTCCGGCGGCGGAAAAACCACTCTTTGCAACCTGATAGCGAGATTTTGGGATGTTGACGAGGGTGAGGTTACTCTCGGCGGAATTAATGTAAAAGATTACAGTATGAACAGCCTTATGAGCAATTTTGCCTTTGTGTTCCAATCGGTGTATCTATTTGAAGACACTATTGAAAACAACATAAAATTCGGCAACCAAAGTGCAAGTCATCAAGAGGTTGTTGAAGCTGCAAAAAAAGCTTGCTGTGATGAATTCATCAGCAAGTTACCAAACGGATACGATACCGTAATCGGTGAGGGCGGAGCAAATCTGTCGGGCGGTGAAAAACAGCGTATTTCTATTGCAAGGGCTATAATGAAAAACGCTCCCGTCATCATTCTTGACGAGGCGACTGCAAATATTGACCCTGAAAACGAAAAGGAACTTGTGGAAGCCGTAAACGCTTTAACTAAAGAAAAAACAATCATTATGATTGCACACAGACTGAAAACAGTTAGGCACGCAGACCAAATTGTTGTAGTGGACAAGGGCAAAATCGTACAACAAGGAACTCACAATCAACTTATGAACGAGGACGGCATTTACAAAAGGTTTATCAACGCAAGGGCACAGGCTGTGAGTTGGAAACTAAATTAAATCAAAAAACATAAAATTAATGCGGAGCGTCGTTTTGACATTCCGCATTATATTATTTATACATTATTTATAATCCAAAGTGAGTGACAAGTCTGTTATACTCTTCGTCCGATATATGGAGCATTGAACCGTGGCGTGGATGAAAATCCATTGAAAAATCGCATGGATTGACGGGCTTAAAATGAAGCATATCCTCTGTTTGTTGCATATAATATCCGCCGTCGACATACAAATCCATAATCATAACAAAGCTGTTTGTGCCGAGAATGTTGTACATACAATTCCCTTCAACATGCTTGTCCGTGCAGGTGACGGCATTGTTTTCAAATTCACGGTACGGCCCTGTAATTTCATCTGCCACAACCTCGCAAACAGTTTTAACGCATTCGTCCTTATAGCACATATAGAATTTACCGTCTTTTTCAACAATATCGGCGTCGATTGCATCAAGTCCGTTTGACGGTGAAAACAATTCCGTCGGCTCGCTAAAACTCTTGAAATCGTCGGTATAAGAATACCAAATTGAAAGCGGTTTGTCGTCATCGGTGTTATTTACGGAATAATATACAAAATAGGAATTCCTTTTTTTATCAAAAAGAGCTTGCGGTGCCCAAATTTTATCCGCCGTTTTTGTTGAATCAAAGATATGAAAATCAATCGCCGTTTCGTCCGTCCAATGAACGAGGTCGGTAGAACGCCAAGTGACAATGCCGTGATTTGAGCACCAGCCGTCATCACTTTTCATATCCGTTGCAATAATATAAAAACAGACTTTACCTCTGATAATAAAAGGGTCGCGACAGGATTTTGTGCCGAGTTTTTGGGTTATCAACGGCTGATTTCCATTAAGCGGTGTAAAATGATAGCCGTCCTTTGAAAGAGCGAAACATACCCTTTCTTCATTCGGACGGTTGCCGAGAAAATAACAAAAAAGATAATTGCCGCCTTTAGAAACGGCAGGAGTTGCGTAATTCATATATTATTCCTTTGTTTAACCCCTCAGTCGTTGACAAGCAACGACAGCTCCCCTAACAATTAGGGGAGCCAAAATAGGTTTATTCTATTGTTGCCGTGTATTTGCCGTATACCCACGATTTGGAGTTGGATACAACAATTTCAATCGGGTACTGATTGTTTTCGGACTTTTTGGAAACATCACACTTCAAAGTGAGATTTGAAGAGTTAATGCTTGCGTTTTTAGGTGCAAGAACGGTAACAATCGTGCTGTCAATCGAGGTCACGGAAAGTTTGTCATCATCTGAGCCCTCGATAATAACATCATCTTTATTAATTCTAACCTTGTGCTCGGAATACGAGTTGCTGACAGTTACCTTAGCGGTAATTTTCTTTGTGCCGTCAAGAACGGAAATACCGTTCAAATTGGTTACATCAAATTCAAATTCCTGACTGCCGACGGTTAAATCGCCAAAATAAACCGTACCTACATTTGCACTTGAAATATCTGCGGTTGAAAGAACGCCGGCATAAAGTTGAGTTTTTGAATACGAAATGCTGACAATATCCCGTGCAAGCCCCGTCGGTCTGTCCTCAAAGGTTGAAGTAACAGGCAAAGTTGCGGTTTTAAGCACCGGAACAGTAACCGAAAGCGAAGTTATCGGCGTGTTTTCGTCATTTCTGCTTGTAATCGTGAGATAACTTGTTTCAACTCCGTCACCGTCAAGTTTAATCTCGCAGTCCTGCGTATAAGACTCGGTAAGATTGTTTTTATCGCCAAAATCGACTTCACAGTACGCACTGTCAATTTTGTCAACATAGGTTTTCGGACCCGAAACAACAATTTTATCCTCGTTCAAAACGGGAGTGCCCAAAACATATCCGTCCGCCGCCTTGTCGGTATCGTATATCAAATCGACATCAAAGGTTTTAGTTGTGTTTACATCAAAATAACCCTCAATAGAGCTTGGATAAACGGACTCAACCGTGTAATCAAGCCGTTTGGACTTATTGGTTACACGAATCGGAATTGACTGATTGCCGGTTCTGTTAACCGATGAAGTGTCAAATGTAATATTGAGGTCGTCTTCCGTTACCTGACCGATAACATACTTTTGACCGGAAAGAGTGATACTCAAATCAACGGAATTTTGGAGGGCGTAGTATTGCATACCGATGCCCGAAAGCTTGCCGCTGAGTTCAATAGGAGCGGTAACTTTGATAGTTTTTGTATCATCGGCACCGACGCTGAGTGACGAGCCGACCCAAACAACGATAGCCAAAAAAACCGAAAGCACTATAAGATATTTATCATTATATATAAGGTCGGAAAAAGAAAAGCCTTTTTTCTTTTTCTTGCTCTTTTTTGCAGTGTTTTTGCTCATCACTTAAACCTCCTTGTCAACTTTGAAATAATCTTGTCATCCGAGGAGATATTATCGGGAATGTACTGCTGAGTAAGAATGTCACGCATATCGCCGGTTGAGATGTTACGGTGAAGCGTGCCGTTGACAGCACAACTGATTTCGCCACGCTCTTCGCTGACAACAAAAACAACGGCGTCGCTTTGCTCACTCAAGCCAAGTGCCGCCCTATGTCGGGTGCCGAGTTGAGAAGAAAGGTTGTTGTTTTTAGTAAGCGGTAAAATACAGCCTGCCGCATAAACGCTGTTGCCCCTGACAACCATTGCACCGTCGTGAAGCGGAGATTTCGGATAAAATATATTGCCGATAAGTTCCTTGGACGGCGTGGCGTTTACAATTGTGCCGGAAGCAATAATATCGCCGAGGAGCGTATCGTTTTCAAACACAATGAGCGCGCCGATTTTAGCGTCCGACATTTCGGCACAAGCCTTGCAGGTGGCGTCAATTGTCTTTTTCATTTCGGCAACATCAATGGCAACGCCTGAATTAAACAGTCCTTTTACAAAATTGGTTGCCTTGCCCTTGCCCATTTGCTCCAAAATCTTACGAATCTCGGGGCCGAACAGAATAACAAGAATAATAAGTATATTATTAAATATCATTCTCATTATATAACTCGAAGCCCCCATTCCGAGGAAGGTGACAACAAGATAGACAACGGTCAAAAGCAAGAAGCCCTTGATGAGTTGCATTGCCCTTGTTTCGCGGATAACCCTGACAACAAGGTAAATAACAAGTGCTACAAAAATTATATCGACAACATCAATTACGCCAAAGGTACGAAAAAGACCTTTGATTTGAGAAAAGAAATCAATAATTGAATTGCCGAGATTTTTAAAATATCTGAATTTAAATTGAATTGCTAAATCTAACATCGGTTTCATTCCTATATAATTATTAATCATATAATAACATACATCACGGAATAAATAAAGTAGATTTGTGTCTAAATTCACAACTTTTTTACAACATTAACAAGTGCGTCACATTCATGGTAGGTGTTAAACATTCCAAAGCTAACACGAACAGCGCCTCGGTCGGCAGTGCCAAAATGCTTGTGTGCAAGCGGCGAACAATGAAATCCGCCCCGTGTGCAAATACCGTTTTCGGCTAAAACGGCGGCGACCTTTTCGCTTGAATAATCGCCAAAATTAAACGAAACAATCGGCATTGCCCTGCCCTTTTCGTGAAGCGGTGTGTAAAAAATCACATCGGGAATGTTTTCAAGAGCGCTGTATGTGTAGCGTGCAAGCGAAAGTTCGTGGTCGTACACGGCATCTGTGCCGTATGAATTAATATAATCAATTCCTTTGCCGAGTGAGGCAATGCCGGAATTGTTCAGCGTTCCGGATTCAAGCCTGTCAGGCATAAAATCGGGTTGCTTTAGCGATAACGAATTACTGCCCGTTCCGCCCTCTTCAAAAGTTGAAATTTCCAAACCGTCCCTGACGGCAATAAATCCCGTACCCATTGCACCCAAAAGGCATTTGTGACCCGGAGCACATAAAACATCTATATTATCCCTTTTTGCATTTATGTCGGCAACGCCTGCACCCTGAGCACCGTCAACAACAAAACGAACACCGTGCGACTTACACATTTTGCCGATTTTAGCTATAGGAAAGCTCACGCCGAACGCGTTGCTTGAGTGCATACAAACAACAAGGGTTGTGTTCGGTTTGATAAGAACTTCAAAATTTTTGACCGTTTCGTCATCGTCATTGGAATATTTTGCAATGTCATAATCGATTGTACCGTCATCAAACAGTTTTTCGACAACACGGCTGACGGAGTTATGCTCGAGTGACGAAATAATAATGTGGTCGCCCGACTTAACACTCCCCTTTATTGCAATATTAAGTGCTTCAGTACAATTTTTGGTGAAAGCAACATTTTGCGGTTCAAAACCAAACATCGAAGCAACCTTTTCACGCACGGAATAAATCATCTCGCCCGCCTTTATACTTTCCTTGTATCCTCCTCTGCCGCTGTTGAACGAATATTTTTTCATTGCAAAAAATGCGGCGGCAAGAACCGTCGAAGGCTTGGGATAACTTGTGGCGGCATTGTCAAAATAAATCACTTTTGAATCACCCCGAGTATTCTGATTCCGTTTTTATAAAGTAAGTCCTTGGCGGCGTCGCAATCATTAAAAGAAACTGCCAGGACAAAACCGCAGCCGTCGCCCGGAGCGGGATTTTCTATTCTTGACACAGCAGATTTGATTTGATAGCGTCTTAATAATTTTGCTCCACGCTGTGCGTTTGTAACGGAGCCTACCTTGATTTCACAAATCACTCAATCACCTCGTTGGCAAATTACATCATTACATCATATGCAAAAGTAACAACATTTGGTTTGAAAAATGTTAATTTTTTCATAGAAACTAAAAAAATAAGGCGAAATGTGTTGACATATATGTGGATGTAATATATAATTTGAGCGGATAAATATTATTTATTTATTTTTGGAGGAAATTTTTATGAGAAAACTATTCAAAAGAACACTCGTTTGCTTGATAGCCGTAATGATGATTGTTTCTTCATTGCCTATTACAGCATTGGCAAGGGGCGGTTACAACTGGTTTGATGTTACGCAAGGGGTAACGATGACCGGTAGCAGTTCCGGAAAGTACGGCGTATTATTTAGACCGCATAACAAAAATTCCGATTACGATAACTATGGCTATGCTCTTGCTACATTCCAACCAAAGGATTCCTCGGGTTCTGATATAACAATTTCATCAGACGGCACATTCAATGTTCAAAGAGGAACAAACTTCTCAATGTATGTTAACTTTGGTAAATATTTGTATGACAGCAAGTGTGGCGGTTCATCAAACACATCAACATTTATCAGCAATATGGACAAATCAAGTCCAAGCTGGCACTACGGAGATTCAAGCAGTTCATCCCGTAACTTTTCTACATATATTGATAGTAGCGACTATTTAGGATATTGGAAAGCATATGTTAGCGATACTTATTCTGAGTCAGGCGGTGATAGCAATGCCGTTCAAAGCGGCGTTAGCGGTACATTTGCTAACCAAAAATCTTCAAACAACTATGCTAGCACGACTAACCTCGATGCAACACTGTCTTTCAGCACATCTTCTTTCAGCGGACTAAACACATGTGGTGTATATACATTAAGAATTAAGCCTGCGTTTTCTTTCAGAAATGGCACAAGCATTCAAGTTTGTACAGAGACATCGGCAAATTCATCACAAGTTTTTACAGAAGTTGTATTCAAGGTAAGAGTTGTTGATACATACACATTTAAAGACCGTAACGGTTCAACCTTAAAAACTGTTCAGGCTACATCAGCAAGCGAAGCATATAATTCAAGACCTGATAATTCTGCTCAAACAGTTTCTTACAACAACAATGGCACACATACAAGAACAACATATTCTTGGCCTACATCTCCGTCAAGTTATGTATTTACAGAAACAAGTTCATCAACAATAGAAACCTGTACCACAGGTACAGAGACTTCTACAGTTACAAAAGAAGCAACTTGTGAAAATACAGGTTTAATAACATACACCAAAACCTGTACTATATGTAACGGTGTACAAACAAGAACAGAAACCACCAGTGCTTTAACTCATGATTATGTTTATACATATAAAGACGCAAGCGTACATACCAAAACATGCTCCAGAGGTGATTTAACCGCAACGGAAGAAGCTCACACAATCGGTTCTGACGGAAAATGTACTTATTGTAAAACTCTGATTCTTGACTTTACCGCTTATAATACGGCTTATACAGAAGCAGACGACATCATAAAGAACAAGAGCAACTATACAGAAGCTTCTTTCACAGAATATAATAAAATTGTTACAGAAGCTGTAAAAAAGAAAGACACAGTAACAACACAAGAAGAGCTTGACAATTTGACAGCAACAATTATATCTGCTCAATCGGTTCTTCGTAAAAGCACTTGCACAATCACTGTTAACTTTATCTCCGATAACTCATCAACTGCAGATGAAACAACTTCACAGAATGTTGCATACGGTACAGCTCAAGAGTTGAATCTTCCGGATGAGGAATCTGTTTCTGTTAAGGCAATAATTGTAAAAACAGATGACGGCAAAACTCAAACAAAGCTAAATGTCGGCAGTTCAAAATACACGCTCTATGTTACAAAAGATGTAACTGTTGAAGTTTACTTAACAGAAAAATCATCAACCACAACAGAATACTCAAAGGTAACATTCCTTGGTAAGAACGGCAACACTGTTAATGTTATGTATGTTGAAAAGGACACTACGCTTAACACAGACGATATAACAGCTCCTGAAATTCCTTTCTACAGCTTCAGCGGTTGGGATAAGGCAAGCGTAACAGGTACAGGCAGTGACATTTATGTAAGAGCTCAGTACACATACAGCACTGAAGCTACAAAGTGTAATGTTCACTTTGTTGAAAACGGTGAAATTAAATGGACAAAGGAATACAGCTACGACAGCTATGTATATCTTGACGATGCAGACAAGACAAAGCAATACGCCCTTGCTTCGGATAAGGCAGGTACAAAAATACTTACCTATCTTGACGGAATTGAATTCTACGCACCGAAAACAGCAGACATCTATGTTGTTGAAGTTGAGAGCAAATCGGCAAAAATTGCCATTACCGGTAACTTCAAGGAAGAACTCACAGAAAACTCCGTTGAAAAGGTAGCGGCTTCGTTCAACTGCAAGTTCTATCTCCCGGCAGATTGCACACCGATTGAATGGGGTACTGAAATCTCGAGCGGCAGTTTGACAAAGACTGTTAAGGCTGAAAGCATTTCACAAGGTAACGAATACACAATCAGAATGAAAGTTAAGAAGACTTTGGTTACCGGCGGTTCAGTAACATCGTTTACCGGCAAGGCTTACTTGATTTACAAAGATTCTGCAGGAACAACCCATACAATTTATTCCGACGAAGTTACACAGTCACTTACCTAAGGAGTTGATTAAATGAAAAAATTTGAATCACCCGAAATTGAGATAATCAAATTTCGCGATACAAATATGATTACAACTTCTTATGTCGGTCCGGGAACCGACAGTGAATGGGAATTCTAAATTACAAAAAACGGCTCCTCTTGATAAAGTTCAAGAGGAGCCTGTTTATTTGCAGTATGTAGGGGCGGATGCCGTCCGCCCGCAGACTGTCGATAAAGTTTTTGAAACACGCCTGTAAAATAAACTAACCGCTTATGCCTCCCTTGCAACAAGGGGGGCAATTCTATATAATTTATATTTGCGACTATGGAAAAGCAAATTTCACAAACAAGGTGAAGTTTAAACAATCATACCCGATTCAATCCAAGAGAGAACGGACGGATATTCTTCTTTGTACTCGTCGAGTTTTTCGGAATTGGAGTCAATGAAAGCTAAGAATTCGTCAACATCTTCAAAATCAAAAGTAAAATCCTGAACAAAATCGTAAGTGGCAGTAAAGAAAAAGTCAAACAAATCATCGGCAGAAAAACTGTCAAGAAGCTTATCGGCAACAATTTCGGTCATATAATCAAGACCGTTTTTTATTTTCAGTTCGTCGTCATCATCAAAGGTGTCGATATCTTCATTGCGTTCGCAAAAGTCAACGATATCTTCCTGCGAAAAACCGATTTGTGCAAGATAGTCAATAACATCTTCAAAACCTGTTTCGTTAACTTCATCATAAAGTCGGTATTCAAATTCGCCGATAAGATTTTGAACGGCAGTAGCCTTGAAAAGAGCGTCTACCTCATAGCCCGGTTGTTCGGTAATAACAAAACCGTCCTGTTCAAAGTCAGACCAAAAAAGTTCATAAAGGCGGGTGTACTTGTCCTTTTCTTCAAAAACCGCCTCGTGAATAAATGAATACAAATCCATAAATTTCTCCTAACATCACATATTTATAAATGTATTGTATATCATATTGTGTTTCATTTCAATATTGCATTATAGATTATTTTAAGTTATAATCTAAATATGTATATATTTTAACAAAGGTGAAATTATGAAATACGAAATTACAAGCGGAGAAGCAAAAGTTTTTGTTTTACAGGAAGGGGCTATGCTCACTTCCCTACTAAAAAACGGAATAGAATATCTTTGGCAAGGTGACAGGGAGCACTGGAGCGGTCAAGCACCGATATGCTTTCCTATTGTCGGAATGTTGCCAAACAACGAGGGTGTGGCGTTTGGCGAAAAATGCGTTATGAAGCGTCACGGCGTTGCAAGGATAAATCCGTTCAAACTCAAAGAGCAAAGCAAAAATTCAATAACATTTATACAAAAATCGAGTGACGAAACAAGGGCGGCGTTCCCTTTTGACTACGAACTTGAAGTAAAATACACACTTGTGGGTTCGACTGTGAGCGTTGAATATCTTGTAAAAAACACGGGAAGCAAAAAAATGCCGTTCGTTATCGGCGGTCATCCGGCGTTCAACTGTCCGCTCAGTGAAAATGAGGAATTTGAAGATTACAAGGTAATTTTTGACAAGGCGGTCGGCAGTTATCTCCGTCCCAATCATCACAGCGGACTGATTGACATTGAAAACAGATACAACGATTTTAACGGCAAGACGGAAATTGCAATGCGTCACGACTTATTTGAAGAAAAGGACGCAATGATATTTGACGGCATTGAACCGAAAACGGCAACACTTATAGGGGCAAACGGCAAGGGCGTTAAAATTGAATATCCCGATATGGCAAATCTGCTTATTTGGTCGGCGTGCGGCAATGCGAATTTTGTTGCACTTGAGCCGTGGACGGGAATTTCAAACTGTTCGGACGAAACGAACGAGATTGAAAAGAAGCGTGGAATGACGATACTTGAAGCTAACGAGCAGGCAGGATTCAAGTACAAAATCACAATGATATGACGAGGTACGAAATGAATTACGGAATGTTTAGAGTAGCGGCGGCGAGCCTTAAATTACAGGTGGCGAACCCGAGCTACAACAAGGTTGAGATAAAAAAAGCAATATACGATGCGGAAAAACAAGGGGTTCGACTTCTTGTAACGCCGGAATTATCAATCACGGGATATACCTGTGCGGATTTGTTTTTCACGAAGTCACTTCTTAACGCTTCAAGAGACGCTCTCATTGACATTGTTGATTACACAAGCGACAAAAACATTGTTGTTGTTGTGGGTGCTCCGTTTCCTTACAAAAATTCACTTTACAACTGTGCCTTCATTATTTACAAGGGAGAAATTCAGACTTGCGTACCAAAGAAAAATCTTGCAAACTACAACGAATTTTACGAAAAGCGTTGGTTTGAAGAGGGCGTAGATATTGAAAGCTGGGTCGACTATAACAACGGCGGTTTTGAAATTTCGACATCAACGATTATAAAGCTTGATGACGAAGTTACACTTGGCGTTGAACTGTGTGAAGATTTATGGGTTACCAATCCGCCGTCAAGTTCTCTTGCACTTGCAGGGGCAAACATAATTGTTAATTTGTCGGCAAGCGACGAATATGTATCAAAGGCACAATACAGGCGTGATTTAATTTCAAATCAATCGGCAAGATGTATCTGCGGATATGTTTACGCAGGTGCAAGTGTTTTTGAAAGCACGACTGACCTTGTGTTCAGCGGTGCAACGCTTATTGCGGAAAACGGCACAATCATTGCCGAGGGCAAGCGTTTCAACCGTGAAAATATAATTACGATTGCTGACATTGACTGCGAAAAGCTCAATACTCTCCGTCAAAAGAATATGAGTTTTCGCAACGAAAACAATAACGAATATGACATTAAAGAACTGTCATTTAATGTAGAATTTTTTGATGACGAAGATGATGACGAGCCTATTATAAATCTTAATCCGTCAAACGACCTAAAGTTCAGATATGTTGACCCACACCCATTTGTACCGAGCAACAAGGACGAGGTGCGTGAGAGATGTGAGGAAATATTTGCCATTCAGGCGAGCGGACTTGCAAAAAGAATCGAACACGTTCGTTCAAAGGGCTGTGTAATCGGAATAAGCGGCGGACTTGACAGCACGCTTGCTCTGCTTGTTGCAGTAGAAAGTATGAAGCTTCTCGGCAAGCCTATATCGGATATTATCGGAATCACAATGCCGGGCTTCGGCACGACCGACAGAACATACAACAATGCTATTGAGCTGATGAAATCACTTGGCGTAACTATTAAGGAAATCAGCATAAAAGACGCTTGTGTTCAGCACCTGAAGGACATTGAACACAGTGAGGATGTACACGATATAACATATGAAAACACGCAAGCAAGAGAAAGAACGCAAATTCTCTTTGATATGGCAAACAAAATGGGTTGTCTGCTTGTCGGCACGGGTGATTTATCCGAGCTTGCAATGGGTTGGTGTACATACAACGGCGACCATATGAGTATGTACGGAGTTAACGCATCGGTGCCGAAAACACTTGTTAGGTATCTTGTTGAATATGTTGCAAGCCGAAGTGACGAAAAGACTAAGACGATACTGCTTGATGTACTTGATACGCCTGTTTCACCGGAGCTTTTACCGCCGGACAAGGACGGGAAAATCGCTCAGAAGACTGAGGACAACATCGGTCCGTACGAACTTCACGACTTTTTCCTGTATAACTTTGTAAGATTCGGCTTTACAAAAGAAAAGCTTCAAAAGCTCGCAGAAAAAGCATTTGACGGCGTATATGATAAAAAAGCAATCAGAAAATGGCTTGATGTATTTATCAGAAGATTTTTCATCAGTCAATTCAAAAGAAGTTGTATTCCAGACAGTCCAAAAGTCGGCTCGGTTTCGCTCTCGCCTCGCGGCGACTGGAGAATGCCGAGTGATGCAAGTTTTGATGATTTTATGTAAAAGCAAAAAGAGCATTTCGCAAAAAAACTGTGAAGTGCTCTTTTTTGTATTAAATTATTAATACCATTTATCAACCCAGCCATCCTTATCGGTGGTGATTTTTGCTTTGTTCCCTTTTGAGGAAAGTGTGGTTGTTTCTGCTTTATTTGTTGTTGAATCAGCCACCGAAGAGACAGGTTTTGTGATTTTTTCGGAAGAAGAGGTTTGGTCAACTTCCCCAAAATTAATATCATTATCTGCCTCGTCAGTTGTTTGCAGTTGCTGTTTGCTTGTTGGGTCAGTCGCAGATATTTTGGAGGAAATACTCGATGCCAAACTGCTTTCTGCTACGGTTGCAGCTGTGGTTGAAGTTTTTGTTGTTTTAGCGTTGGCGTCGCTTTTTTGTGCGTTACAGGCAGTAAAAGCAGACAGTGCGATTAATAAAGCAAAAACAAGTGCTAAAGATTTATTCAAATTCTTACCTCTTTAATAATTTCCGCAAGCGGTTCTTTAACGCTATCGTCTACCTCGTCGTCATTAATGACGGCGATTGCAACCTGATTAAATGAGCGTTTTGCTATCGGTGAATAGAAATACAAACCGTCGATGTTAACATACGCTCTGACAGAAAAGACAAGATCTCTCTGCTTCGGCGGAATATTTTTGATAACAAGATTAAAATCGGTTTGACTTCCGTTTTGCGAAATTTTAGAAGCCTTAACCTTTTTCTGAGCGTTATCAATATCCAAAGTATCGGTATCGCTGTAGGATACAACAAAACCGTATTCAACAACATCGGCATAATCTTCAAGTTCGTCCATTCGCGTCCAATCAAATCCAAATCGCAGTCCGGAGTCGACAACCCTGATTTGAGCACCTTTAGAATTTGCAAATCCACCTGAATCCTTGAAAACACTGCTATTTGGCATATGCTTTTCAATAAAATCTTTCAAAGCATTTATACCGCATTCAAGTTGAGCAATGAATGTATACTTATAATTACCAACTGCCGAATAGTCGAACGACAATTCATTGTTAACATAAAGGCTTACATCACTCGGTATATCGAGATGCATTGATTTTGCCTTTGGAAGAAACAGAGTTTTAAGTGATTTACAGTTTTCAAATGATTCCGACGCATAAGTTTTACAATCAACAATGCTTGGACAATACAATGTTTGCAAACTTTGACAGTCTTTGAATACTCCACTGTTAAGACAGTTTATTTTACCGAGCTTAACAGTTTGAGCCTTTGATGAAGCAAATGAAAAGTCAGCCGAATTACGGCAGTTTGGAAGCAACACAGACGAAAAATCCGAGTACGCAAAGGCATACTTGCCTACATCTGTTACGCCGTTTGCCGTGAGAGTAACTGCGTTGCAATCATAAAAAGCGTAGTCAGAAATTTTTGTTATACTGTCCGGCAAAGAAACAGCCGTTAAATCGGAATATTTAAAGCAATTTTCACCAATCGTCACAGGCGTGACGCCGTTAATTGTTTCAGGAATTACAACTTCAGTTTTATTACCCAAGTATGCATTGACTGTGCCGTATTCATCTACAATATATTCCGAACCGCCAATGTAATAATCGGCACAGAAGAACTTACCGTGAAAAATCGTGTCGTTTTTTTCAAAAGCAGCGGCAACAATTCTTGTATCTTGAGTTACAAATATAGGAGCAGAGTAAACATTACCGTTATTTCGGGTTGGAATTGTTCCGTCGGTGGTATAGATAATATCAACCAAAGTATTGTCACAGCTAAGCGAAACATTCAGTCTTTCGTTGTAAACGCCGCTTGAATAGTTTGACTTAATTTCCTTACACCTTGTGTTATCTATAATATTCGAAAAATTAACAATGCCCTTGCCATATTTTTTGTTACAGTCCTTTTCCTTAAACGGAACTGCGGAATTTATCAAACTTTCCTTTATCTGTTGCGGCGTATATCCACGATTATCAATAAGAACAAGAGCTGCGGCAGCGGCTACAATAGGAGACGAATAGGAAGTGCCTTGATAATAAACATAATTAGGAGCAAGACTGCCCGAGGTTGCCGAATAAGCTGTGAAACATCCGGGTGCGGAAATATCGACATAATTACCGAAATTTGAAAAGCTGCACGGATTACTGTTTTTATCGGTTGCACCGACTGCGATTACATTATCGTAAGAAGCGGGATAGGTTTTAACTTCCCTACCGTCATTACCTGTCGAGCTGACAAATACAATGCCCATATCGGTAAGTTCATTAATCTCGGTTTCTATATGAGAATCCATTTCCGTACCGCTGAAAGACATATTGATAACATCAGGTTTTTTGTCCATTTCCTTGATATATGAAAGAGCAAGTAAAACGCTTGAATCGGTTATCATTTGATTATTTGAAACCTTAAAAGCCTCGATTTTTACATTGTCGGGTGTACACATAGCAACTGTGCTTGCAACCTGTGTGCCATGACCGAATTTATCCATTTCATCGTCTGTTGCCGTGCCGGAAAAATCGGCATATGTGCGGATAACGCGATCCTTAAACACCTTTATGTTATACTGAATACCGCTATCAATAACGCCGACAACAACTTCACGATTAACTCTGTGATTATAATAATTAATAGCTTCATCAATGTCGCACGCACCGTATGCCCACTCATAGCGTGTATCACGAACCTTGGTGTTTGTATACATTCCGTCAACCGATGTTATACTATCGTATTCGGGAGAAAGTCCGGCCTTTTCAAACTCGGCAAAAGCCTTTGCTGCCGAAGCTTCACTTGAATACTGAATAAAAGCATAACCGCCGGAATAAGCAATATCCACAGAATCGTAAGTATTTATATCATCAGTTTCTGTTTTTATAATAATCCTTTTGCCAACTGTAACGCTTTGTGAGGAATCGAACAAGAGTTCTTTTTTATATTCGTCGTCTTTTTGATACATATCCGACAAATCGCAAACAGATTGAACCGCATCATTACAGGTATCGGCGAACACGCTGTCAAAAGGTGCAACAATGCTCAAAATCATTGTTAAAGACAAAAAAACAGACAATAATTTTTTCATATCCGACTCCTTTCTTCATTGTATAAACCACATAAATGTACAATTCAATTTAATAATAACATTTGATTAACACTTATATTAACATTACTATAACATATTATATGAATTTTTTCAAGATGTTTATATAGAAAAAAGTAAAATATAATCTATTAAATATATAGATAAGAAAAAAACCAAGCCGTTTTATACGACTTGGCTACAATTTGTTATAAAAATTTTATTCATCGTTTTGTCTTTGCTCGATAAGAGCAGTGTGAAACTCGGTAACTTTGTCCTTGGTGAGATTATAGCCAAAGAAAAGAACCACCGCCATAATTAAGAAGAAAACTGCAGGTACAAGAGTTGAAATGTCATAAAGCTTAGCAAGCACATCATCGGCAAGAGCCTTGCCCTGTTTTGACGCGTCCGAATTATAGTTGATAATCGCTAAAAGAGCGTTTAAGCCGACACCTGCAAGAGTTTGACCGAGCTTACGCATAAACGAAATGAGTGCGTAAGCCGTGCCCTCTTCCCTTCTGTGGGTACGCAGTTCGTGGTAATCGATAACATCCATAACAAGTGCCCAAAGTTCAAGAACGAGGAAAGTCTGACCGAGACCGGAAAGGAATACAAAGAAAAGGAATACATACGGATTACTTGTTTTGATAAAATAAAGCACGAATGTAACTGCCGCGGCAAAGAACATACCGTATGAGCAAAGTTCTTTTTTACCGAATTTATCTATCAACTTATTCATTATAGGAATAAACACAGCCATAGGCAAATATGAGCATATAGCAACCAAAGAATAAAGCCCAGGTTTATGATAATAGTCTGTAAAAAGATAAGTATATGTTGACTGATAGTAAAACTGAAAAGCCATAAGGAACATTGCGGCTATTGAAAGCGTGACAAAAGCACGGTTCGAAAACAGGTCTTTAATGCTTTGAGTGACCTTGTAATCGCCTTTTTCCTTGGCAAGCGGTTGAATTCTTTCCTTAGTCATTTTGTAATGGAAAAAGAAAATCACAACCGAAATTACTGCTAAAATGGCAGCCCACATTGTAAGTTTACTGCCGTCAAGGGTTTGAATTTTTGTGCCGTTGGCATATGTTCCTGTGGTGGTATAAACAATCATGGGAAGAAGCACAGTTCCAGGAAGTCCGCCGACACCGGCACCGATAGAACGCCACATAGAAAGCGATGAGCGTTCTTTTTCATCATCGGTAACAACGGAAGCGAGCGAGCCGTAAGGAATGTTGACAGCCGTATACATCATACCGTAAAAGATGTAAGTGACATAAGCGTAAAGCAAATACTTAGCCGGCGTCAAATTTGGTATAACCGTAAACATCAAAACGCAAGCTACTGCAAGCGGAATTGAAAACCAAAAGATGTACGGTCGGAATTTGCCCTGTTTTGTAGGTTTACGGGAGTCAATAAACGCTCCCCAAATAGGGTCGTTGATTGCGTCCCATAATCTGGCAACCAAAATAAGGACAACGATTTTTGCCGGGTCAATATTAAGAACATCGGTGTAGAATTTATTTTGAAAAGCACCGATAAGTGAAAAAGTAAAGATTCCGCCCATATCGCCAAGTGCGTAACCGAGCTTATCCTTAAATTTTATGCCGTGAGTTAAATTTTCTGCCATATGATATAATCCCTCCGAATGCATATGCTGTACAAATTCATACTAAAAATTAACAACCTCAATGCCGAGCATATCAGCTAAAGCCTGAAGTTCTTTTGAAATATCGGTCATTGCTATCGCAAAATAAGGTTCCCAACCGTCCTTAACCGAATTTTCAACTATTTGTCTTACATTATTTTCGGTTTCGATAACAATAGTAGTGCCTGAAAACTGTTTAAAGCGGTCAAGTGATTTACCTTTTGCAATGAAAAAGCGGAAAGTTCCGTCAGCTTTTTTACCTACTCTAAACACTGTTGTATGCTCTGACGAACGACAGCCGAAATCCATAACCGGACCCACACCGCTGATATAATGTGTGCCAAACTGTGCCCTTGAGTCCTCACGGGCGATTGACGGTGGAGCCATACCGCAATTCCAAAATGTAATTGCATTGTATTCCTCATCCATAGAAACGGGATCACCGAAATATGCCGGTACTTTTGAAAGATACTGACAAATATAAATTGAAAGAGCACCGTAAGCATCAGCTTCACACGCAGCCGGAAAACCAAGGTCGTTAAGAAACGAGAGCACTGCACAGATAGGCGTGCCGTAAACATTTATAAAATCGTGCATACAGCAAGACGACACAGCACCTATATCATTTTGATTGCAATAATCAAAGTAAGCCTTAAAAAGTCTGCCGGCAGCGAAGAGATTTTCTCTGTTAATATTAAAAATATTCGGAACGATGTTTTGAACATCAAAAATAAAATGCCTGATATCATCTTCATCGTAAGAATTAGCCGTTTCCATAAGTTCTCTTGCTTCAACGGACATAAGATTAACGCCAAATGTACGCAAAAGCTCGGTTTCTATGCCCTTGCCAAAGCCGTATCCTGCCGGAGCATTGCCGACTTGAAGAAGATTAAGTTTCGTAAGAGAATGCTTCAACTTAGCCGCAAGAAGAGCCGCTTTAATTTCCTCAACAGTTTCTTCGGCAAAAGTCGAGCCGATAACATAGCAAAAGTTTTTTCCGAGATTCTCCATAATATTTGCGGCTGAATATGCACCTGTAAGAGAATTAAGCCGCAATTTTTGACCGTCGATAACCGGTTCCGGAATTGTCCAAAGCAAAATCGGGCATTTAACTTTTCTCAAAATTTCGGTAATATAAACACCGGTTGCGAAGGTCAAATTTTGCACAATAGCAAAAGTCGGCTTTTTATCTTTTAAAAATTCACGGAGTTCCTTAACCGACACTATAGGTCCGTCGGGAACAACAATGCTTTTATCAACCAATTTGAGCATACCGATTGAATCGTTATACTTCATACGGGCTTCGTCTAAATCGTATGAAGGAACGCCAATCGGCAAATAGACGGTTTGAAAATCCATAATTTACTCTTCTCCCTCAATATAATCCTAAAAAGTTCTAACGATATGATTATACAGCAAAGGTAACATAAAATCAATGATTTTCAAGCATAATTTTATACAAAATTAATAAAAAGACTTCTCGCAAATGCAAGAAGTCTTTTCGTATAAACACATTGTCTTTTATTTTATCTTTTATTGCTTTGCGGCTTTAGTTTCAGCAATTGCCCTGAAAAGTGAAAGCTCGTTATCGTTTGGCAAATCACAACTGTAGTGCCAAATCATAATTCCGCCAAGTCCTGCGTCAACCGCAAATGCTGTTTTATCGGCAATCATCTGATATGAGTTAATGTATTGCGGAGCAGTCATCGGGTTGCCGTCATGGTCGAAATCGTTGAAATAGATAAGATTTGTGTACTTGTCAAGTTTATCACCGTATTGATTGTAATTGCCCCAATAGGCAAGACGGTTTGTAGGTCTTGAATAGAACGGAACACCGAGGTCGATTTGTTCTGCGGTAAAACCGCCCTTGAGCGTTTTGCTGATACCGTTTACGGTTGTTGAGAATATAGAGTGATAGCCGTGGGCGGTAAACATATCATAGAGCATAACCTCTGCCCTGTCGATAATTTTAAGCACATCTTCATCAAACTGTAAATCCCAAGGTTGAATTGCGAGAGATATAATCTTGTCCGGCATTGCTTTATCAAGTTTGCGTAAGAAATTGTTGAACAGCTTCCACTCGTTTTTACTGTTAGGAAATTCATAATCCATATCGTAGCCGTCAAAACCGTATTTATTTACAAATTCAACGATATTTGAAATAAGATTGTCAACATTTTCATCACTGAGCATAGATATAATATCGGCATTGTTGTCATTATAAGGCATTGCAATATCGCAAATAAGATTAATATCTCTATCGCCTACTTTTGACTTCAAGAAATTGATTTTATCGGCATAATATTTTTCGTCAACCTCATTTGAATCTTTGTCGTAAATTTTGATATTGCCGTTCTTATCGTATTTCGCCGTGCCGAAAACGATAATATCCGTAAGTGCGTCAAGGTTTGAATAATCGGCGTCTTCCGTAATATTTTCCACAATCCAATAAGCGTTTACACGAAGATTTTTTGCCTCATCGTTTTTAATGTTGTATGCTTCAAATCTGTTGACATTGAACTTACCGGATGCCTGATTTACAAAAATGCGAAGATACCTGTAATTCACTTCACCTAAAAAGCAGGTGTGTCCGCCCTCGATGCAGTCACTTTGATACAAAAACTGATAGTCAGCATCCTCTTCATTTGAGCCGTAAATTTCAAACAAAGTTACCTTTTTACCGGCCTCGCCGAGAACGACGGTATTGTATGTAGCATTTTCACCAAGGTCAACGGTGATATACTTGTTTTCTTCTGCCTTGCCTTTAAGAGAAAAGCTCTTTTTTGTTTTACCGTCCTGAGTAATATATGTTGCGGAAGAGGCAATATTAGAATAATTTGAATATGTATCCGCCATTATGCTTTTGCCCGTATTTGAGCACGAGCAAAATGTAAGACAGACAAGTACTGCGACGAGTATGATTGAAAGTATCTTTTGTAACCTTTTCATAATTTATCCTTTGGTTATCACTTAACCGATGGGAACTGCGAATTATACAGTTCAAAATAAAATCCGTGTTTTTCAAGAAGTTCTTTGTGCGTTCCCTGCTCAATGATGTTACCGTCACGCATAACAAGGATTATATCCGCTTCCTTAATGGTAGCAAGGCGGTGAGCGACAATGAATGTTGTTCTACCCTCCATAAGCCGTGAAAAAGCCTTTTGAATGCGAATTTCAGTTCTTGTATCAATTGACGAGGTGGCCTCATCAAGGATAAGCATAGGCGGTTTACAAAGCATTAAACGAGTAATACAAAGAAGTTGCTTTTGACCTTGCGACAACGAACCGCCGGATTCACCTATAACAGTATCATAGCCGTTCGGAAGTCGCTTTATGAATGAATGTGAGTGTGCCTTTTTAGCAGCTTCAATAACTTCTTCGTCCGTAGCGTCTGCGGCACCGAGTTTAATATTATCCTTTATAGTGCCGGCTTTAAGCCAGGTATCCTGAAGAACCATACCGAAATTTTCTCTGACCGATTTGCGGGTTATGTCGTTATAATCCTTATCATCAAGCGATATTGAGCCGCTGTTTACATCGTAAAACCTCATAAGAAGATTAATAAGGGTTGTTTTGCCGCAACCGGTAGGACCGACTATGGCAACTCTTTGACCCGGTTTAACGGACAAATTGAAGTTTTCGATAAGCTTTTTGTTCTTTACATAAGAAAAGTTAACATTGGTAAGTTGCATTTTACCGTCAACAGTTGTAAGCTCAACGGCAGTATTTGAATCGTTAGGAACCTCATCTTCTTCAAGAAGTTCAAACAACCTGCCTGCACAGGCAAAAGCGTTTTGAAGTTCTGTAACAACTCCGCTGATTTCATTAAACGGCTTAGTATACTGATTTGCATAAGACAAAAAGCAAGTGAGGACGCCGACAGTAATTGCACTTTGATTTGTTTTAACGGCGAGGATAGCACCAAACATTGCAACTGCGGCATATACGATTGAATTTACAAATCTTGTAGCCGGATTGGTTATTGATGAAAAGAACACAGCTTTAAGCGAATATCCCTGAAGTCTGTCGTTGATTTCGTCAAACCTTTGCATATTTTCCTCTGCGTGCGAATAAGCGTCAACGGTTTTAGCGTTGCCAATCATTTCATCAATAAATGAGGTTTGTTCTCCCCTTGTTTCGGATTGAA
Organism: bacterium; assembly: GCA_963661495.1. Lineage (GTDB taxonomy): Bacteria > Bacillota > Clostridia > Oscillospirales > Acutalibacteraceae > Eubacterium_R. Next base: position 53,609 of record CAVLCA010000011.1, read on the forward strand.
GTTTAAACATCTTGTGGGTGTTTTTTGCAATAAATGATGCAATTACAAACGAGAGAGGGGTAACAATAACCACAACAATTGTAATCCACCAATTAATCCTGAACATAAATATGAGTGTGCCGAGAATGGTCACAACGCCGGTAAAGAACTGCGTGAATCCCATAAGAAGTCCGTCGGCAAATTGGTCTACATCCGCAATAACTCGAGATACAATTTCGCCGCTCGGATGAGAATCAAGATACGAAACGGGAAGTCTCTCAATTTTGGCGAATGCCTTATCCCGCATATCACGAACAACGCCGAAGGTAATTTTGTTATTGAGTACATTCATCACCCACTGAGAAAGAGCAACAACGCCGATAACAATACAAACTTCAATGAGAACGGGAACGATTTTGTCAAATTGAACGAGACCTTTGTCAATAATAAAGTCAATAACATTACCGATACGAACCGGTATATACAGCGAACCTGCCACGCTGACAAGGGCGAGAAGCATTGAAAGCACAAGCATTCCTTTATATCTTCCGACATAGGCAAGCACTCGTTTGAGAACCTCTTTGTTACTCATTAACAACCGCCTCCTCTTCACTGAACTGAGAAAAGTAGATTTCTCTGTATATCTCACAGGATTTCAAAAGCTCTTCATTTGTTCCTACAGCAACAACATTACCGTCGTCAAGAACAATAATTTTATCTGCCGTCAGGATAGAAGATGTACGCTGTGAAACTATAAATAAAGTAGGCTTATAATCAAGTGACAGTATCGCCTCTCGAAGTGCCTTTTCGGTAGCGAAGTCGAGAGCGGAAGCACTGTCGTCAAGCACTATAATTTCAGGCTTTGATACAATAGCCCGTGCAATAGACAGTCTTTGCTTTTGACCGCCGGAAAGATTTGCACCGTTTTGTTCGATAACGGTATCAAGGCCGTCTTTTTCATATACATTATCATACACTTGAGCAATGCGGAGCGCCTCGTTAATTTCGTCGTCCGTTGCATTCTTTTTACCCCATTTGATATTATCACGAACAGTTCCGGCAAAAAGCACTGACTTTTGCATAACAAAGCCGATATTTGAGCGAAGTTCATCTTTATCAACCGATTCAACATCACGACCGTTTACGGTAACTCTTCCCTTTGTTGCATCATAATAGTGCGGAATAAGATTTACAAGGCTTGATTTACCGCTTCCTGTTGAGCCGATAATACCGACGGTTTGACCTTTATCCGCAAAGAAGTTAACATCGGTTAAGCTCTCCTCGCCCGCACCGTTATAAGTAAGTGAAACATTATCAAAGCAGACTGCGTGATTATCGTAAACATTGCTGTCCTCAGTATGTTCAAGAGTATTTTGAACATTCAAAACACTTGCAATTCTACCGCCCGAGGCAAAGCCTTTCGTAATTGTAACAATGAGAGAAGCAAACTTAATGAGTTCAACAAGTATTTGACCCATATAATTATAAAGTGCTACCACCTGACCCTGGTTGAGATTGCCTGAATCTACATTTAAAGCTCCGCTGTAAATGAGAAACACAATACCAAGATTAATAATGATATAAGTAATCGGGTTCATCAAAGCGGAAATTCTGCCAACACTTCTTTGAAAATGAGCAAGAAGATTATTCTTTTCTTTAAACTTTGAATATTCATGCTCTTCTTCTGTAAAAGCACGAATAACCCTTGCACCGGTAAGATTTTCCCTTGTCATAAGCGTTACGGAGTCAAGGGTGTTTTGCACATTTTTGTACATAGGCACGGTACATTTCATAATAACCGAAACCACGATGCTCAAAAGTACTATAACGAGCAGGAAAATAAGGCTGATTTTAGCGTCAATGGTGAGAGCCATAATAAATGCACCGGCAACGATAAACGGAGAACGCAAAAACAGGCGAAGAACCATATTAACGGTGCTTTGTGCCTGATTAACATCATTTGTCATACGGGTAATAAGAGTTGATGTGCCGATAGAATCAATCTCATTAAATGAAAATGTTTGAATTTTTTTGAACAGAGCGTGCCTTACCTCCGTTGCAAATCCCGTAGCTGCCTTTGCCGCAAAGAACTGTGCCGTAATGGCTGCGACCATACCCACAACCGCAAGAAGGACAAGAAGCAGTGCTTTTGACACAACTAACTTAATATTACCCTCACGAATACCGTCGTTAATAATCGAAGCTACAACAAGAGGAACGATAAGTTCAAATATCGCCTCAAGCATTTTAAAAAGCGGAGCCAAAAAAGACTGCGTTTTATAATTTTTCAAAAATGGTAAAAGTTGTTTCATTTTATCTCCCAAAAACTGATATAGATATAATAACATTATATAACATATTAAGATTATGTCAATGCAAAAAAAATTTCAAAAAGCAAAAAATGTATTGAAAAAAATATAAAAAGTGGTATAATTGATAGCGATATTTATCTGAGAAGGTGCTTCTATGGAACAAAAACCAATCACGGCAATTATTGTAGGTGCCGGACACAGGGCATTTGTGTACAGCAAACTTGCAAAAACCAATCCGGAAATGCTTAAAATTGTCGGCGTTGCAGACCCGAACCCAACAAGAAGACAAAAAGCTATGGAAGAATTCGGTTTCGGTGAGGATATGTGTTTTGAAAATGCCGAAGAACTTGCAAAAAAAGGTAAACTTGCCGATACGGTTATCAACGGTACCATGGACGAACAGCATCTTGAAACCGCTGTTCCTCTTCTTAATGCAGGCTACGATATGCTTCTTGAGAAGCCTTTTGCTCCAAACGAAGATGAAATGCATCAAATAGTTGATTGTGCAAAGAAAAACAATTCCAAAGTTATGATTTGCCATGTTCTCAGATATACTCCGTTTTATTACGGAATTAAAGAAAGAATAGTTAACGGCGAAATCGGCGATATTATTAATATTCAGACGACTGAACATGTATCGTATCACCACCTTTCAACATCGTATGTAAGAGGCAAGTGGGCGAACAAAGACAAGTGTCATACAACGATGCTTCTCGCAAAATGTTGCCACGACCTTGATATTATGATGTGGATGATGAGTGAAACAAAGCCGTCTCAAATCAGTTCATTCGGCGGTAAATTTCAGTTTAAACCGGAGAACGCTCCTGAGGGTGCAGGTACAATTTGTATGAAAGACTGCCCTTTGGTTGACAGCTGTGTTTATTCAACTAAGCGACTTTATATAGACCATCCAGACAGATGGGCATTTTATGTTTGGGACGCTCTTGAAGATATTAAAAATCCAACAATTGAAGATAAAATTGCTTTGATGAAATCGGACAATCCGTATGCAAGATGCATCTACAAATGCGACAACAATGTTGTTGACCATCAATCTGTACTTGTTAACTTTGCAAGCGGTGCAACGGGCACGCATAATATGGTTGGCGGTTCGGCAGAGCCGAGAAGAAACATTCATATTATCGGCACAAAGGGTGAAATTTTCGGCAACTTTGAAGAAAGCAAATTCACGGTTCTAAAAATTAATCCGTCGCCGAATGCACGCAATGAAGAATGTGATGTTGAAGAGGTTGACCTCAAGGTTTCCGGCGATATGGTCGGTGCTTACGGCGGTCACGGCGGTGGCGACGAGCGACTTGCAGAAGACTTTGTTAAGTTTATCAGAGGAGAAAAGCCGAGCCTTGCATGCACCTCAATTTTTGACAGTGTTGCAGGACATCTCAGCGTTTATCTCGCTGATGAAAGCAGAGAAAACGGCGGAACGCCGCAAGAAGTTAAGCTTTGAGGTGACGGTATGAAAATCAAAGACGGATTTGTTACGAGAAAAATCGGTGGCAAAATTGTTGCAATTACGGTCGGCGAGCATACAAAAGACTTTGACGGAATGATTACACTTAACGAAACAGGGCACTTTATTTGGAAATGCCTTGAAAAAGAAACCGACAAAGAAAGTATTGCAAATAAAATCATAAAAGAGTATGATATAAGCAAGGCTGACGCAATGAAAGAAATAGACAGATTCGTTGCCGAACTTGATGAAAACGGTTTTTTAGAAAAATAAAAGTCCCTGCACAGCAGGGTTATATGCAGAAGTGGCGGAATCGGCAGACGCGCCAGATTCAGGTTCTGGTGAATGCAAATTCATGAGGGTTCAAGTCCCTTCTTCTGCACCAAAAGGTGGGTATAATCTTAATGATTATTGCCCGCCTTTTTTATAATGGGACTTGAACCCGAATGAATATTTACAGCAAAAATACGCTGATGTAATTTTTGCTAAGAGGAAGTATTAAGTAATTAATTTCTTTATCGACAGTCATTTGTGTTAAATTTGCAACATTTATATTGACACTGCAAAGCAAGGTTACTATAATACAGTTGAAAAACAATAAGTAAGAAAGAAAGCGATTTTTTTGCAAGGTGCAAATAAAGAGAACAAAATTCATTCATCAAACACCCTTTTGATGACAGAGGGCAATATTTGGAAGTTGTTGATCGTATTTTCCATTCCGTTGATACTCGGCAATTTGCTTCAACAAATGTACAACACAGCTGACTCAATTATAGTCGGTAATTTTGTAGGCAGTAACGGTCTTGCGGCGGTCGGTGCAGGTACGGCTCTTATAAATCTTATCATAGCGTTCAGCCAGGGAGCGGCTGTAGGTGCCGGAGTTATAGTTTCTCAAAGCCTTGGTGCACGAGATAGAGAAAAGACAAAACTTGCCGTACATACAGCTATGTGCATAGCAATTATTCTCGGCGTGGTTTTATCAACTGTAGGCGTTATATTCAGCCGCGGATTGCTCATCAGTATGAAAACGCCAAAAAGCGTGTTAAAAGATTCGGTGCTGTATCTTCAAATCTACTGCGGTGGGCTTATATTCAATGTAATATACAATATGGCAACAGGTATTCTCAACGCTGCCGGTAATTCAAAACGACCGCTTGTTTATCTTGCCGTTGCTTCGGTTACGAACATTATACTTGACCTTGTGTTTATCAAAGAATTTAAATGGGGCGTAAAAGGTGCGGCAATAGCTACCGACATCAGTCAGGCTTTATCGTGCGTACTTGCCTTGGGATACTTGTTGCGAGTTAAATCCGACTACAAATTGAGTATTAAAGAGCTTAAAATTCACGGCAACACGGCTAAACAAATCATAAGAGTGGGACTGCCTACAGCGATACAAAATATGGTGATTTCATTTTCAAACATATTGGTTCAGTCAAGCGTCAACTCGTACGGTGCGGCAGCCATGGCAGGTTACGCGGCATATCTTAAAATCGACGGATTTAACATTTTACCGGTACTCAGCATCAGTATGGCGGTTACAACATTTACGGGTCAAAACATAGGTGCCAAGAAGCCTGACAGAATAAAAAAAGGTATGTGGAGTGCACTGATAATGGGAATTGTTTACACGGTAATTATCGGCGTCGTGCTCTTAATGACCTCTCACGCCGTGCTTGGTTTGTTTACGAAAAACAGTGAGGTTATAACCTACGGTCAGCACGCAATGAAATATTTTTGTCCGTTTTACTTTTTGCTCGGTATACTCAATATTCTTGCGGGCACAGTCAGAGGTGCGGGCAAAGGAGTTCCGCCGATGCTTATACTCCTGTTTTCAATGTGCATTTTCAGAATACTGTGGATAAAAATTGCACTGCCGTTTTATTCAACAATTGACGGAGTTTTCATACTCTACCCTATTTCGTGGCTTGTCGGTGTGATACTGATGATAATATACACCAAATTCGGCAAGTGGATGCCAAAAAGTCTTAACCAAACAGCACAAAATTGACAATATTCACCTTTTGTTATAAAATGTAAATATATTAGAGGTGAAACGATATGAAAAAGAAAATCAGTCCCGTAAATATATTTATAATTATTTCATCGGTTTCTGTTATTATTTCGTTTTTTACATTTGTATTCGGAAACGATACATTTTCTGCGGTAAACGCTACCGGCGGATTTCACAAACTGTTTAACGACTTTGTATATCATCTGTATTATTCAAAAGATTTAAGCACGGTATACGAACAATCAATACATATGTGTTTTCCGCCGCTTATTTATCTGTTTTATCACGCACTTAATCTTATGATGCCGCCACAAACCGACAATGAGATTAATTACAACGCAATGTACAACCTGTGCGTGATATATTTGATTATTGAATTCTTGCTTTTTGCCTTTGCAGTAAAGCGATTTTTAAAGAAACAAAGCGACAAAAAGATGCTTCTTGCAGTTATTTTGCTTACCCTTTCAAGTTGCTTTGCATTTGGAATAATTCAATGTGCAAACATAGCGTTTTTAGTTGTTATATTATTAATGCTTGCCGTTGATTTAAGAGAATCGGACAATAAATTTAAGCAAGAACTTGCAATGATATTTATTGCAATAGCAGCTGCTGTTAAAATATACCCTGCAGTTTTCGGTCTTTTGTATTTAGCGGAAAGAAAATACAAGGAAGCTGTTAGGTTAATCATATACGGAATTCTGTTTTTTGCCGTTCCGTTTGTATTTACCGGGGGGTAGACGGATTCAATTTATTTTTTAACAATCAAATTCAAGTGCAAATGTTTTGGGGCGACGCAAGCCCTAACGGAATATACTCAAATTTTCTCGCTCTCGGTTTAGGCGAAAATATTTCAAAAATAATGATATATGTTTTCGGTGCAATATCATTCATTTTCTTTTTCATATGCAAAGACAGTCACAAAAGGCTGTTTATGCTGAATTTTATTATGGTTATGTGCCCAATGTGGAGCGGAGCATATACTCCGGCATTCTTTGTAATCCCGTTTTTATATTTAATGAGCAAAACTGAATATATCAAGAATAAAGTGGATTTTATTTACATATTATTATATTCGGTTTTATATACAAGCTCGTGCTTTACATTTAAGTTTTCATCAGAAAAAATATTTATAACAGCGATGATATTGTTTGCTGTAATTATCATAGACGAATTTGCGAATTTAAAAAGAAGCAAAGCAAAAAAAGTAATTGACATTCAATAAATTTATGATATAATAACCTCACGAAAACAAGTAGTGGATTTTTCCTGATGAGTAATATCACCTTTTCGCCACACAGTCGCTGTGCTGTGTGGTTTATTTTATGCCCAAATGAAAGGACAAGCTATGAAAAACGAAACTTTTATGAAAGAAAAAGCGGTTTTTCCGCTGATAGTATCGATGTCACTTCCTATGGTTATTTCAATGTGTGTAAACTCACTTTACAACATTGTTGACAGCTATTTTGTTGCGAAAATCAGCGAAGACGCAATGACGGCTCTGTCGCTCATATACCCTGTTCAAAACTTCATTAATGCCGTAGTAATCGGTTTTGGTGTGGGAATAAATGCATTGATTGCTTTTTATCTCGGAGCAAAGGATATACCAAACGCAAACGACATTGCAAACCAGGGATTTATATTATCGCTTATTCACGGCGTTGTACTTACTCTTGGCGGTATTGCTGTAATTCAGCCGTTTTTAAAAGCGTTTACATCAAGTGACGGTATAATAAAAAACGGAATGAAATATTGCACCGTTGTGTTTTTATTTACAACCGTCAACAGTCTTAACCTTTACTTTGAAAAGCTGTTTCAATCATTCGGGAATATGAAAATAACAATGGTCGGACTGGGAGTAGGCTGTATAACAAACATCGTACTTGACCCGATTATGATTTTCGGCGTGGGATTTATGCCAAAAATGGGAATAAAAGGTGCAGCTCTCGCAACAGGCATAGGTCAATGCGTTACTTTTATTATTTACATAATTTATTACTTTGCAAAACCGACAAGCGTAAAAGTAAGCAAGGAATATTTAAAGCTTACGGGCAAAACAACAAAGTCGCTTTATTCAATAGGTATTCCTGCCATACTCAACCTTGCACTGCCGTCGCTTCTCATATCATCGCTCAATGCGATTTTAGCAACATTTTCGCAAGTCTATGTGCTTGTTCTCGGCGTTTACTACAAATTGCAAACATTTTTATATTTGACGGCAAACGGAATTGTTCAGGGTATGCGACCGATAATCGCCTACAACTACGGGGCAAAGGAGTATAAGAGAGTTAAAAAGATATACAACTATGTTCTTGTTATGATTGCGGTCATTATGGCTCTCGGAACCGTTTTGTGCCTTGTAATTCCAAGCAACATAATATCTATGTTTACAAGCAATGCCGAAACAGTCAAAATGGGTGAAACCGCACTTCGTATTATCAGCGGCGGGTTTATCGTTTCAGCTGTGTCCGTAACCTCCTGCGGTGCACTTGAAGCACTCAACAAGGGCAAAGAATCGCTTATCATATCGTTGTGCAGGTATCTTATTATCATTGTGCCGTGTGCATTTATATTGAGTAAAATTATCGGTGCAAACGGTGTATGGAATGCGTTTTGGATTACGGAAGCACTTACGGCGGTTATATCGTTTGCCGTATACAAAAAGTCGGTCAAACTCAAATAAAATCGTATGAGTTAAACCGAAAAAATATTTATCGTTACAAAAAAACAGGGCTGCCTCACATAAAGTGAGATAGCCCTGTTTTTGATTAGTCTTCCCAATCCGGAGGGGTAACAATCGGTTCGTCACCGCCCGATGTTGTGATTACATCAACAACACCGAATTTCTCAATTTCCGAAATCGGTTTAATGTATTCTTTTTTCATTGTAAATCCTCCTGTATTATTTATATCTAAAATATTTGATATACATTATTTGCCTGAGTAGGCTTTTGCCGAAATGCCGTAATGCATCATTGCGTCTGTAACAGCTTTCAGCTTTTCATTTGTTACAGTTGAAGCATATGATTCAACACTGTATTTAAGCGTGTAGCTGACTTGTTCATCGCCTTTGTATGCAGTGATAAACACTTCGTCGCTCATCTGATTTGCATAAATTCCGTCAAAATAGAAATACCAATAGCCGTCGCTTCCTTTTTCAAAGTTTTCAGGATTTTTGGCATAAGTATATGTCATTGTTCTTGAACCGACTTTGACTTTAAGAGAAAGTTCGTCAAGCGTAACATCTGTCATATTCATCGGTATAGCCATTTCAACCGAATTATTAAGCCTTAACGCCGTGCCAAACTTTACAAGTCTGTTTTCGCATAAACTGTATTTTGCATTTTTGATATTAGTCAAATTTAAATCTGCAGTACTGCGGAGTGCCTTTTGCTCTCCTGTTAAAATATCAGTAAGCAAATTATCGGTTTTGTAATTTTGGTAAACCTGACAAGCTTCACCGTAATAAACCAAATCAACAAGTAAAGTTTTAAGCTTTGCAGAAGTTGTTGATTTTAAGGTTGAACTGATATAACTTGCAGGACTGTAGCTATATGTGTTTCCGTTATATGTAACGCCGTCTTTTACACCGTAGAATGTGATGCTTATATCGTCACCCAATGTTTGCGGTGAAATTCCGTCATAATCAAACACATAATAAACGGTTGAACCGGAAGTCAACGATTCGCCTGAAGCGTATACTTTTTGAGTTGTATTATTACGGGTAAATTCTGCATACACTTCGTCATAATAATCAACCACATCTTTTGTAATATAAGTTGTAAGCGTAATACTGCTTTCAAGCGACAATGCGTTGCCTCTGCGGCGAAGAAGTGCCGTATTCGGTGCTTCTGTCGTTTCGCTCTCGCCGCAAACGGTACAAGTACGCGTTTGTGTGCCGTTCGTGTAATCGCTTGATGAATTATATACAGAATCGTTGTTGTATTTCCAATCTGACCAGGTGTGAGTATGCTCTTTCTTTACAAACTCATTATCGGAATTTTTAATCATAATATTTACATTTGAAAGACAAGTGTTTGTTTCATCAATGATACAATCGCTGTTGTAAACATAAGCATCGGTATTTGCGCTTGTTTCCAAAGCCTGATAGCCTATTTCTTTAACACTTTCGGAAATATTAATTTGCGAAATTTTTGCACCGTAAAATGTATTTTTGCCGATACACTTTACGCCGTCTTGAATTTCAACGATTGCATTGTTTGCATTTCGCCAAGGACCGAATGCACCATACGGTCTTCCAAAAGGAAATATGGCTGTTGTATTACAGTCCGGCATAATTCCGTCAACACCGGGTGTAACAATAATCTTTTCGATATTTGAGTCTTTATCAAAAGCATATGTTTTGTATTTTGCAGAAGCAGGAACCGTTACCTTTTTCAATGCATATATTGTTGAAAATGTACCGTATCCCACTGAAGTTACAGAATCGGGAATTACAAGTTCTTCTATAGAATAACAACGCTCAAAAGCTGTATCGCCTATAGTGGTTAATGTTGAAGGGAAATTAACTTTTTTAACAGAATCGTAGTTTCTAAACGCACTTGTGGCTATTGAAGTGATTCCTTCTTCAAAATCAAGCTCGTCAAGAATTCCGCAATAATACCATGGAGCAGAACCTGATTCAAAATTGGGCACTTCGCCCTCGCCTGCAAAACTGAGTTTTGCACCGTCTTTGGTAAAAGTCCAAGTCATACCGTTATCAAGTGTTCCTGTTACAATATCTTTAAGCACAAGATTTTCGCATGCAGAAGTTACTTCGGCGGTTGCGTTATCGACATCGGTTTGCAAGTGAAACTCATCCAAAGCATTTTTATATTTATCATAAACAGTTTTACAAGCTGAAACAGATTCATCGGTATACACACCCGATTCTATTCTCTTTTTAGCATTATCAAGTGCCGAAGTAAGTGCACTGCCGTCAAGAGCCGCTATTTCATCTCGCTTTGTTCCGTTACATCTCGAACAGGTATATTCGTCATAACCTTTGCTGTTGCAAGTCGGGTCTTTATGGGCAGTAGGCTTTTCTGAATAAACATGACCTAAAGCATCAACATAATTGCGTTTTTCAATATTGTTACATCTTGAACATGTATACTCATCATACCCTTTATCTGTACAAGTAGGATTTTTATGTCCCGTTGCATTTTCAGAATAGTTATGACCTAATGCAGGCACTAAGTTATACTTTTTCCATTTATCACCTCTTGAACAATTATATGCATCATATCCTTGTTCGGTACAAGTAGGGGCAACAGTTTTAGCATATATACTAAAATCATGTCCTAACTCATCAACATAAGTATCATTATATGAATATCCGCATTTACTACATGTATGTGTTGTATATCCTTTTGCTGTACAGGTTGGTGAAACTATTTTATTTATATAATTATGTTCACTGCAAGGAGTGATGTTTTCAAAACACTTTAATATCGGATAACCGCTTTCGTCATATTTCCAAACATTAACAAAATCCCATTCATCATATAATGCGTGATTTGTTTTTAATTCGTTACCGGTTTTAAATGAAGAATTTATACACCATTCTTTTCCTTCAACACCATCTGTATTATAAAAGAAGCCGCCACCGGTCAAACAAGAGACAAAATATCTTAGTTTTGAAGTATCATTATTAAAATATGTGTTTATAATCGGTAAATTAAATGAATCTTTATTGCTGCAGCATAAAATAGCGCCTGTTCCGCCACCTTGAACATACGCAGATATATAACTATTCTTTATATAACTTTTACTATTGTCTATATTACTTGTATTAAGGTAACCGATCATTCCTGAAGCTTGATTTGATTCGCCCCATATATGTGAAAAAAACTCACAATTTTCCACTTTAATAGATCTTGGCTTTATTTCTGCCACGAGTGCACCGGTTTTAGCAATACTTCCATTACCACGATCATAAACATAACCTTCAGTAGCACATTCTTTAAAAATATAATTTCCGCCACTAGCCTTTGCTATAATTCCACCAGAATACGAAATATCATAAGCAACTGATTCATTTGACCAAATATCTTTTGTGCTCGCACATTGATATAAGTTTAAAAAAGTATTATTTGACAAATTTGTTACAGCAACAATACCTCCACAACATGTTCCGCCGGAATAACTACTTGAAGATATATAACCCTTATTAATACAATTATAAATATTAATGTTTGATTTATTTAAAGATTTAATATACCCTATAATACCACCTTGATAAATAGGATCAAAACTCCGATTATTTCCTTGAGCAACATTACAAAGATATTCAATGTTGCTAATATCAACATCAACATTATTTGCATTTATTGAACCAATTAACCCACCAACATAAAAGCCATTCCAGCTATTATCATAACCACAAAGAACTGTTTGAGTAATGTTAATATTTTTAAAAGATACATTTTTTGACGGTTCTATATATCCAAACAAGCCTGTACTGTTAGAAATCTGTCTATCCTTTTCAATGCCAAGAATTTTGGGTCTGATATTCTTTACAGTATTCCCTTTACCATTAAATGCTCCCCTATATGGATTTTCAAATGTACCTATTGGATACCACTCAAAACTATTTAAATCTATATTTGCTTCAATTTGTATTTCACAATTATTTAAATCATAACCATTTTTTACAATTGCTGAAATATAGGCTAATTCTTGAGCTGTATATATATGATAAATATTACTTTTTGAAGCTACGCCCCAAACTGTAGTACCGTCCCAAGCTAAAGAATGATAACGGAAGCCTTTATTATTTTCACTAAATTCATATGCATTAGAATTCATATTACAATAAACAGGAACATCTCCTACAGATTGATCTGCTGTTCCCATTTGCCAATCAAAAACATGATTACCGATTTTAATATTGTCATTTAATATAACAATCTTTTCTAAAGAATTCAATCCATAAAATGAATAATCCTCTAATGTTTCAACCGTCTTGGGAATGATTATGCTCGTTAATCCACTATCTTTAAAAGCATTTTTTGCAATTTTTGTTACTTTTTTTCCATTAATTTCAGACGGAATGGCAGCACTTCTGTATTTACCTTCATAGCCTGTATAAGCTAAAATGGTTACTTCATTATTAACAACAGTATATTTCAAATCGGAAGCATCAATTTGATAAGTAAGCAAAAATTCTTTTTCTTTTGAAAGATTTGCAAAGTATTCTGTATTAACTCCCGCAATTGTTGAATCTTTAGATGTTAAATAATTAAATTTTGTACCCTTTGAACACTTATCAACAAAATACCCATCCTCTAAATGAAAATAAATTCTTATAGGACTATTGTCCAATTTAAAAATACTTTTACTGCCTTTATTTTCAAACTTAACAAGTAACAAATCTACACTAAAAGAATAACCCAAATCCAAATATAAATAAGCTTCAATGGTTGTGCACATTCTTGGCAATCCTTTATCGGAATATAAATTTGTTACATTACCCTTAAAGCCAACAGAAGCATATATTTCCGCTTTTAATATTATTGTGTCAATTCCCGCTTTTGCCTTAAGACCTACTGAACCGGAAACCTGCAAATTAAAGGTGAATTCTTCTTTTTGAAAAGAATAAACATCTCTTAAGCCGTCACTTAATGAATATGAAAAACCTGCAGCACATTTAAATTTTTGAGAAATTGAAGCGTTTCCATTTAAATTTATATTTAAATATATTCCAACTTCACCTATACCTTTTGCTTCAACACCCCCAAGAAGAATAGAAACATCTTGTGCCTTAACAGAAGTATCAAATTTCAATTCTGCATTATACGTCAAAACAGCCATGCATTCCTTATTTTTGCTATTGACCTTTGTGTTCAATCCAATATTAGATATTTTAGCAGTAAGTTTAACAGATACTCCATTTATATCAACACTACCATCTAAACTAATTTCTTTATCAGAAAATGCAACATCTCTTGTTTTTTTATTTTCTTTAACTACTTCGAGTCCTTCTACAGGAACAAAATTTGACACATCAATATTTGTAGAATTTTCCATGTCGACATTAACTATTGCACCATCTGTATCAACTTCCGATGATTTAATTTTAGTTACATTATTTTTAACTTCAACCGAAACAACTTTTCTAACAATCGGCATATCATTTAAAAATACCGCAACAATATCGTTATCAAAAATATCAATTGGACAATTTAAAACATCAATATTATAATTATTATCTACCGTTAGAATTGTTCCGTTTGGAATCACTTTAACATAATCAGCAAATTCATATTTATCGGTATGACTCTCATCTACTGTATCTTTTTTTAAAACGCTTTCGGCATCTGCAATCATAAAATTGCATTCTAAATCAGTGAGCCTTGCATCAGGATTAAAATTATTGTTTTCATCCAAATCAAACCAGTTTCTATTAATTGCTATTTGATCATCAATAAGATAAGTACATTTGGAAGTATCCGAAAATGAATAAGAATATCCATCATTTGAATTTTCATTATCGGTATATGGATCATCCAGCGAAAAGCCTAAACAAAAATTAAGAGTATGTGCTGCAAATTCTCGAGTAACCAAGCCTTCAGGGTTAACTGGCGAACCGGCTTCAATATCTAACAAACCAAACTCTGTAGCAATCATAATATCACGATAATATTTTGAAGATTCGTCTATATCAGAAAAATAGTTATCCGGATAATTGTTTTTTTCAACAGTCATATCAAAAACATCCACGAGTTTAGAAATCCATGTTGCTCTATTTATATCACTGTTGTCAGCTGCGTACGCTGAAAAATCGACAGCGGTCAAAGCACTCGTTGCCATAAGTACTGCCAAAATCAGGCTGATGAATTTTTTGCAAAGTTTCATTGTTTTTCCTCCGACCGATTTGTTAATTTTTAATTCACAATATTTTCTCATAAACAATACATTATTGCAATATGTTTCCTGACTGTTACTTAAAAAAGAGGTGTAGGTAACAGGTCGTTTTACGACTAAACAACGCTATATTGTATATTATTTTGTGTCAAAGTAAAAAAATAAAAACGACTTTAAAAGCCGTTTTTACTTTAATTTGATTTTCAATTTAATGAGCAGACCGTTTTTCAGCCGCTCAATCAAACATAAAATAGGTTTGTTAATCTTTATCGCAATAGGCACCGTCGGGCTTAATGACAATAGCATATTTGCCAAAGCGATAGTAGCCTAAAAGGTCGGAATACGTTTTATTTACATCCGACACGGTAAAGTCCGTTTTGTCAATTTTTCTAATTCGGCGGTGTTCACAGCAAACATAAACAAAATTATCGTCCGACGATACAAAATGCGGATTCGGGAAAGTATTTTGTTCAGCCGTACCAACCCTAATGTCAACCTTAACTCCGTCAATAAAATAACGAATTACACAATTTTCCTTTTGACACACAGACCAAAAGCAATCGCCGTCAAGTGCCATACCGGAGACAGGAGAACCGTTATAATCAAGCACGCCGTCTTTAACAAGCTCGCCGTTTGAATCAAACAGACCCGTTTCGCCGGTCGGGTAAATGACAAGCACAGACCTGTCAGGCATAGTTACAGCGTTTGGAGTAACAAAATTACCGAGTTTTTCTGCGATAATTTTTCTATTTGCTCCGTATTTTTTTAAAAGATAGGCGTCCTTGGTGATAATTTCCTTTTCACCGGTAGAAAAATTAAGAATGAAGTAATTAACTCCATAACCTGCCGAATTGAGGTTTGGTTTTTTTTCTACCAAGATGACCTTATCTTCCGAAAATTTGAGAACATCAATAATTTCTCTGTTACTTATTTTAATCAAAATCAGTCAATCCAATCTTTATTATTCGGCAGAAGAAATCTTTTCAAGTTCTTCCTTGCTGGAGCTTGTAAGAAAGCTCAAAGTCATAAGGCTGTCGGTAAGGTGAACATTTTCAACAAGAACCTCGGGATGAGCCAAAGCGATATCGTAATTGCTGAAATTCCAAAAACTCTTAATACCAAGACGGCAAAGAGTATCTGTAAGTTCTTTCATATCATTTGACGGAATACAAACAACGGCACAAACCGGCTGATTGTCTATACAAAAATTCTCCAAATAATTGATATGACGAACCGGAATGCCCTGAATAACCTTACCGGAAATAGCTTCGTTTTTATCAAAAATACCGACAAGTTTAAAGCCGGACTGCCTTGTAAAAATTTTTGAAGCTACAGCTTTGCCAAGGTTGCCGGCACCGATTAAAACAGTTTTTACATCAGCGTCCACGCAAAGAATCTTACCGATTTTGGCATAAAGCTCAGGTACATTGTAACCGTAGCCCTGCTGACCGAATCCGCCAAAGCAATTAAAATCGTGGCGGATTTGCGATGCAGTAAGTCCCATACGCTCGGCAAGTTCCTTGGAGCTGATACGAACGATGCCGTTATCCTTTAAATTTTCCAAAAATCTATAATAGCGAGGTAATCGCTTAATAACAGAAATCGAAATTTCCTGTGCCATAATATGAACCTCTCTTTTATGAACCGATTACTCGGTCATATTGGTAATGGTTTCCATTACATAATCACCGAATTCGTCGCAAGTGCAACCTGTGTCTCTGCCGGTAATTACAAGTTTCTTTTCATCAAACATACATTTGTCAAGAGCGGCTTCAAGGGCGTCTGCCTGCTTTTGATAGCCGATATGAGAAAGAAGCATAACCGTTGCACGAAGCATTGAGCAAGGGTCGGCATACTGACCTCTGCCCTCTGTAATCATACGTGGAGCGGAGCCGTGAATAGCCTCAAACATTGCATATTTTTTGCCGATGTTAGCAGAGCCGGCAGTACCTACGCCACCTTGGAATTCTGCTGCTTCATCGGTGATAATATCGCCGTAAAGGTTAGGAAGAACGAAAACCTTAAAGTCTTTTCTTCTCTGTGGGTCAATAAGTTTTGCAGTGGTAATATCAACATACCAGTCATCGGTAACAATATCAGGATACTGCTCGCCGATTTTCTTTGCGGTATTGAGGAATTTACCGTCTGTTGTCTTAATGATATTAGCCTTTGTAATAATTGAAACCTTGCCCTTATGGTTACGCTGAGCATAATCGTAAGCAAGCTTTGCAATTCTGTCGCAACCCTCTTGAGTGGCAACTGTAAAGTCAACTGCCAAATCGTCTGTAATATTTACGCCGTATGAGCCGACTGCATAGCCGCCCTCGGTGTTTTCTCTGAAGAATGTCCAGTCAATGCCTTCTTCCGGCACTTTAACCGGACGCATATTTGCAAAAAGGTCAAGTTCCTTACGCATTGCAACATTGGCACTTTCTACATTCGGCCACGGGTCGCCCTGACGGGGAGTTGTTGTAGGGCCTTTAAGAATAACATGACACTGCTTAAGCTGAGCAAGAACATCATCAGGGATTGCCTGATTGTGAGCCGCACGGTTTTCAATAGTCAAGCCGTCAATAATTTTAAATTCAATTTTACCCTTTTCAACCTCGTCCTTGAGCAAAAACTCAATAACTCTTTGAGATTCTTTTGTAATAATCGGGCCGATACCGTCGCCGCCGCAAATACCGATAACGATTTTGTCAAGCGACTGATAGTCTGTAAAATCCTTGTCTTCTTTGATTTTCTTTGCTCTTTCAAGCTGTTTTTCCATAAGTGCTCTGAATTGGTCGCAAGCAGCATCAAGAGCCTTAATTTCTTCTGTTTCCATTGATATGTCTCCTTTATGTTCGAGTATTACATTTGATTTATTATGGGAGAATGATAACCTCCCATACGGATTTTATTTATTCATTTCACGGGTATAATCAAGAAGTCCGCCGCAAAGAAGCATTGCTCTTTGTCTGTCGGAAAGGTGGGAAGAATCAAGATTATATTCCTCACCTTTCGAGATATTCTTGAGCACAACCGGCTTGTTGTTTTCTATGCAATCGCGGATATTAACAAGTTCAAGCTCGTCCATTTGGTCAATCTTATCATAATCACTCTCATCTGCAAATGTGAACGGTAAGATACCTGCATTTACAAGATTTGCAACATGAATACGGGCAAAGCTCTTTGTAATAACAGCCTTTACGCCGAGATAAAGAGGTACAAGAGCGGCATGCTCACGGGATGAACCCTGACCGTAGTTTGCACCGCCGATGATAAAGCCTTTGCCCTCTGCCTTGATTCTCTCAGGGAATGTTTCGTCACATACGCCGAAGCAGAATTGTGAAAGATGAGGGATGTTTGAGCGGTAAGGCAAAATCTTTGCACCTGCCGGCATAATATGGTCTGTGGTGATATTATCGCCGACTTTGAGCACAGCTTTTGCAGTAATATCCGCAGGAAGCGGTTCGGTTTTTGGGAAAGGTTTAATGTTCGGGCCGCGAAGCACTTCAACATCTTTTGCTTCTTCAGGCGAAGCAGGAGGAACAACCATATTATCGTTTACGATGAAGTGCTCAGGCATAGAAATTTCAGGAGCGTCACCAAGTTCTCTCGGGTCTGTAAGATAGCCGGTAAGAGCGGATGCCGCCGCAACCTCAGGAGAAACGAGATAAATCTTACCGTCTTTGGTACCGGAACGACCCTCGAAGTTACGGTTAAATGTACGAAGCGAAACACCGCCGCTGTTAGGGCTTTGACCCATACCGATACAAGGACCGCAAGCACTTTCAAGAATTCTTGCACCTGCACTAATCATATCGGAAAGTGCACCGTTAAGTGCAAGCATATTGAGAACCTGCTTTGAACCCGGAGCAATACAAAGTGAAACTGACGGGTCGATAGTTTTGCCTTTAAGGATTGATGCAACTTTCATCATATCAACATAAGATGAGTTTGTGCAAGAACCGATAGCAACCTGGTCAACCTTAATCTTGCCGATTTCTTCAGTTGTTTTAACATTGTCAGGCATATGAGGACAAGCCGCCATAGGAGTAAGCGAACAAAGGTCAATATCAATAACCTCGTCATATACGGCGTCTTCATCCGGAAGAAGTTCTACCCAATCATTTTCTCTGCCCTGTGCTTTAAGGAAAGCAAGGGTGATTTCATCCGAAGGAAAGACAGAAGTTGTGGCACCAAGTTCCGCACCCATATTTGTAATGGTTGCACGCTCCGGAACAGAAAGAGTTTTTACACCCTCTCCACCGTATTCAATAATCTTGCCTACGCCGCCTTTAACACTCATAATACGGAGTACTTCAAGAATGACATCTTTAGCAGAAACCCAAGGTTTGAGATATCCTGTAAGATTAATTCTTGTCATTTTCGGCATCGGGATATAATATGTACCGCCGCCCATAGCTACAGCAACATCAAGTCCGCCTGCTCCCATTGCAAGCATACCGATACCGCCGCCTGTAGGAGTGTGGCTGTCAGAACCGATAAGAGTCTTGCCCGGGATACCGAAGCGTTCAAGATGAACCTGATGGCAGATACCGTTACCCGGTCTTGAAAAATAAATGCCGTGTTTTTTGGTAACCGTTTGAATGAATCTATGGTCGTCCGCATTTTCAAATCCTGTTTGAAGTGTGTTATGGTCGATATAAGCAACAGAGCGTTCTGTTTTAACTCTGTCTACTCCCATGGCTTCAAATTCAAGATACGCCATAGTACCGGTTGCGTCTTGTGTAAGGGTTTGGTCAATACGAAGTCCGATTTCTGTTCCGACTATCATTTCGCCCTCAACAAGATGAGATTTAATAAGTTTTTGTGCTAAAGTAAGTCCCATTAGCAAGTCCTCCCTAAACTTTATATAATTCATTAACAAAGTTATTAAACAAATTATCAATCTAATAATAAAGCAATGACAGAAAATTGTCAATAAAATAAGATTAAATAAATTATTTATTACATAATTGTAATATATAAGTAATAAATATAATTAAAAAATTTTATATTAATATGACTGTATATATTTTCTAAAAACGGTAAAATATATAAAATATGTGATTTGGTAGATTACTATGGAACTGAATAAACTTGAACAAGGACAAACTGCAGCAGTGGAAACCGTAGGCGGTACATACTTGATGAAAGGCCGGGAAGAACCGACTTTTGTGACGAGAGTGAGCACTCGGATGCCTGCACAGAGCACTTCACGGAATTATGCATCTTATCAAAGACCACGCTCAAGCAGCGAAAACACCTGCAAGATTTGCTGCTACAAAACTTGTTGACAAATGCGTTGTAAAACCAAAAGGAAGCATAAGAAGCGGCATTTCCTACGATTTCCTATATTAATATTTACATTAAAAAGGTATTATGATATAATCATTAAATAAAATAAACAAGGTGACAGATATGATAGAAAGAGTTAACAAAAACAATTTAGCCGAATACGAGGCTTTTATAAAAAAACACCCGAAAGGACTGTTTCAGCACTCTTCAAAGTGGGCAAAGGTTAAATCCGCATGGAAGTGGGAGGCTGTTATGCTCAAAAACGACGGCGGAGAAGTTATCGGTGCCGCAGATGTACTCATCAGGAGCATTCCGGCAATCAAAAATTCACTTATGTACGCTTGCAGAGGCTTTGTTTGTGATGAGGACGATTTTGACACATTTGACAAATTATTTGACGCTATCCTCAAAATCGGCAAGGAATACAAGGCATATTGCCTGAAAATCGACCCGGAAATTGTTATAGAAAACAAGGCTTACAAGGAGCATCTTATCAAAAAGGGCTTTAAGGAGCTTAACCCGGGATGTATGGATTTTGAAAATGTACAGCCGAGATTTGTATATTGTTTTGACTACAACGGCTTAAGTGAGGATGAGCTTATGCTCACATTCAAATCGGATTACCGCAACCGCATTAGAAAAGCACCGAAAAAAGGCGTTGAAGTTAAAATTTGCGGCAAGGAAGCACTTGACGATTTTGTTGCCATTATGGCAGAAACCGGCGAACGTGACGGATTTTCCACAAGACCGAAATGGTATTTTGAAAAAATCCTTGACTGTATGACCGATGACGCAAGGCTTTATATGGCATACTACGAGGGTAAGCCGATTGCAGGCACGCTTGCAATCAAATGGGGCGAAAATGTTATGAAATATCAATATGGAGCTTCATCAAACGCTCACAGGAATGTTTACCCCAACTATGCACTTCAATGGGCTATGATAAAATGGGGTATGGAATGCAACTGCAAGATATACGACTTTGGCGGAATCAGCGGTGATTGCCAAAACCCGGGCAACCCTCACTACGGATTGTGGAGATTTAAACACGGTTTCGGCGGATATATGAAAGAATTTGTCGGAGAATTTGATTATGTAATCAACAAGCCTGTATACAATCTTTATAATATAGGAACAAAGGTATTGAAAAAAATCAGAAAATGAGCAGATATGTAATAGATAAAGAAGAGCTTGACGAAAACATTGAAATTGTCAAGCAAAAAGCCGAAGTACCGCTTATCGGTGTTGTCAAAGGCAACGGCTACGGATTCGGCATAAAGGAAATAACAAAGATTTTGGTTGAACACGGCATAAAAACTTTTGCCGTAACGGAGGTTACAGACTTGCCGATACTGCGAGAGGTTTTGACTGACGAGGACATCCTTGTTATGCGTTCAACCTGCATAAAGGACGAATGCAGAGAAATTGTAAAATACGGTGCAACAGCAACAATCGGTTCTTTGCAGGCAGGACAGGCAATGAGCGTAGTTGCAACAGAAATGGGTGTTACCGTTAAATGCCACCTCAAAATCGACACAGGAATGGGCAGATACGGCTTTATGCCAAGCGAAATTGCGGATGCAATAAAATGCTACTCATTGCCTAATCTTAAATTTACAGGAGCGTACACGCATTTTTCATCAGCTTTCAAGAATCACGATTTAACGAAAGCACAGCTTGAAATGTTCAAGGACACCATGGCAAGAATTAAAGAAACGGTCAAAGATGTAGGTACTTTGCATGCAAGCAACTCCCCTGCTCTGCTCAATGTTGAAGATGTTTGCCTTGACAGCGTAAGAATCGGTTCGGCATTTACGGGCAGAGTTATCACAAAAAGCAAAAGCGGACTCCACAGGCTTGGTTCACTCGAAGCCGAAGTTGTTGATGTTAAGACCGTACCGAAAGGATATTTTGTCGGCTACAACGCAACATATCAAACGAAGCGTGAAACAAAAATTGCGATTGTACCTATCGGACATTATGACGGATTTGGGCTTACAAAGGAAAAGGAACTTATAACATTCAGATATGTTTTGAGCGTATTCAAAAGCTTCCTCAAAAAAAAGCAGATGTATGTTAAAATCAACGGCAGAATGTACCATGTAATCGGCGGAATAGGTTTGAGTCACACAGCTGTTGATGTTACCGGAAGTGATGTAAAACCCGGTGACTTGGCAAGCGTGGACATTTCACCGCTTATGGTAAATCCAAGAATTGAAAGAGTTTATAGATAAAAACAAAACAGAGGTACCCCATACGGAGTACCCCTGGTTTTGGGCTTAGTCAATAAAAGTGTGTAAGTTTTTTAAAAAGTTATAAATTCAAGATTATGCAGGGATATGAAGTGGAGCGAAGCGAAACGAAATATCCCTGCATAAACGGCTCAAATCGTGTGCTCGTATTTTTCAATACGGGCACTGATTTTTTCGTTTGTTGAAAGTTGATTTCTGACCATTGCCCAATTTTGAACCTTGCTGTCGTTCCACTTTTTGTAAAGCTCGGTTATGCGTAAATAGAGCAATTTGAGCAATGCATTTTCG
Source organism: bacterium (assembly GCA_963661495.1). Taxonomy (GTDB): domain Bacteria; phylum Bacillota; class Clostridia; order Oscillospirales; family Acutalibacteraceae; genus Eubacterium_R. The sequence goes on from CAVLCA010000011.1 coordinate 76,072, forward strand.
TTCGGAAATGCACCTTTTTTGGTAACTTTTCTGAAACTTGAGTTATGCTTTCAACCGTTGTTGTGCCATTCTTTAATTGTTCGTACAGGTAATTTAATACATTGTGAACAATAACAAAATAATCGTCTTTTTTCATACTTTGCTCCTTTTGGACAATAAAAAAGCACAGCTTTCGCTATGCTCTCAAATATTTTAATGTTATGGCTTTGTCAATAAAAGTGTGTAAGTTTTTTAAAAAAGTTATAAATTCAAGATTATGCAGGGATATGAAGTGGAGCGAAGCGAAACG
>CAVLCA010000012.1:0-74254 GCA_963661495.1 bacterium
TCGGTAAGCCACTTTTTGGCTTCTTCCTCCGTTTTGCCGTAGCTGATAATCATTTCTTTAACATACTTTTTGCCGTTGAATGTTGCGGCAAAAGCACTTGTGCAGGCGGTTACGCAAAGGGTAATCGCAAGCACCACGCTGATTAACGCACTTAAAACTTTCTTCATCTTTTTCCTCCGTTAATGTCAGCTTTTGCGGTAATGTGCCGTTAAGCGTTTTGCTTTTTTATCTTTTTCTTTCCGGTAACCGTACCAAGATAAAATGCCACAGCGGCTACAACGATTGCAACACCGCCACCGATGAGTGCATATGTTCCGTTTGAAATTGCACTGCCGGCAAATGCGCTTGCGTCTGTACCGTAGAAAAGATAGATACCGTCATTTGAATCGGCATATGTATAACCGGCTTTTTTGTTTGTAAGATTTTGAGCGGCACTTTCGCAGAAGATTGAAAGCGGTGTGCTGTCGTTCGGAATGTTGCTGTTGCCCTTTTGTACCGCAAAATCGGTTGTTATCGGGTCGCCTGCAGCTTTGTCCGTTGTGGTGTAAAGTGCAACCCACTGCTTGCCGACATCGCCGTTTAAATCACCAAAATCACCGAGCAATTTAGTGTTATCCGTTACCATATTCTGTGCAACCCTGTTGCACTTAACGGCTTTATAATAGGTATACACCTTTTCATCCTTATCATCAACACCTTGGTTCACCATATTTGACGGAATAGGTGTGTATGTTGCATTATAGTAATCCATAACATCATTAACAGTGTTCCAAATAGAAACAGCCATAAGCACAGCCATAATGCATGTCATACCAATGCTGGCATAATTCACAATCTTTGACCATGAGCTTGCTGAATTATATGCAGACAATGCTTTGCTCTCTTCTGCAAGCCTCTGCGGCATTGTGGTTTTATTATACTGTTCTATTAATTTTGTGCTTGCTTTTTCACTAATAGCGTTGCCGACTTTTCTTGCATCTTTAATTGCTTGTTGCCAAATTTTAATGTTATTTTGAGCTGAGGTAACTAAACTTGTTGCATGCTTTAATTGCTGATTAGCCTCTTTTACAATCGAACTGATATGTGAGCTGTATACCCAGCTGAAAACAGTTGCCGCTGTTGAAACAAGAAATGCACTCCACAAAACAATGCTGGTAACGGAAATCGGTATGTTCCAATTTTCCGTAACTTCTTTTCCCGACGAAGCTTGAAGCTTGTATGCATCACCCGTAAGGGCAACATCCTTGCCGAATACAGTGCGGTCTACACCGTTATAAATAGAAATGTTGTTTCCGTCTTCATTTGAAGTGATGTTAAATTGTTTTATTGCTGCTTCAGTTGCGGAATCATCATTGATGCCAAAACAAACAAGCTGATAAAATGAAAGGAAATCAAGACATGCTCTTTGACCGTCACTGAGAACAGATACAAGCGGATAAAGCATATATCTGTCATTATTTACTGCATCGTAATCGCCGCTGAAAATCAAATCATAAAGCGAAACATCACCGTTTTTCAAAGTTTTTAAGATTTCGCACTGCGTAGCAATTGCACACCAATCCGTATAAACGAAATCCTCGTGTGCTTTTTGATAAGCCTCTATTTCTTCGGCTGAACTTTCAAGGGATATTTCGTCAACTGTATTTTCAAGAACATAATCTTTATAGTTTTCAAAATTTACCGCTATTTTTTTTGCGTCAGCGTCATATTTTGAAGCAAGTTCTTTTTCAGCGTCATTAACTACAAGGTTATCTTTATCAATAAGATTCTCAAGCATTTCGTCGTAAGTTTCAGCCTCTTGATATCTGTTTGTCCAAGGAGTTTCACTTTCATCCGTTGCCGTGGCAATAATCTGCTCCATTGCAAGTATTGCATCTGCATTTCCCTGCATAAGAATGGTGGTCATATCGCCAACCTTTGCCTGCTCCTCGGAAGACAAAGCATTGTATTCCCCGTTTGTATATTCTTCCTTAACTCTGTTAAGAAGAAGATCGCCGAGACTTTGCTGAGTATCATCGTCATAAAGCATATTGAGCATATCGTGAGCAGCAATTGCACGCTTTTGACCTTCATTATAGTTATTGCGATATTCCTGAACGGCTACTTTAAAATTATCAAAGAACACTTTAAGATTATCCTTTTGCTCGGAGAGCATCATTTCATAATCCTGAATGCTGTAGCCGCCCTTCATATTCATAACCTTCATATCCGTAATGGCTTCATCCGCCTTATCGGTGGTTTTGTAGCCGAGATACACGGCGCGCTTTGTTGAAAAAGTATCGTCTGCACCGTCGTTAAGGTTATTGTCGATTACCTCATAGTCGTTATCGGTAAGCCACTTTTTGGCTTCTTCCTCCGTTTTGCCGTAGCTGATAATCATTTCTTTAACATACTTTTTGCCGTTGAATGTTGCGGCAAAAGCACTTGTGCAGGCGGTTACGCAAAGGGTAATCGCAAGCACCACGCTGATTAACGCACTTAAAACTTTCTTCATCTTTTTCCTCCGTTAATGTCAGCTTTTGCGGTAATGTGCCGTTAAGCGTTTTGCTTTTTTATCTTTTTCTTTCCGGTAACCGTACCAAGATAAAATGCCACAGCGGCTACAACGATTGCAACACCGCCACCGATGAGTGCATATGTTCCGTTTGAAATTGCACTGCCGGCAAATGCGCTTGCGTCTGTACCGTAGAAAAGATAGATACCGTCATTTGAATCGGCATATGTATAACCGGCTTTTTTGTTTGTAAGATTTTGAGCGGCACTTTCGCAGAAGATTGAAAGCGGTGTGCTGTCGTTCGGCAAATCGCTATTGCCGACCTGAACTGTAAAATCTGTTGTTATCGGGTCGCCTGCTGACTTATCCTTTGTGGTGTACAAAGCCACCCACTGTCTTCCGACATCGCCGTTGAGGTCGCCGAAGTCTTCAAGAAGTTTGGTATTATCGGTCACCATACCCTGTGCTTCTCTGTTACATTTAACTGCACTGTAATAGGTGTACACCTTTTCGTCATTTTCATTAACGCCCTGGTTAACCATATTTGACGGGATAGGTGTGAATTCTGCATTATAGTAAGCTTTTAAATCCTGATATGTGCACCAGATTGAGTAAGCCATAAGAACAAGAGTTACGCAAGTCATTGCAACACTTGCAATTTTAAAGTATTTTGAAATTCCATCTACTGAATTTGAGCTATTTATTGCACTGTCGTATTTTTTCTCTAATAACGCATATTCTTCGTTGTTTGAACCTGTTACATACTTATCTGCCAATTCAACGAATTCGTCTCCCGACTTTTTCACTGATTTTTGCATAGCTTCCATTTCGCTTGCATAACCTTGGGCTTTACTAACGAAGCTATCCGAAAGTTTAGTAATAGATGAGTTCAAGCTCCATGAAATAGTCATCATTGTTGCCGAAGAAAGTGTAATGCCCCACAACAGAAGAGTTGTTCCGGTAACTCCGCCTGTCCACTCTTGTACCGGGTCGATACCTGTTGAAGTTTGAAGTCTGTATGCATCACCTGTGAGAGCAACATCGGCACCGAATACTGTGCGGTCAACTCCTGAATAAATTGAAGTGTTTTGCAAACTGTCGATTGAAGTTGCATCAAATGCTTTAACGCCGGCTTTTACCGTTGCATCATCATTGATACCAAGTGCAACAAGTTGAGTCATCGAAATGTACGGAAGACAAGCTCTCTGACCGTCGCTGAGAACAGAAATAAGCGGATAAAGCATATATCTGTCGGCATTTAAAACATCAAAATCATCGCTGAAAATCAAATCGTAAAGTGTAACATCATCATTTTTAAGTTCATTAATAACTTCGTACTGTGTGCCTGCTGCAAACCAGTCGGTTTGATCAAAGTCCTCGTGTGCCTCTGCATAAGCTTCAATTTCTTCTTTGGAACTTGTAAGTGTTATATCCGAATCTGTGTATTTGCCGAGATATTCCTTATAGTTTTCAAACATACCAGCAACAATTTTTGCATCTTGATCATATTCTGTTGCAAGCTTCTTTGCAGCAGCATTTACGGTAAGGTCCTCCTTATCCATAAGCTCATCGAGCATATCATCATATGTTTTTGCTTCTTGATATCTGTTTATCCACGGTGTTTCGCTGTTGTCGGAAGCGATTGCAAGAAGTTGTTCCATTGCAAGAACAGCGTCACTGTTAGCCTGCATAATAATGGTTGTCATATCAGCAATTTTTGCCTTTTCATCATCGCTCAAAGCCTCATACTCATCGTCTGTATATTCCTCTCTGACCTTGTTGAGAAGAAGGTCACCGAGATTTTGCTTTGTGTCGTCGTCATAAAGCATATTGAGCATATCATGAGCCATAACCGCACGCTCCTGCTTTGCGGCATAGTTTGTTCTGTATTCTTCAATAGCAACCTTAAAGCCGCTGAAAAATTGCTTGATATTTGCCTTTTGCTCTTCAAGAAGTAACTGATAGTCCTGAACGCTGTAACCGCCCTTCATATTCATCAACTTCATATCAGTGATAGCTTCATCAGCGTTATTAGTTGTTTTATAACCTACATAAACAGCTCTTTTTGTTGAAAGCAAATTATCTGCGCCGTCGTTAAGGTTATTGTCGATTACCTCATAGTCATTGTCGGTAAGCCACTTTTTGGCTTCTTCCTCCGTTTTGCCGTAGCTGATAATCATTTCTTTAACATACTTTTTGCCGTTGAATGTTGCGGCAAAAGCACTTGTGCAGGTGGTTACGCAAAGTGTAACCGCAAGCACAACGCTAATTAATGTACTTAAAAATTTCTTCATATTTTTTCCTCCGTTGCCATTAGCTTTTTCGGTAATTTATCCGTTAAGCATTTTGCTTCTTTGTTTTTTTCTTTCCGGTAACCGTACCAAGGTAAAACGCCACAGCGGCTACAACGATTGCAACACCGCCACCGATGAGTGCATATGTTCCGTTTGAAATTGCACTGCCGGCAAATGCGCTTGCGTCTGTACCGTAGAAAAGATAGATACCGTCATTTGAATCGGCATATGTATAACCGGCTTTTTTGTTTGTAAGATTTTGAGCGGCACTTTCGCAGAAGATTGAAAGCGGTGTGCTGTCGTTCGGCAAATCGCTATTGCCGACCTGAACTGTAAAATCTGTTGTTATCGGGTCGCCTGCTGACTTATCCTTAGTGGTGTACAGTGCCACCCACTGTTTGCCGACATCACCGTTCAAATCGCCGTAGTCGCCAAGGAGTTTATTGTTATCCTTAACCATTCCCTGTTCTTCTCTGTTGCACTTTACAGCAGTATAATAGGTATATGTTTTTTTGTCGTTTTCGTCCACACCCTGGTTCACCATATGCAACGGAATCGGTGTAAACTCAACATTATAATACGCTTTTACATCCTGATATGTGCTCCAAAGTGTTGCAGCTGCTAACACAAGGGTAACGCAAGTTACCGCAATACTCGCATAACATACCGTCTTTTGAAATGTCTTTGCAGTTCCTATGCTCTTATTAAGTCTATAAATTTGCACTTCCTTTTCACCTGACTGCTTAAATAGTTCCTTCGCTTCGTTACTTAATCCGTCAGTAACTTTTTGACCGCCTTTTGATACTAAATCTTTGGATTCTTGGGCTAATTTATTAATATTAGCTGTCGTATCACTAATAAAGTCTTTCATAGCAGCTTTAGTAGCACTGTTAAATACCCAAGCAGCGGTTGTAGCAACAAGTCCGGCACCGAAACAACAAAGCAAAACCAATGATGTGGTTGAAATATTGTCGCTCAAACCGTTCACTGCGTTTTCACCTGTTGCCGATTGAAGCTTGTATGCCTCACCCGTAAGTGCAACTTCATCGGTAAAAACCGTTCTGTCTACACCGCTGTAAACTGAAACATTTAACGATTTAACAGAATCCACATCTGTTTCCTCAACTCCCTGCTGTAACGCTTCGTCGTTGTTTATGCCAAGACCTACGATTTGATACATTGTTAAGAAATCAAGGCAAGCCTTTTGACCGTTTGACAAAACGGAAACAAGCGGATAAAGCATATATCTGTCGCTGCCCTCAAGATCGTAATCACCACTCGTAATCAAATCAAGGAGTGTAATATCGTCATTTTTCAATGTTTTAAGAAGTTCATACTGAATACCTGCAGCAACCCAGTTTTCATCTTCAAAATCAGCGTTTGCCGACTTGTATGCTTCTATCTCTTCGCTTGTACTTGTAACAGAAATGTCTGCATTTGTATATTTTTCAAGAAGTGTTTTGTACTCGTCAAGCTTTGAAGCTATCGTTTCAGCATATTGATCGTATTGAGTTGCAAGTTTCTTTGTAGCTTGATTTACTGTAAGGTCATCCTTATCCATAAGTTCATCAAGCATTTCATCGTAAGTTTTTGCTTTATTATACCTTTCAAACCAGAGTTCGTCGCTGTCGTCAGCCGCCGTTGCAATAGTTTGCTCTATAGAAAGAACAGCTTCTGCATTGCCCTGCATAAGAATGGTTGTCATATCGCCAACCTTTGCTTTTTCGTCATCGCTCAAAGCATTGTATTCTTCATCTGTATACTCTTCTCTTACTCGATTGAGTAAAAGGTCGCCCATATACTGCTCTGTGTCGTCATCATAAAGCATATTAAGCATATCGTGAGCCGCAATTGCACGACCCTTGTTTGCTTTGTAATTATCTCTGTATTCCTGAACAGCAACTTTGAAATTGCTGAAAAAGTTCTTAATGCTTTCCTTTTGCTCAGAGAGAAGCATTTGATAATCCTGAACGCTGTAGCCGCCCTTCATATTCATAAGCTTCATATCAGTGATAGCTTCTTCTGCATTTTCTGTTGTTTTGTAACCGAGGTAAACGGCTCTTTTTGTTGAAATAATATCGTCGGCACCGTCGTTGAGGTTGCTGTCGATAACTTCATAACCGTTGTCGGTAAGCCATTTTTTGGCTTTCTCAGCCGTGTCACCGTAGCTGATAATCATTTCCTTAACATATTTATTGCCGTTGAATGTTGCGGCAAAAGCACTTGTGCAGGTGGTTACGCAAAGTGTAACCGCAAGCACAACGCTGATAATCGAACTGAATAATTTTTTATACATTGGCTTTCTCCTTCTTTTTTCTCTCTACACTTCTGCCTACAAAGAATGCTGCAACCGCAACCGCAACAGCCGATACGCCACCGATAAATGCGTACATTCCGTTTGAAAACGCACTTCCTGCAAATGCGTTCTCGTCTGCACCGTAGAAAAGGTAGATACCACCCTTTGAATCGTTATATGTGTAGCCCATTTTTTCATTTGTAAGATTTTGTGCAACGCTTTCGCAGAAAATCGAAAGCGGATTACGGTCATCCGGTATATTTGTGTCTTTATACTGAACAACCATATCGGTTGTTATCGGGTCGCCGGCGGCTTTGTCCTTGGTAGTGTACAGTGCCACCCACTGTCTGCCGACATCACCGTTCAAATCGCCGAAATCCTCAAGAAGCTTGTTGTTATCGTTTACCATTCCCTGCTCCTCTCGGTTGCACTTAACAGCCGAGTAATATGTAAACACCTTTTCGTCATTTTCATCGACGCCCTGATTTACCATATGGGACGGAATCGCAGTAAATTCAGTGTTGTAGTACGCTTTTACATCTTCGTAAACTCTCCAAAGCGAAACGAGCATAAGCACGATTGTAACGCATGATATGATTATTCCGGCTGTGAAAAGCACTTTTGACATAGCAGCAGCACTTTTTGAAGAAGCTTTGGATTGAACATATTTTTTATGAAAATCATTCGCTTCGTTTTCGAGAGCCTCGGCTTTTTCACCTTCTATTAATTCGTAAGAATCTGACAATTTTAATTCATATTTATTATAGAAATCCTTTGAAGCTTTCTTCAAATTTTTAGATAAATGACTGTAATAACCGCTAAGAGAAAATGTGGCAAGCGTTGCAAGAGCCGAAACACCGAAAGAACAATAGAAAATGAGCGATAATGTGGAAATGTTATCCGTCCACTTTTCCGTCGGGTTTTTGCCTGATGAATTTTGAAGCGTGTACGCCTCGCCCGTCAAAGCAACATCACCGTCAAAGAACGAGCGGTCAATACCCTCGTAAACAGAGTAAGTACCCTCTTCTTTTGAAACTGCTTTGCCTATTTTATCCATAGCCGCTTTAACAGTTTCGTCATTGTTCAAACCGATTGCCATAAGCTGTTGCATCGGCAAGAAGTCAAGACAGGCTCTTTGACCTTCGGTGAGCACCGATACAAGCGGATAAAGCATATATCTGTCGGCATTTTCCACATCGTACTCATCGCTGTAAATCAAATCGTAAAGCGAAACTTCGTCGTTCTCCAACGATTTTGTAAGCTCGTACTGAGTTCCCGCCGTAAACCAAACGGAATAGTCAAAGTCCTCGTGTGCCTTTTGATACGCTTCAAGCTCATCTTCCGTGCTGTAAAGAGTTATATCGGTATTTGTATAATTTTCAAGATAAGATTTGTATTGAACAAGGGCTTCCGCAATTTTCTTTGCGTCATCGTCATATTCGATAGCAAGCTCTTTGGTCGCCTGTTTTAATGTAATATCGTCATTATTCAAAGCGTCACTAATCATATCGTCATAGGTCTTTGCATCTTGATATCTTGTCATCCAAAGCGTGTCGTTGTCGTCCGTTGCAAGAGCGATAACTTGCTCCATCGCCAACACGGCATTGCCGTTTGCCTGCATAAGAATTGTCGTCATATCGGCAACTTTTGCCTTTTCGTCGTCAGACAAAGCATTATATTCCTCGTCCGTATACTCCTCTTTTGTTTTGTTGAGCAAAAGGTCACCGAGATTTTGCTTCGTGTCGTCGTCATACATCATATTGAGCAAATCGTGAGCCGCAATTGCACGCTGCTGACCTGCATTATAGTTGTTTCTGTATTCTTTAACGGCAACCTTAAAGTTGTTAAAAAATGCTCTGATATTGCTTTTTTGCTCATCAAGAAGCATTTGATAGTCCTGAACGCTGTAACCGCCCTTCATATTCATAAGTTTCATATCGGTTATAGCCTCGTCAGCGTCGTCGGTCGTTTTATAACCGATGTAAACTGCTCTTTTTGTTGAAAGTTTGTTATCTGCGCCCTCGTTGAGATTGTAATCAAGAATTTCATAATCGTTATCGGTAAGCCATTTTTTAGCCTCGTCTGCTGTGTTACCGTAGCTTATAATCATTTCCTTGACATACTTTTTACCACTAAACGAAGCCGCAAAGGCACTTGTGCAGGTGGTAACACAAAGTGATACCGCCAGCACTATACTAATCAAAGCGCTCCAAAATTTCTTCATTCTTTTTCCTCCGTCAAATTATGCAACCGTATGCCGTTAAGCATTTTTCTTCTTTTTTCCTTTGTTTCTGTTCTTTAACTTTTGGAAAAGTACATCAACAGCAACACCCATAACGGCACCTACACCAACGGCGATTGCCATATTTCCGCTTGAGAAAACCGAACCTACAGCCAAAGTTTCTCCTCTGTCAAAGTAAATATATGTTCCGTTTGCGGAATCTTTTTTGCCTGTGTAATCCTTTGAAGTAATGTTAAGAGCCGACTCTTCGCCAAAAAGATTTACGCTGTCGTAATCCAGAGGGGCATTGGATGATCCCTTAACAATTTTCATATCGGTTGTAATCGGTTCACCAACAGATTGATCCTTTGTGTAGTAAAGAGTGAGCCAACCAACCGTACCCACAAAGTTATTCAAATCGCCCGCATTGCCCGAAAGGCTCGGCACGTAGTTATATGCAACATAGTCGTCCCCGTTGTCGGTACTTACAGTGTCAACAATATGATTTGGAATTGACGAATACTTTGCTGTTTGCGGTTCGTTTTCAGCAAACAATGTGTAAAGAGCCATACCGATTGAAATAAGTGTAAAAATAACCGTTACCGCAAGGAAGAACGCTCTTATTCCCAATATAACCTTACCGCCCGTTGTAGAGGCAATTGACGAACCTTTGCCGTAAGACATATTGGCAAGTTTTGAAGAGACTGTTCTTGTTGCTCGCTCGGTATAAGTTTCATCACATATAATATTTTCAAACACTAATTTAGAAACTTTAGCTGACTCAACATGATAGCGGAACATTGCATTTGCCGAAGTTCTTGTTGCGGAGCCGATTGTAGTATCAAGTCTATGTAAAAACGCAGTTATTCCGAGATATATTGAAGCCGAAACCACCGCAGGAACAACATAAAATGCCCAAAAATCGTACCATTTATAGTCGCCGGCTTTTTGCGGTTGGAAAACTCTATCGAACAAATCCTCCGACCAACTCTTACCGCTTGAAGTGTATTTTTCGGTTGTTGCACTTGTCAAAGCAACGCCGTCATCAAAAAGGCTTCTGTCTACGCCTTCGTAAATCGAAACGCTGTCATAACCCGAAAGGAGTTCGCTTACTTCGGCAAAGTCATCTTTTTTTGAATCGTCGCCGTCAATAATCACACGGGATATAACCTGCTGAAGACCGACATTTGTTACCTGTGCACAAAGCTTTTTACCCATAAAATAAGCAAGTGAGTAAAGTTCTGTATCATCAACTTCGCTCTCGTCACGCATAAAGAAATCGAGCATTGTGCCGTCACCGTATTCAACGCCGTTAAGATATTCAATAAGAACAGCATCCGAAATGTCATTGGTTGCCGACTGAACCTCAATATTCTTTTCAAGCACTTCATTGAGCGCAGTTTCCGACATACCTTCCGTTACATCGGACGAAGTCGGAGCGTCTTCAACCTGCTCTGTAATTGCTTGAGAATTGAATATGAGTTTGCCGTTTTTCTCTGTGAAGTACTTAGTTTTAACAGCACTGAGGTTTTGATAAAATGTATTCCATGTAAGACGAATAGTATCTGCCGAAGTACCGTAATCAGCCGCTAAAGCCTGATAAGCCTTGTTTGGAGTAGGATATGAATCCATATACAAATCCAAAAGGAAATCTTCATCCGATTCTGCCATCTTTTCAATCCACTTTTTATCGTTTGAGCTTTCACCCGCAATAAACAAAAGCTGTTGAATGTTCACAATAAATGACGAATAACCCTGCATAAACACTTTGGTTATATCGGTCGTGTCCTTCAAATCGCAGTTGAGAAGATAATCGCCCATATAGGTTTGTGAATCGTCCTCATAAAACTTATTAAGTGTGTCGTGTACAGAAACGGCAATTGCCTTACCGTCATTATAGTTTGTTCTGTAAGCGGTAATCATCGGAATCAAGCCGTTAACTGTAGCCGTTACGCTTTCCTTAATACTGTCAAGAAGTCTTTCGTAATCCGTGTAACTGTACTTACCGTTCATATTCATAGCAGAAAGACCGGTGATAGCTTCGTTTCTGTTCAAAGTTGATTTGTAGCCCAAATACATTCCGCCGTCCGAAAGACTTTCATTCAAATTGTCCTCCGACATAAGTTTATATCCCTGTGCCTTGAGCTTTGTTTCTGCTTCATCGGCAGACTTTGCCGTACAAAGAATCAAATCCGAAATATATGATTCCTTACTTGTTGCGGCAAAAGCACTTGTGCAGGTTGTTACACAGATTGTAACAGCCAAAATCACGCTTATTAACGCACTGAAGAATTTTTTATTTCTCATTTTAACACCATTCCCTATACTTATTATATATAGTCAGTTACTGTTGATTAGGAACTGTCTTTTTTCTCTTTTCTTTCATCTTTCGGAAAAGCATATCAATCGCTATGCCGATAACCGCGCCCACACCGATTGAAATCGCTGTATTTCCGCTTGAGAAAACAGAACCCGTTGTTATTGCCTCACCACGGTTAAAATAAATGTAAGTTCCGTCTACAGAATCCTTAACTCCCGTGTAATCCTTTGAAGTGATATCAAGAGCCGTCTCTTCACCAAAGAGGTTTATGCCCTCGTAATCAATAGGCGTCTTAGTTGAACCTTTAACAATTTTCATATCGGTTGTAAGCGGTTCGCCTGCTGCACTATCCTTTGTATAATAAAGAGTAAGCCAACCTGCCTTACCGACAAAATTGTTCAAATCACTTGCGTTGCCGGAAATATTCGGCACAAAATTATATGCAATATAATCTTCGCCGTTGTCGGTAGTCACAGTGTCAACTATATGATTAGGTATCGTGGTATATTCTGCCGTTTGCACTTCGTTTTCGGAAAACAGTGTGTAAATTGCCATACCGATTGAAACAAGAGTTAAAATAATTGTTACGGCAAAGAAGAATGTTCTGAGCCCCGAAAGAAGTTGACCGCCGCTCTTTGTTGAGCCGTCAACCAATGTACCCTTACCGAAAATTGCTCGTGAAGACCTTGATATTTCCTTTGCGTCTGTTGCATATAAATGCGGATTGAATTTAATTTTTTTAAAAACCGCTTCCTTACCAATCTCTATTGACTGTCTGTTTACTTCCATACAACTGTTTACAAATTTTTGTTTCGTTTTGCCGTATAAATCTTTAATCAAAGTTTTTTCTAAATGATTCGAAATACCGACAATCGTGCCGTAGCATGTAGCTGAAATAACTGTCGGCATAACATAGAATGCCAAAAAGTCATACCACTTATATTCACCGGCTTTTTGCGGTTGGAAAATTCTGCCAAACAGTCCGTCCGACCAGCTCTTGCCGCTTGAAAGGTTCTTGCTTGTTGTTGCACTTGTCAAAGCAACGCCGTTTTCAAAAAGAGTTCTGTCTACACCCTCGTAAACCGAAACTTTTTCGTAGCCTGAAAGAATACCTTCAATATTTTCGTAATCGCTTGCCTGAGCGTCGTCGCCGACAATGGTTAAGCGAGATACGACCTGCTGAAGTCCGACATTTGCCGACTGAGCACAAAGCTTTTCGCCCATAAAGTATGCAAGTGTGTAAAGTTCAAAATCATTAACTTCGCTCTCGTCACGCATAAAGAAGTCAAGCATTGTGCCGTCGCCGTATTCCAAACCGTCGAGATACGAAATGAGCACACTGTCAACAAAATCACTGCTTGCTTCCTGACCGTCAATACTTGCCGACATTGCGTCAACAGCGTCGTCTGTCGTTGAACTGTCGTCTAAATTAAACTTATCCGTATCAACGCTGTCAAAAGTTTGATTCATAGCGTCTTCGTTAAATTTAAGCTTGCCGTCACTTTCGGTAAAATATTTGTTCTTCGTGGTTTTAAGGTTTTCATAAAACACATTCCATGAAAGACGAATGTTGTCTGCCGAAGTGCCGTAATCTGCCGCCAAAGCTTGATACGCCTTGTTCGGAGTCGGGTAAGAATTGATGTACAAATCCAAAAGGAAATCGTCGTTTGAATCTGCCATTTTTTCAACCCACTTCTTGTCGTTTGAGTTTTCACCCGCGGTAAACAAAAGTTGCTGAATATCAACAATAAATGCCGAATAGCCCTGCATAAACACCTTGGTTATATCGGTCGTGTCCTTCAAATCGCAGTTGAGAAGATAATCGCCCATATAGGTTTTTGAATCGTCTTCATAAAACTTGTTGAGCGTATCGTGAACCGAAACGGCAACCGTTCTGCCCGCTTTGTAATTTGTTCTGTAAGCTGTAATCATCGGAATCAAGCCGTTGATTGTTGTTGAAACGCTTTCCTTTAAACTGTTAAGAAGATTTTCATAATCGGTGTAACTGTACTTACCGTTCATATTCAAAGCCGAAATATCAGTAATGGCTTCACTTCTGTTTGTGGTTGATTTATAGCCCAAATACATACCGCCGTCTGTAAGGCTGTCATTCAAGTTTTCATCCGACATCAGTTTGTAATCCTGCGCCTTGAGCTTTTTTTCTGCTTCATCAGCAGATTTTGCCGAGCAAAGAACCAAGTCGGAAATGTACGATTCTTTACTCGTTGCGGCAAAAACGCTTGTACAAGTTGTAACGCAGAGGACAACAGCCAAAATCGCACTGATAATTGCACTTAGCGTTTTTTTACGCATTCGCATTCTCCCCCTTGCCGCTCTTTGCCTTTTTCTTTTTGATTGCCTTGCAAACCAAGCAAGAAATTGCTGCTACCACTACCATTGAAGCACCGGCAATAAGTGCATATGTTCCGCTTGAGAACACACTGCCTGCGTATGCGTTACTGTCAACATCGTAGAAAAGGTAAATACCTTTCTTAGAGTCTGCATATGTGTAGCCTGCTTTTTTGTTTGTAAGATTTTGAGCCGTGCTTTCACAGAACATTGAAAGAGGTGTGGAATCGTCCGGCACATCGCTCTTGCCGTACTGAACATCAAAATCAGTTGTAATCGGGTCGCCTGCCGAGCTGTCCTTTGTTGTATAAAGTGCAACCCACTGTCTGCCGACATCACCGTTGAGGTCACCGTAATCTTCAAGGAGCTTGTTATTGTCGGTTACCATCTGTGCTTCTTCTCTGTTGCACTTAACAGCTGTATAATAAGTAAACACCTTTTCGTCCTTGTCGTTTACGCCCTGATTTACCATATGCATAGGAATCGGTGTGAACTCTGCATTATAGTACTTCTTCAAATCTTGATATGAGCTCCAAAGTGAAGCTACCATCAAACCAATTGTAATACATGAAATTGCAACCGAAAAACCGGTCATCCATTTTTGCAATGAAGCGTTACCTTTTACAGCGTCGGTTGTTCTGGTGCCAAGGTTTTCACCTTGCAATGTTTTTTGAGTGTTTGCAATATCGTCAACCGAGTCTGCCATTTGATTTTTAATTGAGTTAGCTACATCATCGCCAACATCACCGACTCTCTCGGCAATTTGTGCTGAACCGTTTGCAATTTGAACACCCTTCGCACCAGCCTCTTCAAATACAAAACTACTGTCGGAAGAAAAGCTTCTTTCCAATGTCTCTGAAGCAGCACTTACTGCATCGTCAAACCGATCTGCTGTTTCGGAAATAGCATTCGATACGGTTTCATGACACATATTAAAATCGGCGTCAGCCAATTTGCTTATATTCACCTTATTGTTCCAAATAATAGTACTTCTTGTCGTCCAGCTGGCAATTGTTGCCACCATACTAATGCCGGTCAAAACATACAAAAGTTTTGTTGAGCTTGAAATGAATCCTGTCCAGTTTTCAACAGCAACTTTGTTTGATGAATTTTGAAGTGCATATGCGTCGCCGGTAAGAGCAACATTTTCGGAAAAGATTGAACGGTCCATACCGGAATAAATCGATACATAATACTTTTCCTCATCAATATCAATGTTCTTTGCAGCTTCCGCAATTGACTTATCGTCATTGATACCCATAGAAACTATCTGGCTCATTGTGATAAAGCCAAGGCAAATTCTTTGGCCTTTTGTCAATGAAGCAACCAAAGGATAAAGCAAATATGCGTCTTCGCCCTCAACATCATATTCGTCGCTTGTTACCAAGTCGAGGAGTGATACATCGTCAACTACCAACGACTCTAACAAATTGTACTGAGTACCTACTGTAAGCCAATTAGACATATCAAAATCTTCGTGCTCTTTTGCATAAGCTTCAATTTCTTCCTGAGTGTTATCAAAAGAAACTCCTGCGTCTGTGTAATTTTTAAGATATGTTGCATACTCTTCAAACTTCGAAGCGATTGTCTTTGCATCAACATCATATTCTGCCGCAAGTTTTTTAGCAGCTTGGCTGACTGTAAGATTATCGTTTTCCATAAGGTCATCGACCATTTCATCGTAAGTCTTTGCCTTTTGGTATCTGTCAATCCAAGTTTTGTCATTATCGTCGGAAGCAAGTGCGATTGCCTGCTCCATAACAAGAACAGATGTGCTGTTACCCTGCATAAGGATTGTTGTCAAGTCGGCAACCTTGCTTTGTTCTTTCTTTGAAAGAGCCGCAAATTCGTCTTCCGTGTACTCTTCCTTAACCTTTTGAATAAACAAGTCGCCCAAATATTCTTCTGTGTCGTTATCATACATATGGTTGAGCACTTCAAAAGCGGTGAGAGCACGCTGCTGACCGTTTTTGTAATTTTCTCTAAATTCGTTAATTGCAACGATAAAGCTGTTAACAAATTCCTGAATATCAGCCTTTTGCTGTTCAACAAGCATTTGATAATCCTGAACGCTGTATCCGCCGTTCATATTCATTACTTTCATATCAGTAATAGCTTCGCTTGCCTTTGAGGTTGTTTTGTAGCCAAGATAAACAGCTCTCTTTGTTGAGAATGTGTCATCGGCGCCGGCATTAAGGTTGTCGTCAACAAACTTATAACCTCTGTTTTGGAGCCAAGACTTAGCGTCAGCTTCTGTTTTACCGTAGCTTAAAATCAATTCTTTAACATAGGTCTTACCTGTAAATGTTGCCGAAAACGCCGTGCACGGCTGTAACATACAGGTAAAACAAAGAATAATTGCCACAATAGATTTAATCATTTTCTTCATTTTTCTTCTTACCTTTCTTCTTATAAATTAATAATCCGACTACTACCAAAACGATAATAACCAAGAATACAATTATTGCCTTTATATTACCCGAGCTGATTACCGAACCCGACTTATCGCCTTCGGTCTCCTCCTCGGTAGTTGCCTCAGTGGTTTCCTCTTTTTCTATATCAAGATATTCATCGGTAACTTCTTCAACCGTCGTGCTTTCCTGCTCGGTGGTCGCTTGTGTCGTTTCCTCCGGAACACTCACATTTGCAGTGCCCAAATAAATACCGTAAATTTTCCTGTCGCCTGCCGAAACACAACTGCATTCGTCTTTGCTTTTTGCAAACGATTTATATTCTGACGATGTTTTTGAAATCGATTTATTTGTTGCCGCATAAATTCCTGCCCAATCGCCGAGGGTAAAACTGTCGTTAAACAACTTGCCGTTTGAAATATCAAGCAAGTACGCACCCGACTTGCCGTCTCGGCTGAGTTTTACATCGTCGCCGTCAATACCGAGTTCGGTAACGGCTTGCGTTTGGTCCGCCGTTCTTTGATAAGCAATATAAGTCACATTATTATTACTGTCGGATATATCCTTATCCAAGTAATAATCACAGCCCTTTGATGCCGCCGAATTAAGTGCCTTGGCTTTTGTACTTGCCGTAACCATACACACATTTGAAATGTACTGCTTAATACTCGACTCTCTGTACATCAAAAGATAAAGTTCATTGTTGCTGATACCTTTGTCGAAATTAGCAAGTTTGCCGTCATCGGTACGAACCGGTGACGAGCCGTCATTCCTAAGCGAAACAACGCTGTCTTCGCTCGTAAAGCCCGATACCGTATCAAGTGAGGTAATTCCCTCTCCCGCCGAACTGTCACTTGTGCAATAAAGATAAATTGCCGAGCCGGAAGTTCCGTTATTTAAATTAACATCCGCAACTAAATTATATGTATGACCGTTTGAAGCAATTGAGCTTTCTTTCTTGTCCGATACAATAAAATCTGTTATAGCGTTTGAGCCTTTTTTGTAACCCAAATATACCATTGAACTTTTGTTATCGTCCGTAACCAAATTCAAGCTTTGGAACATAACCGAATATCCGCTTTTTTCAAGATTGGTTCTTGCGTTTGCTCCCGTTGCAAGAGTAACCTCGGAAATGTAAGATTCCTTGGCAAACGCACACACGGAGAAACTGTTTATAACCATACAAATCGTAAGCATTATGCACACAATTCCTATACGGCTTTTGTTTATTTTCTTAAACAAAATTCCACCACCTCTATTATTTAAAATTATATATTTATACACACTAAATTTTAACATTATGTTTATAATTTGTCAATAATTTGACAACAATTAAGTATTGTAAAAAGTTACAAATTAACGCCCCTGATTTTCAACACTTTTATTTAAATTTTCACCCATTCCACCACACAAAAACACTTTTAAAGCCGTCGTATAATTACAAGACTGTCAAGGCAAAATCAGTCTATAACTAAAAAATAAAACTCCTCACAGCAGACTGTCAAATCTGCCATAAGAAGTTTGTCAAAAACTCATTCAAAATATCAAAGCATTTTCCAATTTTTATCTTTTTCCGAAAGATTGAGCACCATGCCGTCTGTAACCGGCCACTGTACGCCGATTGTAGGGTCGTTATATGCAATTCCGCCTTCATCATTTGGATGAAAGAAATCATCAACTTTATAGCAGAATTCGGCATAGTCGCTCAATACAAGAAATCCGTGAGCAAACCCCTTAGGAATAAAGAATTGCTTTTTGTTTTCCTCTGTAAGCTCAATGCCATACCATTTTAAATATGTCGGGCTGTTTTCACGCATATCAACGGCAACATCAAAAACAGAGCCTTTTATAACTCTGACAAGCTTTGATTGCGGATACTTTATTTGTCTGTGAAGTCCGCGAAGAACGCCTTTAGTAGAGGCAGATTGATTGTCTTGAACAAATTTAATGTCAATTCCGGCTTCTTTCATATCGTTTTCATTGTATGTTTCCATAAAATATCCACGATTATCACCGTGAACGGTTGGGGTAATAACGCAAAGTCCTTCAATCCCACCAACATTTTTTTCAACTGTAATTTGTCCCATTAATAATCTATCTCCTTAAGGTATCTTGACAAAGCGTCTTGCCAAGTCGGAAGCGGATTAAATCCGTTTTCAATAAGCTTTCGTTTGTCAAGTCTGCTGTTAAACGGTCGCTTTGCTTTAGACAAACCGTATTCTTCTGTCGTCACCGGCTTGACCTTAGTTGAATAACCCGCTTGCCTGAATATCTCACAAGCAAAATCGTACCAACTGATATATCCACCCTCGTTTGTTGCATGATAGTAACCGTATTTTTCGGTTTCAATCATATCAACAAGAAGTCGTGCAAGGTCATAAGTATATGTCGGCGTTCCGATTTGGTCGTTAACAACCGTAATTTGCTCATACTTTTTACCAATATTAAGCATAGTTTTAATAAAATTATTGCCGTTAACCCCAAAAACCCAAGCTATACGAACAATAAAGTATTTGTCGAGCGTTTCTACAACCGCAAGCTCACCATCTAATTTTGTTTGACCATAAACATTAAGAGGTGCATAATCTTTGCAATCAGGCTTCCAAGGTTCTGTTCCCTGACCGTCAAAAACATAATCTGTGCTGATATACATCATCTTGCAGTTGAGCTTTTTGCATACTTCAGCAATGTTTCTTGTGCCGTCTGTATTTACCGCACGAACCAAAGCAATTTTGTCGTCATCTTCAGCGAGGTCAACAGCCGTCCAAGCAGCACAATGAATAACTGCATCCGGTTTTTCTTTGCCGATTACTTTCTCGACGCTTTGCCTGTCGGTAATATCCATATCTTTGATATCAACACCAACAGCCTCATGCCCTCTTTTAGCCAATTCGTTAACAACATCATAACCGAGCTGACCTTTTGCACCCGTTACCAATACTTTCATTTATCTGTTACCGTACATCTTTTCATAATAATTTTGATATTCGCCGGAAATAATGGTTTCCCACCACTCTTTATTATCAAGATACCACGCAATCGTCTTTTTAATGCCGTCTGCAAACTTCGTTTCGGGAAGCCAACCGAGTTCGTTGTGAATTTTTGTCGGGTCGATTGCATAACGCATATCGTGACCTTTTCTGTC
This sequence comes from bacterium, assembly GCA_963661495.1. Lineage (GTDB taxonomy): Bacteria > Bacillota > Clostridia > Oscillospirales > Acutalibacteraceae > Eubacterium_R. The sequence goes on from CAVLCA010000012.1 coordinate 19,531, forward strand.
AGCAACATAGGTAATAAGACTTTCCGGCTTTCCGAGTTCCTTGCAAATCAGCTTAACAATGTCAATGTTTTTCATTTCATTATGGCCGCCAATGTTGTAAACCTCGCCGACACGACCGTTATGTATAATCAAATCAATAGCCTTGCAGTGGTCTTCAACATAAAGCCAATCACGAACATTAAGCCCCTCACCGTAAACAGGTAAAGGCTTGTCGTTAAGTGCATTTGCTATCATAAGCGGAATCAGCTTTTCCGGGAAATGATACGGACCGTAATTGTTTGAGCACCTGCTGATTGTTACAGGCAAACCGTATGTTCTGTAATAAGCAAGCACAAGCAAATCTGCACCGGCTTTTGAAGAACTGTACGGTGAAGATGTGTGAATAGGTGTTTCCTCAGTAAAAAAAAGGTCCGGTCTGTCAAGCGGCAAATCACCGTAAACTTCATCAGTTGAAACTTGATGATATCGCCGAATGCCATATTTACGACAAGCATCCATAAGAATTTGAGTGCCGAGAATGTTTGTCTTGAGGAAAATGCCCGGGTCTTCGATTGAACGGTCAACATGAGATTCTGCCGCAAAATTTACAACTATATCCGGATTTTCCTCTTCAAAAAGTTTTTCAACTGTTTCTTTGTCACAAATATCAGCTTTAACAAACCTAAAGTGCGGATTTTCCATTACAGTAGTAAGCGTTGAAAGATTGCCGGCATATGTAAGCTTATCCAAACAAACGATTCTGTAATCAGGATGTTTTTTCAACATATAAAATATAAAATTCGAACCGATAAATCCCGCACCGCCGGTCACTATAATCGTCATTGTCAAATTCCTCCCAAAGTTCCTTCCTCAGCTACCTTTTTAAGATACTTGCCATAGTCGGATTTTCCGTACTTTTCCGCCGATTCAATAAGTTTGTCTATATTAATCCAACCTTTACGCCAAGCAATTTCCTCCGGAGCCGAAATACAAATTGCCTGCCGATTTTGAATCGTTCTGACAAAATCAGCCGCGTCAATAAGACTGTCCATTGTTCCGGTATCAAGCCAAGCAAACCCTCTGCCAAGAAGCTTAACATCGAGTTCGCCGCTGTCAAGGTACACTCTGTTAAGGTCTGTAATTTCCAATTCACCGCGAGCAGACGGCTTTTGATTTTTTGCATATTCAACACAGCGATTATCATAAAAATACAATCCCGTAATCGCCCACGGCGACTTCGGATTTTTAGGTTTTTCCTCAACAGAAAGTACTTTCCCGGTTTTGTCAAACTCAACAATACCAAATCTTTCCGGGTCTTCAACATGATAACCGAAAACAGTTGCTCTGTGATTTTCTTCGGCATTTTCCTTTGCTTTAACGAGAATATCGCCAAATCCGGCACCGTAAAAAATATTATCACCCAACACCATAGCACAACAGTCATCGCCAATAAAATCCTCACCCAAAGTAAACGCTTGAGCAAGCCCATCCGGAGACGGCTGAACTTTGTATGAAAGCTTCACTCCAAATTGACTTCCGTCGCCGAGAAGTCGCTCAAAATTCGGCAAATCGTTCGGAGTTGAAATGATTAGGATATCATTTATTCCGGCAAGCATAAGTGTACTCAGCGGATAATAAATCATAGGTTTGTCGTATATCGGTAACAGTTGCTTTGATGTTACCATTGTTAACGGGTATAGCCTCGTTCCGCTTCCCCCTGCAAGAATTATACCTTTCATAAACACCTTTCCTTAATGGACATAAAAACCACAAAAATCACAAAAGACTTTTTATTTTATTTTTTACACGATCTATTGTGGTGGGCAAAAAACATTTTGTATACAAATAATCAAAGTTTTTGCTTGAAATATTCCGTAAATACTTATTTCTTTTGTAATGCGGAGCAACTGATTTCACGGCTGAAGAGTTATACTTTAACGCATTATCAATTAAAATCTTTTTATATTTTAAAGAGGTTTTGATTGAATTAAAACAAAATTCACCTTTGTCACTGTTAATTAAAACCAAAGATGTTCCTTTATCATCAAACATTTCGGGTAAAATATTTTGAACTCCCCAAAAATCCGCCAATGTTATATCGCTTGCTCTTTCTATAGATTTAAATTCACAATTATAGCAAGATTCCCTTAAACTGATATTTTGAAGAAACATTTGCATATAAGGATTTAGGTTAAATATAAAGCTTTTTGTCAAATCTTTATATTTTATAACAAGACTATAATCCAACCAGCCTTTTGATTTGTTTCTAAAATTCACTTCTATAGGCTGGGTGAAATAAACAGATTTCAGGTATTTTTGCCATAATAGCGGACTTGGTACTCCATGACAAATTATGTCTTGAGTAATTAAATTACTATATTTCTTACTCAAAAAGGAAAGCAAACCGTTAATTTGACAAGGTGTTCCTGTAAATAAAACCAATATTCCCTTTTCTAACTTTTTCTTTGCCTCTCTATATGAAGTGCCGATTGTACTCTGTACATATTTTGATTTTTGTAATTTATATAAATCAGATTTATCCGATATACATATATGTTTAACATTGAAGTCTTCATCAAATGCCGCACCAAATACTACTCCGTCATTTTCTAAAACATAATTAGCAAGAAGATTAAACATCCCTCCGGACGAACTGTCCAATCTAACCTCATCATTTTTATTAATGGCAGCATATGCTTCAATATGATTTTTTATTGCCTTATCGTTCAACAAAGGGCAAACCTTTTCACACAGTCCGCAATTTACACAAAGTGCACTGTCAACTTCCGGGTATAAAAAGCCTTCAACATTAGGCTTCATCGTAATACAATTTTTAAGGCATATATTATAACAAGCATGACAGCCGTTACAATAAATTTCATCAGGCATAATCATATCAAACTAACCTCTTCAAAATTCTAATTTTACCCTTAGTCAATCCGTCAATCATATATATCAATTGTTTAAACTCCTCCTGCTTTCTAAACAAACAGAAAAATATAACATTTGAAACCGCTGTAGCAATTAATGCATTTATTATTAAAGCAACAATATTGGATTTAACATTTACAAACGATACTAATACAATGCAAATGGCAGTAGAGGCAACGGCTATAGATGAATATAACGCCAATTTAATTAAATATTTTTTTGCACCGGAATGAAACAACACAGTGAACAAATTTTTATATAGCCACGGCGTACCAATAAAAAGCGTACTTATTATTGTAGACATAATTATACCGTATAATCCCCAAAATTGCACCATTATCAAATTCATTATTAAATTCGCTAACGCTGTAACTAATGGTCTAAATCTGTCTTCATGCCAAATACCTGCGGCGTCTTTATAGAGATTTAATAAAGAATTAATTACCCTAACATAAAAATACAGACAAAACAGAATAATATAACTATAATCTAACAATAGTTTTTCACCAACCCAAATTTTCATAAACGGTTGATACATTCCGGCAAAACAGCAACAACAAAAAGCTCCAAGCCACGACATTAATAATGTGAATTTTTTTAAATCATTATAATTTTTTTCTTCTGTTTCTACAACAATACTATTACCTATTCCTGCTGTACAGGCACTAAAAATAACAGTTACAAATCCAAATACAGCACTGATTACGCAATTATAATTTTGATAAACAGCAAGGATTTTTAATCCCAAAAATGCGGAAATAACAATTGTGTCAACAGAATTTACAATTACAGTCCCGAGCTTTGCGGTAAACAAGTCACGAACACGCTTGTTAATTTTTGAAATCTCGCTCTTAGGTAAGGAGCCTGTCGGACGGTACCCCGGAAAAACTTTATCTACAATGATAGAAGTCACTATGTTACTTATACCATTCATTATAATCATAACTATTAAATAAACATAATAATTATGCGTAACAACAAGTGCTAATATCTGCAAAATATATGAGATAGTTGATACAACCATTGCTATTTTTGATGAAATGTCATTTCTCTGATGTGCAGATAACAAACAATTTTTATATGCAAACAGCCAATAAGTTATTACTGTTGCCCCGAGATTCATTAAATACAATACATATATATTTAAATCATCGGGAATACTGCCCTTTATAAGTTTTGGAATAAACGGAATTAGCGCTATTCCAAGCACTGCAATTACCAATCCGATTATTCTGTAATAAGTTCTGTAAAGCTTCATTAAAGCACAAATTACAGTTTTATTATCTTCGGCTATCGGCTTGTACATACTAAAAACCATTGCCGAGCCAACTCCGAGTTCGGCAAGATTCAATACCGATAAAATAGAAGCAAAAAGGCTATTAAGTCCCAGATATTCTACGCCCATTACGTGTATCATAACTGTTCGTATAATAAAAGGAACCAATTGACTATATGTAGTCAGAGCAAATCCAAAAATTATATTTCTTGTTGCGTTTTTACTTCTCTCAATTTTCATTCAAATTTAATGCACCTTTCAAATATTTGTATGCAAATTCCTGTTCTTTTAAAATTAACTCTTCCGTTTTAGAATAATCAACATCAAACAAACCGTCATACTCTTCTGTATTTCCTATAAATTTATCATCTAATTGCAACTTTTCAAACAAGGTTTCCATTCTGCTGTTCATACTCGATATATGTTCTTCACATCGAGAAAACCATCTGAACGGTTTATTAAATATAACTGAAAAACAACAACCGTGGAATGAGTCCGTTAACATCAACTCACAATTATCGACAAGCCACAAAAATTCCGACGGACCGTAATTATATGCCGAATCATTTAAATAACAATATTTTTCTCCATACAGATTAACTATTTTACAATCATTTTCTTTTGCGATTTTATTTATATATCGCTCTATTTCATCTGATTTATTACCCAAAAAATATGTTAAAATATATTTTCCGTTAATATCAACGGATTTTTCAACATCTCTCCATTTTTCAGCACTAAGAAGCAATGTGGGGTCAACAGTAGTCAGAACCTCTCTGTTGGTGTATTTTTTTATGATTTGTGCACCACGATTTTCTCTTACAGAAATATCCTTAAATTCTAAAACAGCTTCATTAAAATAACTGACCATATCTTGCGATATATCATCGGTTCCTATACTTGCCGAATAGGCTATTCTTTTCTGTTGCGGAACAAACTTAGCGAAATAAAAATCAACTTGAGCTTTCACAAATTCCATGTTCCAAATTTGGTCAGAGCCGCAAATGATATAATCAAAATTATCGATTTTCTTTTTAAAAACCTTACTTTCATTATAACTGATAAAATCAATGCTTTTATTAAATATGTCAAATGATTTTATTCGTTTGTTTTTTTTATTAGCTTTTAGGCGGAGCAACGAAGAATAAACAGATTTTGCAAATGCAAATCTGATTTTGTTTTCTTTCATTCCTTTATAACAATTATAAAATAAATTTTGTTTTACCGTTTTGGAAGATATCCCAAGCCCATTCAGCGTTTGTATCAAAGCATAATTTTGCAATGATTGCCCATAATTGTTATCTCCCGTTAATGTTACGATCCCTACTTTTTTACATTCTTTTTCCATAATTCAACCATCCAGTATACTCTTGGAAATTTACAAATAAAAAATAATCTTTTACCTATCTTTCCTTTTAATTTTTTATAATCATATTTATAATATTTTAATTTTTTTACGACAGATAAATATAAATCTTTAAATTCATGTGTTCTGGTCAAGCTTTTTTGTAACATTTCAACCTAATTTTCCTAAAAAAGTCTTAAAATATATACCAACTTCTCTTTCCAACCAATTGTTTTTGCGAGCAAAACCTTTATAATGTTTTTCTTTGCAATTGATTTCAATTTAATATGATCATTGCCATCTACATTTAAGAATGTGTCAACTAATATTCTTTCTCTACCAAAATATGAATTAATTTCTAAGCCCATATTTCTTTCAGCTATCTCATAAGTTTTTATAAGTGCAAAATATAATTTTAAATACTTTTTACTATCTAATGTACGCATAACACTATCATTACGAATAAAATAATAATACAAAAATACATCATCTAAAACAATCATTGATTCAATTGTTGACAGAAATGTTAGTACGAAACACAAATCCTCACCATAAGATAAGCTCGTATCGAATCGTAAATTATGTATTGAACTTTTAAGAAACAGCTTGTTCCATACACATCCAATCATATTACACTTATCTGAAAGACGAATGTACTCATACGCTTGTTTTCCACTAAAACATTCGTATTTATTTTCTAAAATAATATCTTGCACTTTTATATTATTAAAGTCTGAAAAATTCTCAAAATTGCAAACAACACATTCTGCATCATTATCCTTTGCAAATTTATATAAAACCTCATACATTTGAGGATGAATAAGATCATCAGGATCACAAAATGCTATATATTTTCCTAATGCATTATCTAATCCTATATTTCTAGCAGAAGATACTCCTCCATTTTCTTTATGTATAACCTTAATTCTATTATCTTTTTTTGCCCAATCATCACACATTTTAGGACAATTATCAGGTGAACCGTCATCAATTAATATAATTTCCAAATTTGTGTAAGTTTGATTAACTATAGACTCTACACACCTATCAAGATATTTTTCGACATTATAAACAGGTACAATAACACTTATCAAATCATTATTTTTCATAATCATCCTTTAATCATATTCCAAAATTTCATTGCAACTCTAAAACATCCATACATTCTTTTGTTTATCATCAGCGAAAAAAGTTTAAAATGCTTTGGCAATAGTTTTCTGTACTTTGTTGCATTATTCAAAGAGTCGTCTTTCACAATCTTATTATAATCATCAATTCTATTTAAAGCCAACAAATTCTTCAAATAAACGATAACATTCATTTGAAACTGATAATAAAATTCATTATAATCAATAGGAATTTCTTTTGCAAAACTATCATTTAACTTTCTTTTTTGATTTTTAACCCATCTGTCATAACTTATATTATCTATATTATGAGTGGTACTATCCGCATTTTGAAAATAAAAATACAAGCATTCATCAAAAAAAGTGACGATGTTTGCACAATGAAAAACCCTAAAATTAAACCAATAATCTTCGCATCGAATATCATTAACATCAAAATGCAAATTGTTCTTTTTTAAAAACTCCGCTTTATATAATTTATTCCAAGGTCCAAACAGTCCAATATTTTTATTTGTGTAAAATGATTTTAATAAATTTTCTTTTACCGCTTTATTATTTGAATATAGTTTTTCAAGTTCAAAATGAACAGGTGTAATTTTGCCTCCATTATCAATATTCCAAGAAAAAATAACAACATCACTATTATTTTCTAAAGCATTTTTTAAACATTTTTCAATTTGTGTCTTTTCACAATAATCATCACTGTCTACAAAAGAGATATATTCACCGGTTGAAATTTCCAATCCTAAATTTCTTGCATCGGCTTGTCCACCGTTTTCTTTATGTATAACCTTAATTCTATTATCTTTTTTTGCCCAATCATCACACATTTTAGGACAGTTATCCGGCGAGCCGTCATCAATTAATATAATTTCCAAATTTGTATAAGTTTGATTAACTATAGACTCTATACACCTATCAAGATATTTTTCAACGTTATATACAGGAATAATTACAGACACTAAAATGTTTTTCATATAAATTCACCTAAACATATCAGTTACTAATAAGTAAACAAATTACAATTATAATTAAAACTTAAAACTCTTATACAATCTCATTATAATTTCACTATTTTTTATTTGATTCTTTAATTTAGTTATCATTATAATCAAATTAGTTTTCCTATGATTAAAAGCCCAAATTTGAATATTATTTATAGGATTTTTAACATATTGTATTTTGTTTTTTAGTAAGACTTCAATTAATTCTTTATTATTAAAAACTTTATTAACCTCTTTTTTTAGTTCTGACTTGGCATAATTACAATCTTTATGAAAATAATTTTGACAAACGACATTATACATTCCTTTAAGAAACCTTAACTGAATATAATCCAATACTCTATCATCATTTATTTGCCAATTGTTGTAAAGATCTGTAAATTTATAATACACATCAAGTATAAATTCGGATTTATTAGGCAAATACCTCGAACATGCATTACCATTTAAATAAATCACATAATGATAATAAACTTCCGACGAAACATACACATCATTTAATCGGGGGTATAATTGCATATTAAAAATTTCATCTTCTTGTATTCTCTGATTACCAAAATGAAAATTGCACTTTTTTAAAAATGACATTCGATAAAACTTATTCCAAGCAAATCCATTCCCGTGTTTCATCCATAACAATTCATCTGAATAAACTTTTTTCAAATCATTATTAGAGTGAATAATATGCTCATTTAAAGATATCTTTTCCTCCCCCGGTTCCGAATTTACTTTAACATAATATCCGAAAATCACTAAATCAGCAGCGTTTTCTGTTGCCATTTTGACAGCATTTTCAATAAAATCAACTTCAATAGAATCATCCACATCAAAGAAATATATAAACTCCCCTTTAGAATTATCAATACCAACATTTCTGGCACTGCCAGGTCCACCGTTTTCTTTATGAAAAACACGAATTCTATTATCTTTTTCTTTTAATTCATCACACAAATGTGATGTGTTATCTGTTGAACCATCATCCACAATAATTATATCTAAATTTTTATATGTTTGATTTATTATATATTTTACTCCGCTAATCAAAAATTTTTCAACATTATACGCTGCAATTGCAACTGTAACCAACGGTTCCATTTTGTTTCTCCTATAAAATCCCTTTTAACTTCTCAACAGTATCCTTACCAATCACTCTACGAACGAAACGGTTAAACTTTAATTGTAACGCTGATTTATCGCTCCAACTTGCATCATACCAATGAATAGAATAAGTTTTATCGGTTTTATTCAATCGTCCCGTAATGCTGTCGTACGGATTGAAATATTCTTCCGGATAAAGGTGAACATCGCACACTGTTTGTTCACTTCCGTCCAAAATTATTCCTTTTGTTTTAAACAAATCCGTTGCGACCTTGGGACAGCCTATTTGGTTATATGTGCCGTCCTCGTTTGTAAAATTCCATTCTTTATAAACATCAATATGTTCCTTCAAAAACGGCAATCCCGCTTCAGAGCCAAAACCTTGCCCTGTATTTATGTTTTCATTATTTTCAAAACTCATATATGCCCTATTTTCAAGCAAATCATCAAGCGGCTTTACAACCTCAACATCGGTGTCCATATATATTCCGCCATATTGATAAACAAGCATAAGTCGTGCAACATCTGTTACAAAAGCATATTTTTTCGCTTCATATGCTTGCTCAACAAACGGCATACAATGAATATCAAAATTACTTTCGTTCCATTCGATTATTTCATAATCCGGGCAAAACTTTTTCCAGCTGTTTATGCACTTTTGAACACTTTTCGGTTTTTCGTTTCCGCCAAACCAACAATAATGAATTTTTTTTGGAATCATAATTGTTCTCCGATAATTTCATACAACTTTTCTATTTCTTTTGAATTCGTATAATCTGTTTTTCGAGTATTAGCAATTAATTTTTTTAAACACTCGTTATCATTTATCACCTTAACAATTCCCTCAGCACATTTTTGATTATCCATAGGAACAATTATTCCGTCAAAGCCATCAGTCAACTGTGACTTTGACGAAGCATAATCAGTAATTATCACAGGTTTATTAAGAATTTGTGCTTCTCTGACAGCAACACATTTTCCTTCATATCTTGAAGGTTGAACATAAATATCACAAGCTTTTATATACGGATAAGGATTTTCCTTTTTACCAAGAATGATAACAGTATCTTCCATTTTGTACTCGGCAATTTTGGATTTGATGAGCCTTTCATCGGCACCGAATCCGATTATATACCATTTAAAATCTATACCTTTTGATTTTATAATGCTTGCAATTTCAGGCACATTATCAAAATTCTTTGCTTCGCAAAATCTACCGATTGACAAAAGCTTAACAGAACCGTCAGGCATTTCGTTTATAACATTTATCTTATCAGCTTCATTTTTAATAAATTGCTCTGATAATATATTTTCTATAACTATTGTCTTGTTTTTCAATTCCGGAAACAAAGTATAAAACGTCTTTTGGTTTTGATTACTTACACAAGCAATGTAATTCATTTTTTTATAATCTTTTTTTAGAAAATCCATATCTTCATTAGCAGACGAATAATCAGTATGTACCCAACCTACTTTTACATCAGCACTTACTTTTTCTATTATTAAATCAAAAGGTCTAAAAAATCCCAAAGCCAAATCATAATGTTTTTTTAATGGTTTAACCTTCATTCTCATTATTTCTGCCCATGTTTCATCATGATTAACATAAATAAATTTGGATAACAAAGCATCTCTTAAACGTAAAAAAGCAGAATAATAACACTTATTTTTAACTTTAGAAACGAACGATTCTCGTAAATATGCTAATTCTTTAACTTCAGGTAAAATATTTACATTCTCATTGATTAAATTCATTAATGTACCGTGATGGGAATATAAAAACAAATCAACATTATATTTTTTATAATCTACAGAATCCAGCAGCCCTAGCAAGCTTCGCTCTATTCCGCCAAGTTCCATTGGACCCGTAAACACAACTAATATATTCTTCTTTTCTTCCATATTTACCGCCTAATAAAATAAACGCTTAATATTTACATGATTTTAATGCCAACAAATAAAGATTAAAATTTTTTTTCATTATAGAATTATATAGATTTTTATATTCGAGTCCTTTATACTTGCATTCTGAAAAATATTTATCAAAAATATCACAAATATATACAAACAAATTCATTTGAATATTTTTATTCATATAAAAATATCTGTTATAACTATTTATAACTTGTCGTAACGTGATATTCAAAACGCGTTCATTAATAGAAATATTTAAATAATTCATTCTATCTAATATTTGAGGAACTATTAAAATTGAATCTAAAGAAGCATAATTGCTGGAAGCCGAAAACGAAATACCTTTTCGATTGCGTCTGTAACCGTATGTATATTCATCAACTACTCCAACTTTTCCCCCTGCCATTTCATGCACGAAGAATTCCATACAAGTATCTTCAAATACATATCCTTCTTCAAACTCAAAATGTTCTAATAAAGAGTTTTTTATTACTTTATTACAAGCAAGACCATATAGTTTCTCTCCTGCTCTTTGAACTTTTGAAATTATCTTATCTCCTTCGAAATAGTAATAATTACCTTCAACTATACTTAATTCTTCAGAATATGCTTTATCTAACAATAGCTCAACAGTATTATCTTTAATAACATCATCCGAATCAACAAATAAAACATAATCACTTTCTATATTTTTAATTCCAAAATTTCTTGCTGAAGACAATCCTCCGTTTTGTTTTTCTAAAAACTGTATTTTAGGATCGTTAATAAAACTTTGAATGATTTGTTTTGAGGAATCTGTAGAACCGTCGTTTATTATTTTAATTATATATTTATATTTTGTTTTCTGATTTAATAAAGATTCAATACATTCACCAATATATTTCTCAACATTATAAACGGGTACAATAATAGTAAGGTTATAATTGGAAGATTCCATAGAATTAACGATACTTAAATCTGAAGGTTTATGAAGCCTAACATCAGTTAAAAATTTTTGAGAATCATTTAAAGTCGGCAGATTAATTTTCTTGTTTTTAAACACTTTATACAATATCGGATATAAAACACGATAAGTATATTTTGATAAAATCTTATTTATTTTAAAAACGAAACTCATGTTCATAGCATTCTCCATTTTTAAAAGACTTTTTAATTAACTAATCCATTTAAACTCATTTAATGCTATACTGTCAAATGAGTTGTCGAATGTTCCAAAGCCAGAATAGATATTACCATACCACATATAAAACAGATAACATCCGACAGCGGCTACTTTCATAGGCACACGCCATTTAGGTTTAACCATATTAAACATTCTCGGCAAAGCAACTACAGGAAAAATATAAAAATAGTTTGCCAAACGGGCAAAATAGTTTGCCGTGCCAAATAAGGCGATAAACATTATTTCACCATTAAGGAACGACAAATTTAAGCAAACATTATCTTGTCTGTCATATTCATAATATGGATCATTTATTTGTTTTCGAAGTATAAACGACAAAACTAACGGAACTAATGTAACTAAAAGTCTAAAAGGATTAACTCCTTCTCCGCTGAACTCCTCAACCGTATAATCTTTGCCCAAGGATTCGGTTGTTTCCAAAAGTGTACCTAACATTGGGCGAAGCAAAATTCCGGCAAAGAAAAATAGAACTATCCACATAACTGTTCTTTTGTCCTGCCATGGAATAAAAAACATAAACGGAACAATTAAATACATGATTGAGTACGCATGGAAAGTCTCGGCTATTAATATCCAAAAAACAAACCAAAACCACTTTTTATTTATCGCCTTATCAACCGCAATCAGGCAAAATGCAACCGCAACGCATTGCTTAATTGCCGCAAGCGGAAAAGTGAATACAAGGCAAAAAAACAAAAACATTGACATCAGAAAATCGGTTGAATATTTATGTATAAACCAAATGTATATGCTGTATGTCACAATGGCAAACACCATCAAATAACCGTTACTGCTGAAGCCTAATGACTTTAAAACAATGCCCGCAACATTAAATCCGAAATTATCGCCAAATGTCCACTCAACATCCGAAAAGTCAAAATCCGAATTTGTTAAGTATTCATACATTTCTAAATATGTAATGGTATCGTTATAATTTGTTCTCAATCCGGCAAATACCGCCATAACAACAACGGCTATAATCCATATAAACTTTTCTTTATAAATATAGCCGGTCAGCCTCTCATTTTTTCTTGAAAACCTATCAGAAAAAAAGGCTGTTACCAGACAAATAACAAATATAGGAATTAATTTCCACATAAATGATCTCCGCTATTTTTTTATTGAATGCAAAACTTTATAAACCGATTTTGGCAATAATCCAACCATTATTGGTCTTAAAGCATATATATAATTCACAGGTGATAAGTTAAGCAATTTAACTGCCTGTACCGTCAGCCTCGCTTCATTAATTCTGTATTTGAATTTTCTTCGTGAAAAAGCATTTCTGTCATCTCTCATTTTATAAAGAGGATCTTGAAGATTGTATCCTTTATACCCTTTTGCATACATTCTTATCCATAAATCCCAATCCTCAACACGAAGTTTTTTAGGATTAACCTCATATCCGTTTACAGCTTCATATGCTTCTCTCCTCACCATACACGGAGCATGACAAAAAGGAGTTCCTTTTGCAAGAGTTGAAACTTTCGGTTCCCCATTGCCCTGACAAGCCCTAAAATCACCATTCTCATCAAAATATATCATCGGTGTACTAACTATCGCATATTCCGGATGCTCGTCCAAAAAAGATACCTCTTTTTCAAATCTTAATGGAAGTGATATATCATCCCCGTCCATTCGTGCTATATAAGCACCTTTTGAATATTTAAGACAATGATTCAAAGTATAATTAAGTCCCATATTCTTCTCATTTTCAATCAGAACAATTCTATTTGGATACTCATCCTTATACTGCTTTGCGATTTCAAAAGTGTTATCCGTTGAGCCGTCATTACACATTATAATTTCAAAATTTTTATATGTTTGTGCCAACAATGAATCAAGGCTTTCTGCCAAAGTATCAGCACAATTATATATACCCATAATTACAGAAACTAATGGTTGAGAATTTAACATTATTATTCTCCTAATAATTTTTTTCTATCCTCTAAAATATAGTTAAACAATTGTTTTTGCTCAAAATTATTTACTACGAAATCGTGAGCCTTTTCTGCCATAGCAAAATATCGCACTTTATCTTCACGAATACTTATCATCGCATTATATAAACTTTCAACATCCGCTTTTTGAACAACAATTCCTGTTTCGTTATCTATCATTGCATCTGTTGGGCCCGGAATATCAGTTACAATTACAGGAACACCCATTGCCTCTGCTTCAACAACACCCATTCCAAAGCCTTCACGATAACTTGGAAGAATGTAGCAATCCATAACAGATAAATATTGCTCAACAACTGTTGTATAGCCTGTAAATTTAATTTTTTCATTTTTTGATGCCCAAGTATAAAGATCTTGGTTAATTGTTTCATCGACCTCACTTGGACCAACAATAATTAAATAGCTGTCATCATTTATCATCTTATAGGCCTCTAACAATTCATTAACACCCTTATCCCTTGTGATTCTACCAACAAATCCATAAACAAAGGCATCCTCTGGAACATCGAGCTGTTCTCTGATATCTTTTCTGTATTCCTCTTTACTGGAAATATCAAACTTAGTTAAATTTACACCACAAGCACTACCATTCCAAATAACAGAACCTTTGCTTTTAGGATACAATCCGATCTCATGCGCAAATCTTAAATTGCTGTTGCTATCCGGCTCAATATGAGTTGAAAGATAACAAACATATTTTTCTTCCATTTGAAAGATTTTACACTTTAAGCCTTGGAAGCCAACGAAAGCCATTCCCCATTGGCAATACAATCTAACTGGGATATTCGCAAGCTTACCAGCAATAGAAGCATAAAGGGAAGCGTTTGGAGTTGAATACTGAATTAAATCAAACTTTTCTCTTTTAAAAATTTTCTTAATTTCAAACATCGCCTTAACGCCTGCAATACTGATACCTCTTTCCATTTTTACCGGAAAATAATGAATATACTTTGGAAGTGATGAACCAAAATCATTTTCATCACTACAAATAAAACTAATGTCCCAATCTGTGTTTTCATGAAGATATTTTGCTGTATTTAAAACAAAGGTGTTTAATGTCAAAGGAATTGTAGTTATGAAGCAAATCTTTTTCACTTGATTCTCCTTACAGGTACGCCTGCATATGTACCGCTTTCAGTTATATCTTTCACTATCACCGAACCGACCCCAAACACACAATCCGATGCAATGTTCAGTACCTGTTTTGTGCAAGAACCTGCTCCGATATGTGTTGATTTGCCAACTTTAACAGTTCCGGCAAGAACACAATTCGGTGACAGATGAACAAAATCATCCAAAACATTATCGTGTTCAACTATCGCCCCGGTATTGATAATACAATGCTTGCCGATTTTTGCACACGGATTAACAACCGCATTAGCCATAACAACCGTTCCTTCGCCGATTTCAACGCCCAAAGATGAAACTACGGCATTCGGATGAATCGCTGTGTACCACTTAACAGGCAAATCAGAAATTTTTTCTCGTATATACGGATTTCCAACTGCAATCACAAACTCGCAATCTAAAAAATTCTTATAATCGGCTGTTACGCCTAAAACCGGAATCTCGGCAACACTTTTCCCTTGCAAATCCGCCTCATCGTCTAAAAAGCCCTTTACCTTGTCACCTGACGATAAAACAACATCGGCAATAACTTTTCCGTGGCCACCTGCACCGATTACGATAACATTTTTAGGCATTTGCTGTTTCTCCGTTTTCATTTCCCATAAATTCTTCCATAGTCGCACTTGTTTCGGAGCTGATACCGTCACGCTTCAAAACATTGGCAACCGTCATAAACAAAACTTTTATATCCATCAAAAGTGAATAGTTATCAACATATTCAACATCAAAATCAAACTTTTCTTCCCAGCTTATTGCATTTCTGCCGTTAACCTGAGCCCAACCCGACAAACCGGGCTTAACCTCGTGACGGCGGTGCTGGTGTTCATTATATCTCGGCAAATATTGAACAAGAAGTGGTCTCGGGCCGATAACCGACATATCGCCCTTTAAAATATTAAACAATTCCGGCAACTCGTCAATGCTTGTCGAACGCAAAAACTTACCGAATTTTGTGAGTCTTACCTCATCGGGAAGCAACTCACCGTTTTCGTCCCTTTCATCGGTCATTGTGCGGAACTTCATCAATGTAAATATTTTTTCGTTCTTGCCCGGTCTTTCCTGCTTGAACAAAACAGGACTGCCGAGTTTTGTTTTAACCAAAACGGAAGTTACCGCAAGAAGCGGCGACAAAATAATTATTGCAAGAAGCGATGAAATTACATCAAGAATTCGTTTTACATACTTATAAATCATAATTCCACCCAATTAATCAAAACAATGCTTAACCGCCTCAATAATTCTGTTCTGCTGTTCGGCGGTCATCTTATTATCGCTCGGCAGACAAAGTCCCCGGTTGAAAATATCCATTCCCACATCGTTCGCTTCGCCTGCAATATAAGCATTTGTTCTTGCCCTGCCGTTGCCGCTTTTTGTCACAAAACCGTTCATTCTGTAAATCGGTTGCATATGCATAGGTTTCCAAATCGGTCTGCCCTCTGCATTGATTTTTGCAAGTTCGTCCAAAATTTCCTGCGGACAGGTTTTGCCGCTTTCGCTGTTATAGCAATAATCCGTCTCGCCTCTTACCTGCTTACACATTGCATTTTCGTCAATAATAAGGCAAGAAAGCCAAAAATTAGGCTCGCTGTTTTTTTCGTCATACGGATTCATTTTTATCGGCAAATCCTTAAATGCCTCTTTGTATCGCATATAAATTGCCTTTTTCTGTGCAATATGCTCTGTCAAATATGGAATTTGACCCCGAACCACACCTGCAATTACATTGCTCATTCTGTAATTGTAACCGAGTTCCTCGTGCTGATACCACGGTGCATTTTCTCTTGACTGTGTTGACCACTTACGCACCTTGTCAGCCGCTTCTTTATCATCCGTCAAAAGCATTCCGCCGCTTGAGCCGGTTATAATTTTATTTCCGTTAAAACTAATGCAATTATATTTTCCGAATGTGCCCGTTTGCACTCCCTTGTATGTAGCACCGAGTGATTCAGCCGCATCCTCAATAATAACCGCATTGTGCTTTTCGCAAATTGCTTTAAGCTCGTCAACCTTACCCGGCGTGCCGTAAAGATGTGCAACTACCGCAACTTTAACTTCCGGATAAATTTCAAACGCCTTTTCAAGGGCAATCGGATCCATATTCCAAGTGTCGTACTCCGTATCGATAAACACAGGCACGCCGCCCTCATAAACAACCGGATTAACCGTTGCGTCAAATGTCATATCCGAGCAAAACACCCTGTCACCGTGCCCAACTCCCGCAAGTTTTACGGCAAGATGAAGTGCCGCCGTACCGGACGACAACGCAACCGCATATTTGCAACCGACCTTTTCGCAAGTCTCTTTTTCAACCTCGTTGATATTAGCACCAACAGTTGACATCCAATTTGTTTCAAAGGCTTCGGTCATATATTTAAGTTCATCACCGTGCATAGTTGGCGATGAAAGCCAAATTTTTTCATCAGCCATAACTGTCCTCCAAATGTGTAAACTGCACAAACAAAATGATTTTATTTGTACATTCTCAATATATTCCTCAAAGTAAATTATACACTATACAGCATAAAATTACAATATGGTTTATTAATATTTTATAAAAAAGCAACCACAAGCTAAAAAATCGCCGTGATTGCAAAACTTATTTTTCAAGCAAAACTGCGTGAGCTATTCCCGGAATTGTTTGTCCCTGTTTTGACGAAGTCGGGGACATCAACGCACCTGTCGCAACAAACAAAACCTTTTTGAGTTTGCCGTTTTTGAAATTTTTCATAATGTGTGAGCACAGTACGCTTGCCGAACAACCGCAACCCGAGCCGCCGGAATTAACATCTTGTTCCGCCAAATCAAAAATCATTGTTCCGCAATCTTTGTGCCGGCTTTTGATGTCAATGTTGCTGTCTTTTTTGATAAGTTCATACAGTAAATTTGACCCGGTAAAGCCCAAATCTCCCGTTAAAATCATATCGTAGCCGTCGGGCTTAGTCTGAGTATCGTTCAAAAAATCGGCTATGGTTTTCGCCGCCGCAGGAGCCATTGCCGCACCCATATTGTTTGCGTCTTTTATACCCAAATCCGTAATCGTGCCGATGTGAACCGCCGTGATTTTTACCGCATTTTGCAGTTCATCGCTTGCAACATTATCCGGATTTTTAACAATAGCACAACCGGCACCTGTAACGGTTCTCTGCGATGTCGGCGGCCGCTGTCCGCCGTATTCAAGCGGAAAACGAAATTGCCTTTCGCTTGACGCAAAATGACTTGAAGCTCCGGCAACGCAAATATTCGCCCCTGCCGAAACAATCATAGCCGAGTTGCACAGAGTGAGTGCCATTGTGGAGCAGGCTCCGTACATTCCGATGAACGGCATACCCAAATCTTTGAGTGCAAAGCACGAACCGGTGCACTGGTCGAGCAAATCGCCCGCCATTACAAAATCAACTTCACTCGACGACACCTCGGCATTTGAAAGTGCCCTGATAATTGCATCGTGAAGCATCGCACTCTCGGCAAGCTCAAAGCTTTCCTGCCCCATCGTCGTGTCTTCAAATATCATATCAAAATCACTTTTGAGCGGACCTTCGCCCTCTTTCTTGCCCGCTACTCCGGCGGAGCCGATAATCAACGGCGGCGACTCAAAAATATATGTTTTCCCGATTTTTTTCATAAAAACACCTCGGTATTAGTTTTACCGAGGATTTTGATTATATTTATTCTAAATGCATAAGTGAATTATTTTCACATACCGTCTTTGAATAGGTTTTAAAGTGGATAGTGAAAATTATTCACTATCCATTTGCAAAGCATCCATAAACATATTCTCGTGAATTTTCTTCATATTCAAAATAACATATAATATAAATAAATCAAACTGTTTTGCTTTGCATTATTTTGAATATATTTGCCTCTTCATATCCGAATACATCAACTTCTACAACAATTACCGTATTCAAACTAAAACAAAACTGACTCCGCTCGAAAAACGAAATCAGTTTGTTACTTAAATTAGTTTTCTACTTTAGGTAGTCTTTTTTGTACTGTCTGCACAATCTGGGGCGGTTCAATAACTATTATCCGCAAGTTTATTCTATACTTAAATTTGAACCGAATAAATAAAAGCTAAAACCGTGGGCACCTCATAAATTGAGATACCCACGGTTTTAGTTTAATCTGTCATTATCAATTATTGCTCATTATTATTTTGAACTCTTTTGAGCATATCGCGGAGAAGAGCATTTCTGTCTGCCGGCGGTGTTGAATTTTGTACAGGAGCGGTTGAAACAGGTTCTTCTTTAATCTGCTGTGCAATCGGCTGAGCCGGTGTCGGTGCCGGTTGACTGTCAATCGGAGCCTCGGCCTTCTTTTCCTCAACAACCGCCGTTTCGGCAGGTGTGGAAGCCAAAACCGGTTCGGCAACTTTTTCTGTAGTCTTAACAGTTTGAGATTTTTCATTTGTTGAAAACGAATCGAAAAACTCTTTATATTCTTCAGCAACGGCATTTGCCTTGTTTGCATTTTCGGTTTTGATATTTTGAATATCGTCCATTGATTCGGCAACGAGTATTGCTTTTTTAATCATAGCGTCTGTGTTGGCAGACACAGCGTTAATTTCTTTTGTAAGATTTGCAAGAAGTGCCTTAACATCAGTATTAATAAGATTGTATGCACTGATCGCCTTTTGTGCCTCTGCCTTTGCCTGTGCCGAAACGCTTTCGATTTTTTGCAAAAATTCCTGTGAACCGGCCTTTGCGTCATCGGTAATTTTAGCTCCGCTTTCATACGCCGAATAAAAAATCTGACCGATACTTGAAATATAGTCGCTATTCGATTCTTCGCTTTCTTCAAGCTTTTTTTCCAATTCCGCAACACGGTTTTTAAGCTTTGCAGCTTCGTTTTGATACTTATCAACCTTGAGTGCGTTATGCTCTGCAAGGTCAAGTGCCTTTTTCAATGTTTCGTTTTCACTTTCAAGCTTTGCTAAGTATTCGTCAACCGACTTTTTATTATATCCGCCCATAAAAGACGACTTAAATTCTGCCATTGGTATCTCTCCTTTAATTTATAACTATATTATTATATCACAAAGAATCAACAATTACAATGCGGCAGATAAAGTGCCGATGCCGACTGTGACATCTATATATAGTTTACAGTTGGTTTGTCACAAAATTACTTTTCGGTTTTTGTGTACTGCTTGAGGTGCTTTTGAAGAACATAATAACCCGGTTTTAATCTTTCGTGATAAGTTGGAGTGTTCCACGAATCGTAATTATATTTACCGTCAATTTTTATTTGACCCGAAGTGTCTTTTGATGAACCCAAGCCAAACGAAAATTCTTCATATGCAGTCGGAGAAATGCTTTGTGTTTTGTAAAAATCGTTTATCTGCTGTTTTGAAGACGGGTCCATAACATTGAGAAGTTGCCACGGAAGTCTGATTTCTATTTTGCCGTTTTTGTAGCAAAAATCGGTAAGTGATGTATAATCGTCCGAATCCGGATTTGCATTGCCGTACTGCAATTTACCCGTTTCGTAAACAAGGTCTTTAACCTCTTGATTTGTATGCGGAACAGTAAGATGATAACCGTAGCACATACGCATTTCATTAAATACGCCGCTGTTTTTGACATTTGAATTTTTGTCAATAGCCATATCGGCAAGTGTGCCGGAGCGTATAAAATAATAGTAAAACGCATCATAATAGCGGTCAACATATATATGCGAATTTTTTGCACCGTTAATCATTACAAGAAAATCTGCGCCCTTGTCAAATTTCAAATTATATTTGCTTGCCGTTGTGTTGCCTTGAGAAGCAATAGTATCAATCGGGATATAAATTGTGTCGGTGTTAAAATCGTACTTTGAAGTGTCGGTATCAACCATAAGATAAAGATAGCGTTCATCCGATTTTACATACAGTTTTCCGTAATCTGTTGTGCAAACGGGCTCCTGACCTTTCCATTCGGACACATCGCCGTCAACATAACAAACGGACTGCGTATCTCCCGGGTCAAACGCAAGCAAGCCAAAGCATTGCTCTGTTGTTTGAATATTTGACCAAAACGGTCGTCTGTCGGCAACATCGAACATAACATTGTTCCAGGTTCTCTTAAACCATTCGTCCTGCCAAGTAAAGACAATACCGCCGGCATATTTTTGCTCGTAAATCTTATCAAACAAAGAGGAAAGAATTTGTCCCTGCTTAGTTTCGTCAATTCGTCCCTGGTCGTAATTCATAACGCTTTTATGCCCCAAACCTCTTGAAGTAGGCACGCCGAATTCCGCAACCATAATCGGCATTGTGTGAGCAAGTTTTAAGTCGGCAAGATAAGCACTGTATGTGTCAACATTGCCTTCATCGTCATAATTATTCAAATAATCCGTTTGATAATTAAGACTGTCCGGATAATACGGATAAATGTGATACGAAGCAAACATTCCCGGTTTAAAGTTATCTCTCGATTTTACATTTTCAACATTAACCGTAACCTTGTCCTCGTCATAATGAGGCTCGTTCGGGTGAGTGAGCGGGTCGGTTGTAATCCAGTTTGAAAAAGCAAGCGTCGATTGAAATTTGTAATCCTCCGCCTCTTTTTTTATTACAGCGTCGCCAACCTCACAGAGAAATGCCTCAAACGGAGTTGCCGCCTGTGTATAAAGATATTCGCCGTCATAAGTTGCTTTGTCGGCGTGCTGTTCATTTGTATTGAGTACCAAATTCGGGTCCCACTCAATACCTAAAATCCAACCGCCGAACCAGTGTGAAACATCCGCCGTGTATGTACCGGAAGCCTCACCTGCCGTTTCGGGCAAAGTAATGTTGCCGTGAATAACATCAACAAGGTTAAGTGCATCTTCTTTAAAGCCTTCAAGGATTTTACCGTTTTCGGCATAAACATCCGAAAGGCGTGAAATATCCTCTTCGTTTACCCATACGCCCTGGAAAAGATAAAGCGGATTTTCGGCAGTTTTGTTGTATGTTGCAAGTGCCGTGTAAAACTGCGGTCGCATCGTGGTATAAACACGGATACAGTTGCAGTTCATCTCGCCTATATATTTAAACCATCTAAGATAGGTTTCGTACGAAATTGTAAGTTCTCCCGGGAAAATACCCGGCTCGCCGGCACCGATATTAACACCTGCCCAGAAAACCTCGTTCCACTCGCCGTTTTCGTATATTTGAAAATAATCGCCCTCCGTCTTTACCCGATAGGAAACACCCGTTTCATCGTCGGTAAAGACTTCTTTTTTATTGGAAGCTTCACTGTCTTTACTGTCTGAAAACGGACTTGAAATACCGTGAATACCGAAAGGCTGAAGAACTCCCGTTTGTGCAAGAACGAGAAAAACCATTAATGTTGCAACAATGGGAATAACATATTTTTTCATTATTCGTCAAATTCCTTTCGTTCGATTTTGCCCCAAGTTTGGCGGAGTTTACGGTATTTGAGTATGCCCTCAACTCGGAAAAGCGTGATAAGCTGACGGTAGCCGAAATTTTCAAGTATGGCATAAACCGAAATTTGAATGTACTGCTTTGCCGTCATTGCCGATTTTTTGGTATACTGCTCCAAAATAAGACTGCCGATAGACAACATAATACCGAGAAGCGTTGCAAGCAAAAAGTATATTACAAAAAAGAATATATTAAGCTCGCCCATAAGCAGTGAAAACGGAATAAGAAAATATCCGATAACCTCAATACACGCACCGAGGAGTTCAAAAATCCAGTTGTACGGCACGGCAAGCAAGCCGACTGCACCGTAACGCGGATTTAAAAACAGTTTTTTATGAGAAAGAAGCGTATCAAGAAGACCGATTTGCCATCTTCTGCGTTGACCTCTGATATCTTTAAGTTGCATAGGTCCCTGCGTCCAGCACACGGAATCTTCACAAAAAATAATCTTATACTTACGCCTGTTTTTACGCATATATTCGTGGAGACGAACAACGATTTCCATATCCTCACCGATGGTGTTTGTTTTATATCCGCCGACTTCAATAACCGCCTGCTTTTGGAACACGCCGAATGCACCCGACACGATGAGCATTGAATTTGAAAGACCCCAACTTACCCTGCCCGATAAAAACGAACGGTAATATTCCACAATTTGGAAACGCTCAATGAGCTTTTTCGGCATAGAAAAACTTTCAAACACACCGTCACGGATAATCGAGCCGTTTGCGATACGCACGATACCTCCGGCAACGATTGTATTCTTATTCTTGTTAAACTCAATTGCAAGTTTCAAAAGAGCATCTTTTTCAAGACGGGAGTCCGCGTCAAGGCAGGCAAAAAGCGGATATGACGAAGCGTTTATACCGGCATTGAGTGCGTCCGATTTACCGCCGTTCGCCTTGTCGATATAAATCAACTGCGGATATTTTACATTGTAGTAAACGCCCCTTACCTCTTTTGTCGGAATGGAAATCTTTTGAGAAGTTTCGATTTGATAAAGGTCAAACGCCTTGATGATTTTGTCGTGCGTGCGGTCGGTTGAACCGTCGTTTACAACAACAATCTCAAAATTTGGATAATCCATTTTCATAAGCGACTTGATGTTTTGTACAACATTTTCTTCCTCATTGTATGCGGGAATAAGCAAAGAAATCGGCAGAAGATTATCCGAATACATATACCGCTCGTAATCGTTTGAACGCATTTCTTTTGAATCTCTGCGTACCTTAATCAAAGACAATACCATTTGTGCAATATATATCAAGCTGAGGAGCAGAGTGAACGCCATACAAAAGTAGTTGAAGAACTTAATTACAGCTCTTATATAGGTCATAATATCCATAGCGTCTACCCCCTCATATCAATTTCTCTGTAAAGTGAATTCTTAACCGCATCGGCGGCATATCGGTCGTAGCCTTTCATAATCTCGTCTATATCCTTGATTTTAACCGACATATTAAGAAGTGCCGAAGCCGCAACCTGACGAACCCACCACTCTTTGTCTTTCGTGGCGATTTTAACGGCGTCAACGGATTCTCTCGTTTGAAAAGCGGCAAGCCCTTTAATAGCGGCAATACGCACAACCCAATTTTTATCCTTTGCCGCAACGATAAGCGCGTGCTCGTATTCAAGGTTTTTAAGTCCCGAAAGTGCCTTGACGCAAGCAATTTTCATATCCTCGTTTGTACTTGTAACGCCTGCATAATAAATATCGGCAAAATCACTCAAACCGTATGAAGCAACCGCCGTAATAATAGTTGCTTTCATACTCTCGTTGCAATTTTTAAGAACAAGTGCAACCAACTCGGTTAAATCCCCGCCGTAACACGCAATAATTTCATATACCACTCGGGTTGATAATTTTTTATCGTCTTCAAGGCTGACAATGTACTTTGCCACACGCTCGCAATCACCGAATACAGACAACGCCATAGCCGCATTGTACGCGATTGTGCGGTTTTTGTCGGTTACAAGTTTGCCTATATCGTTGACATAATCAACCGCACTAAAATCGGCAAGACGGCGGCACGCATAACATTTATCGTGCCAACTTCCGTCCTTGAGAAGTTTTGCGTAAATTTCAATCGGCTTTAGCGTATTGTCAATGTCAACAAAAATATTCTCTCTTGATTTTGTGAAATCATCGGCTTGATTTTTCCATTTATTCACTTCTTCATACACGGTGTCAAGAATTTCACAGTCACCGTTCACAAGGTCGCTCAGCGATTTAAGCTCACTTTCTCTTGAACGGTGGGTCGGGCTGAACATAATTCCCTCCACTATCTTTTTTGCCTTTTTTCGTGCCGCAGAATATTTATTTGTATGTTTTTCCTGCTTAACTGCAAGAATGTAGAGCCACAAATATTCAATCGCAAGCAGAAATAAGCAAATGATAATACCTATTACCGCTAAAAGTTCGTATGTCAAAATCTCACCGCCTTTCGGATATATCTTTCAAATATCTAATGTTATTTTATAGTTTTAAAGTATTTTTTCAGAGTGCCGAATCCGTCTTTTTCACGGTACTCAAAATCCACAGTTTCCCAACTGTTCCACTTGAAAGTTTTGTAGCCCGGATCCTGTTTTGATTCAGGGAACATATAAAGAAGGTCCTTTGTGCTCTTATCGGCAATCATAAGCGAAATCAAAAAGCCGTTTGTCTGCGTTGTTTTTGCCTGTGAGCCGAGTTTACCCGGATTGTTGATAACAATCTTTTGCGTCGGGTCGGTCACATTAAGAAGTGCCCACGGAATACGGATATATGTTGTTGTACCCGTTGAGTAATATTGATTGTCGCCCGAACGGAAACCGCCGTATTTGAGAGTTGCAACAAGACTGTACTTACCTGTATAGCTTTCCTTTGAAGAATAGTTGCCCTCACTTTTGTCATACGATTTTACAACATAAAGCTTCGCATTTTGTTTGCTTGAAAAATGTATAACAAATTCCATACCCGAAAGAGCGGTAGGCGTATACTTTGAAGCGTAGTAATATTCACCGTCGTTACGCTGATAAGTGTCAATGCCGACGAAGAAATCTTCTTTTGAATAATCTACCTCTTCAAGCATTCTTACATTAATATAAAGATAGCTTTCATTTGCCGAAACGGACATACCCTGCATTCTGTCATCATCGGTGTATTCCAAATCCGTGTTTTCCGGCGTTTTGGAATCAAGCGACACGATACCGGTCGTTTGAGCACTGTCGGCAACATTATGCCACAAATAATTATTAAGAAGCGGCACTGTAAACGGATACATTTTACTCGAAACGGCAGACCAATTGTCGTTGAGGTCGGATATAACCGCACCCATAGTGTTTGCACCCGATACGGCATTAAGTCCGGCAATGAGTTTGCTTGCCTGTTCTGCCTCGCTGTTACCTCCGATGTTTGACGAAATGCTTATTGAGCTTACAAGAAGCGGAGCCTTAACGGCTGTCAAAAGGTCGCTGAGGTATTTAGAAAATCCGTCGCCGTATGTGTTGCCGTAGCGTTTTGCGTTTTGAGCAAACACACCCTTGTCAAGCTCGCCGTTTACGGAGAGGAAGAAATACGGCTTTGACTTTTCGTTTGCCGAAATAACGGTTGACATATCGTATTTTGTGTCACCCTTTGCAAGCGAATAGTCGGCAACCGAATTTGAGTCAATCTGTACGCCGACAGGGATTTTGTAGCCGTAAGATTTGACATTTTTACTTTCGGCAATATCGCAAAGTTTTGCGGCAAACGCCTCAACAGGAGCATTTGCACTGAAATACTTGCCGGTATAGGTGAATCCGTTTGAGCTGTTTTTAATCGCCTTGGCGTTGGCGGAAGTCAAATTTGCGTCAATCAAAACTCCGAGTACATAAGGTGAAACATCGTTAAAATAGGAAGTGGCGTTAAGATTGGTTGTAGCCTTTGTCGAGCCGTCGCCGTGGAGTGCTTTGATAACTGTTTCAATCGCTTTTTTCCACTGCTTTTGACCGTCCTCGGTTAAATATTTATCCGCAGAAAGTCCCTCGGGAGCGGTTACCGTTTGAATTATGTAAATCTTATTATCGCTGTTATCAACATTATTTTGATAAATCGCACGGTAAAACTCAGCCGGCATAAGACCTTTTGCTCTTACGCAATTTGCACCTATTTCATTCATTTCCTCAACAAGATTCTGATAGTAAGTGTAGTCGCGGGTGTACTTTGTTTCGCCCGGCTTGTTTGCGTTTATACTAAAGGCTTTCAGGTTAAATTCTTTGAATTTTTTGCCGTCGAGAACCTCAAATTTGCCGTTGTTTACTCGGGCAACTTCGGTAGAGTTTTTGCTTTCCTGTGCTCCTTTTTTGTGACGGTCGCCGTTTTCGGCTTTACAGTCCTTGAGGATTTTCGTCATAAGCGGATTGTAAAACTTCCAATAAAAGCACGAAATGTCGCCCAAATTATCATAAGACAAAAACTTGAAAAACTTGTCTGCACCCAAGAATTTATTGATATTCTTTTTGCTGACATAATCGTTAAAGTCACCGGCAAAATAGTATGCCGCCGGCTTATTTTTTACTTTTTTTCGGGTAATGGCAACAAATCTCGGTGTGTTTGAAATTTCTGCCATTTTCTCCATACCTGTTGCATTTACATCAAATTCGAATGTGGCAAATGCCTCGGCGTCTGCATTAGCTTCAATCAATTCAAACCAATTATAAAAGTTGGTTTTTTTACAGCCCTTAAATTCCTTTTTATAATCCTCGTTCAAATAGATTTTGAGTAGGTTTTTGGAATCGAAGTCTGTTTTTTGCTCCAAGACAATGATTTTACCCTCTTTTGACACAAGCAATATTCCCGATCCGGTAAA
This sequence comes from bacterium, assembly GCA_963661495.1. Classification (GTDB taxonomy): domain Bacteria; phylum Bacillota; class Clostridia; order Oscillospirales; family Acutalibacteraceae; genus Eubacterium_R. The sequence goes on from CAVLCA010000012.1 coordinate 46,717, forward strand.
CTGCCACTCAACGCCCGACTGCTGTTCATAAAGTTCAGGTGCCCAATCGGGAACATCGGTGAAGTCCTGCAAATCATAAATATATCTGCCGACCCATCCTGTTTCGCTTATGCCGAAAAGCGACTGAAGCTGTGCGGTAACAGAAGCGGTCATATTTGAGTTAAAAAGTTCCATTTCACCGATAACTGTTGCATTATTTTCGTAAGCATAAGACACAACGGACATATCGTCGGCGTTGAAGCCCGAACCTTTGGCGTCGTCATCGTTAAAATATCCGTAAGTGTCGTTTGTCGCACCGTAAACATCGGAAATATACATCAAATCAGGCACATAATCAAGCGTGGTAAGCTCTTTCATTTCGGTAGTCGTTCCGTCCTCTTTGAGGTGCTGACCGAAATAATCGTTTGTGTAATCGTATGCACTACCGTCCTGAAAAACGATTTTCTTTTGATTCAAAAGCCAAAAAAGTCCCTCGTGCTTTCTGTAAGCAAGCTCGTTATCAACATCGTTATCTTCTTCGGCAACAAGCACCGTTTTATCAAGCACGCAAACATTAAGGTAGGTTTTTGCCTTAATCTGCCAGCCGACAAAAGCAATAATTATTATCAAAAGCAAAATCATCGGAACTATAAAGTACCACTTGAAAAACCATTTTTGTTTTATCTTTTTAGTTTCCTGTTTTGTTTGCTCCGCACGGTCTTTTTCGGGATCAAATGTGTTTTCGTCCACCTGCGGTGCAACATAAGTGTTTGGATTTGAGGCTTCGTTAAGTTCTGCCCCGTTAAGCTTTTCTTCACTCATTATGCTTCACCGCCTTTTTTGAGTTCGCAAATCAAATCATAGCTTTTAATAAAAGCGTCAACAACTTTCGGGTCAAATATAGTGCCGCTGTATTCCTTGAGATACGATATGGCACGCTCGTCCGTCCACGCATTTTTATACGAACGCACAGAAGTGAGTGCGTCAAACACATCGGCAACAGTTGTAATGCGTGCGGCAAGAGGAATTTCCTCACCCTTTAAACCGTAATATCCGTTACCGTCAATTTGTTCGTGATGATAATGTGCAATTTGAGCCGCAATGGAAATGAATTCACCGGGAACGCCCGAAAGGAGTTTGCCGCCGAACTCTGCGTGAGTTTTAACAATACTCTTCTCATCATCCGAAAGAGCCCCCTGATTTCCAAGAATGCTTTCCGGAATGATGATTTTACCTATATCGTGAAGTGCCGAAGCAAACCCGATTCGCCTTATGTCATCCTGGCTGAGACCCAATTCAGAGCAAATACAAAGCGAAATGGCTGAAACATTTGTAAGGTGGTTCTTTCCGCTTCCGCTCTTTGTTTCAACAACCTCAGCAAGCCTTGACAAAAAGTCAACCTGAAAATCCTCGTCCTTTTGCTCATCGCCCGTTGTGTTAATAAGAAGCGTAAGCTGTGCACACAAGACCTCAATTACATTGGAAATTTTGTCGTTGAGCATTTCCTTACTGCCCTCAAAGTGAATAATCGAATGAATATCGTCAAATTTTTTAAGTACAATATCAAAATAAGTGTCGCCCCAAAAGACATTATTGAGTTCGCTGTAATTTGCATAACGGTAATTAATTAGGTCGTAATTACACTCTTCGTCAATATTATCGGAATAAATCTGATTAAATCCGCCCGCCTCGGAATTGCCTATGCACACGCCGACGGTCAACTGCTCGTCTTCGGAAAGTTGAGAATTAAGTACTTTTTTAAGTTCCTTTGCCGCAACAACAATTTTTTCGCCGTCGTCCGAAATACTGACAACCTCATCAATAATTTTATTAAGTGCGTCAACCCAAGATGTATCTTTTATAAATCTTTCGTATTCTTCCTGTTTTTTCTTGTATTTAAGCGATGACTTGTCAAATCCGACGGCAGTCATAACAACCGTAAACACTGCGTCTGTCATAAAATTGAACAAAACAAAGTATTTTACATTGCCAAAAAACATTTGAAGCGATAGTATAACGCTTGAAAACACAACAAAATTAAGTGCAAACCAAACCGAAAACGAACCTTTGGCACGCCTGCCCATAGCTTGCAAAAATGCCGATTGCGAAAGTACAAGCGACGCCAAAAGAAGTGCCGAGCACACAAGCGGAAGAATTCGGGTGACAAGCGGAACATTCGGTATCAGCGAACACAAAGCCGCAACAAACGACAGTGTGATTGTAAATTTAGCACTTTTTTTAAGAGAGCCGAAAGCGTTAAACGCTATAATTTCGGCAATAACGATACCCACAAGCGACAACGCCTGTGAAATATTTGCATAAATCGGAGCGTTAAGCGTATATGAACTTTGCAAAAATTCCCACAATCCAACTGAGCCGCCCGAAAGAATATTGTAAAACGCAATATAAAGTATCGGTGAAAAATGCTTATTCTTAATTGAAAAGGCAAGTGAAATCAGAAGTATAATTACACCGACGGCAAGCATAACAATCGCAAACACCATACCTTGGTTAACCGGGAATGTGCTCGGTGCCTTGGTTGAAGTGCTCACTTCAAAGCATACAGAATAAGGCACAGCCATATACACCTCCACAGTTTGCGAAAGTGCTGTTTTTGTGAGCTTTACACTGTTGTAGCTGTTGCCGGTGTAACTGTCGGTTCCGTAGTGGTTATTGTACACTTCTTCACCGTTTACAAGTATTTTCAAAGGTGAACGGTCGGTTTTTATCGTAAGATATGTATCATCACTGACCTTTTCAAAGGTGTGACGAAGATAATAATATCCCGTGTTACCCTTTGTAGATATAGGCAAAACATAACTTGACTGACTTAACTCGTCCGTGTTTGGCTTGGCGTCGGCATTTTTAAGATAGCAATATTCCCACGACTGCACGCTTTTTGTATCGTTTTGCGACACGATAACATAATTTGCCGTGTACTTAACCGCAAACGACAGCAAAATCATTGCAATCGCCAAAGCGGAGCCTATAACCAAATTCTGTCTGCCGCCCGACAAAAACTTTTTCAAATTCAATATTAACTTGTTAAACGCATGCTTAACTGAATTCATATTGTTACCCTGTCTTTGTTATTTGTTTATGTTTGAATACTTATTGAGTAATTTTTTAACCTGTTGGTCGTTGTCCACGGTTGCATCGTCGTTTTCACCGACAAGTTCGTGAAACTCTGCAATGAGCTTTCCGATTTCTTCATACTTATCTTCAATATCGGAAAGAATGTCTACAAGCTTTGAATTAACATATTTTAATTCTTCCGCTTCTTTTATGTAATCCTGATTCATAATTTGTCCTTTACAGTTATGCTAATTTTGCTATGTACTGCTTGCCGTCCTTTTGAGTTGTTACGGTAATCGTAGCAGAGCCGGACGAAGTTGTCTTTTTTTCATCCGAGAAAAACGACGCTTCAATCACATACGTTCCGTCGCTTTGAGCGGTTGACGAAGCAGTATAATATAAATCTCTGCCGTAAAGCGGTTCCCACATTTCAAACTTCTTTTTACCGCTGTTGTACAAATCGGATTTTGTAATATCAACATTCAGCTTGCCAAAATCCTTTTGAATTTGAGAGTTAATTTGCTCGGCTGTTGCCTCACGCATTTTAACGCCCTCTCTCGGCATATCCGTGAGATTGTTATAATAAAGTCTGCAAAAAGCATATTGCACCAACTTGCTTGTTGATATTTCACTCGGCGAATTAAAGCTGTCAATCGCAAGCAAATATTTCAATTCGTACGCACGGTTGGCATAATATTCTTCATCAATAGTTGAGGTGTCGGCAGAAGTTTCTTCCGATGTGTCAACAACATAGTTGTCGTCCTTTTCACTTTTTTGCTTGACATTTGGGTCAACATTTGAGCAAGCCGCAAAAGCACCCACCATAAAAATAACCGACAGCAAAAACGCAATAGTCTTTTTCATATTTATATCTCCTAACCGTTTCTCTATATATTATATACATTATATATTATATCGGTATACAAAGCAAACAATTATACATATCTTACACTTTTTTATAAAAAAAGGGACCGCAATGCAGTCCCTATGCGTATTGAAATTAGTTTTAGAAGCCCCAGTTGTAATCTGTGTATGAAATTGTCTTGTCTTCAGCCTGTTCAATGAATACAAAAGCTGTTTTTACATACTTGAATGAATTGTAAGCGTCTGTAATAATTGTTGAGCCTAAAGGAAGGTTTACAGAAAGGCTTTCTGTAGGAGTGTTTACAACTTTAAGAATACCTGTTTGCTTGTCATAGTCTTCGTTGAAGTGGAATCTGTAAGCCATAAAGCACTTGTTTACATCTGTACGGAGAACCGGGTCGCCTTTTGGAAGAACAAATGTCTTTGTTGCTTCGTCATAGCTTCTTTCTGTGTAGCTGTTTGAAACCTTAACGGTGTAAACAACTGTACCGGCAATACCGTAGCCGTAATCTGTGTAAGTGTCTGTATCCCAGTCGTTTGAGCACATCTGGAATTTGTATTCTTTACCGATTTCAAGATTAAGAGTGTCGCCTGTCTTATAAACACTGCCGTCTTCAAAACGAACAGACATCTTTTTAGGAGTTACAATGCCGAGTTCGATTGACTTTGAATCGTCATCTTCATCGTCTTTCTTGTCGTCCTTTTTGTCATCTTCTTTTTCAGTTGATTTCCACTGAGCATAAAGAGTGAAAATGTTGATTCCTTTAGGGAAACCGAGGTCTTTTACAACAATTGTGTCGCCCTCTTTGTAAGCTTTACCCGAACCGTCAGCCTTTGTGTTCCAACCTGTGAATTCATGACCCTCATATGTGAATGAGCTTGCCTTAACTGTAGCTGTGTCCTTTTTGAAGTAGTGCTGTGGGTCTGTTGTTGAGCCCGATGTTGCACCGTTTCCGTCATAAAGGAAGCTGTAAAACGGAATAATTACGCCGTCAACATGCCAACCTTCGCTTTCTTGCTTTGTAACATACCAAACAACAGATTGACCGCTTTCAAGTGAAACTTCAGGAGCGGATACGATGTTTGAAACGCCCTCTTCGTTGTACTCGCCGGTGTAACCGTCTGTAACTGTGATTTTACCGTTGCCTGCTGCCGAATAATTGCTCTTTGGCTGGCTTGCCGTACCTACAGGAACCGGAAGACCCGAGTTCAAAAGGTAAAACGAAGCGTTAACCGTTTTGCTCGATGCTGCAAATGCACTTACAGGGAACATTGATACGATAAACATAACAAGAATTACTGCCGCAGCAATTTTTTTCATACTCTTTTTCATAATTATTATCTCCTTTACGAATTATTTGTAATTTACGGGTTGTTTGTAAAAATAAAAACCGCAAACTGTAAAACAATCTGCGGTTTGACTACCATAGTAAATACTTTAGGTTCATAACTTTGCGTCCTGCCGTTTCCGACAGTTTGCCAAATATTAACTTAAAAATTTCAGAGATTTCTCTCGATTGCAAGGCAAGTATATCAAATAAAAATCCGTTTGTCAATAGAAAATTCAAAAAAATATTTGTAAATTTTTCACAATCAATTTTCAATCTTTTTGATGTTTTCAACAACGAGATTATAATTTTGTGTTAATTCCTCAATCATTTGTGCAGTTACACCGTTTTCGCCTCCACGCAACGCCTCGGAAATTTTAATACACGATTTTGAAAGAAGATAGAACCCAAGATTAAGACTTATACCTTTAAGCGAATATATCGCCCTATAAGCCTCCTCCAAATTTCCGTTTTGATATTCCGTCACAAACCTGTCGTAGCTTTCGTCATGTGAAAACGCATTTACATACTTCATTATAAGCTCATTTGAGCAAAGCCGTGAAAATACTTTTTGATAATCGCTTCCGATTGCTTTGTAAAATTCTTTGATTTGCATATTACTCACTTCCTTTATTTTGCTCAAATTCCGTAACGATGCGTTTATTATTTATTTTGCCGAAATACAAAAGCCTGTCGGCATCGTTAATTGCAAGTTCCGTATTTTCTTTGCCGTATTTGCCGCCGATTGTAATTGAAAATCGGTAATTCGGCATTTCCTCAAATTCTATTTCACCGACCGCATTAACTAAATTTTGAAGCGTAGCGGTAAACTCGGTCTCGTTAACGCCAACAAATAACAACACAAATTCGTCTCCGCCGTAGCGAATCAATTTGTCATTTTGTCCGATATTGGCGGTTATTGCTTTTGCAACGGCAGCAATAGCCTTATCACCGACAATATGACTGTAATTATCGTTAATCGCCTTAAATCCGTCTATATCAATCATACAAACAGCGGTGACATTTTTCAATTGCTTACCCACATCGTCAAAATAACGACGGTTAAGCGTGTCTGTAAGCGGGTCACGGTAAAGCTTACGGTTATAGCTGTTGACATAATTGATAAAATCATTTTTACCGTAAGCGTCAAACAGCAAATCGCTTCTGTTTTGATACACCATTTCAACCACTCTCGGATGACCGTCAATTTCCATATATTTGGAAAAGACTTGGTACACGCTGTCGTTCAAAAATTCAAGCTTCGAGTGTGTTTTTTTGGTTTTAAAAGTTTTGTACGATATGCAGTTTTGGCAACGCTCGTTTCTGCCCCAAATAGAATAACATTTGAGTCTGCCCGTTTTTTGTGCCTTGTCAACATCGCCCTCAAAAGTTTTGTTGCTTACAATATTCGTTTCAATCGGGTCAACCACACGCACAACATCAAACACTTTTTTGATTTGTTCGGCAAAAACTTCAAACCCGCTGTCGTTGTAGTTTTTCATATCGATTGTGTCAATACTCTCAAAACTGTTGCTCGGTATAATACGCATAACAACACTTTTACGCTTAAGAACCGTGTCACCCGTCCACAGCGACATAATCTTAACTTCGCACTTATACTTTTTGCCATCATGTTCAAGATGAGCCGTGCCATTAAAAATCGGAATATTCGGTGTTGTTTGATTAATCATATCAATCAGCTTATCGTAGTTGCCGTTTCCCTTACTGAGTTCACGAAAAGTGTGCATATCAATCATTGAGCTGTCAAGATTCAAAAGTCTAACACCGTAATCCGACACAGTAACCATACCGTAGTCTATATCGTATTCGATTTGAATTTCCTTTATGCCGTTTGAAAAAAACTTACGCTTCGCATTTTCAAAAAACAAAAGATATTTCTTATCGTCCTCATTGTCATCTTGCGAATTCAGTTTGTCGGCAATGAGTTCTTTTGTAACTCTGAACGCCATGGTATCTTCGCCCGGCATATTCTTTCTGCCGTGCACAATCTTGCAAAGGTAGTCAGAACAATCGCTTAAACTGTTCAAAAGCAACGGATTAAAAGCCCCGCATTCGCCGGCAAGTATCATTTTAACAGCCGTTTCGTGGTCATAAGCCGACTTGTAACAACGCTCGCTTGTAAGCGCGTCATACACATCTGCCAAAGCGACAACCTGTGCGGAAATAGGGATTTCTTCGCCTTTCAGCCCGTCCGGATAGCCAAAACCGTCCCACCTTTCGTGGTGCCATCGGCATATTTCATAAGCATATTTATATATCCCGTTTTCGTTTTTTACTCTTTTGTCAAATCCCGGCATTGCCTTTATCATATCGGAGCCTATTGCCGAATGTTTTTTTATAATTTCAAATTCGTCCGTAGTGAGTCTGCCCGGCTTATTAAGCACTTTTTCATCTATAGCGATTTTGCCTATATCATGGAGTGCGGAAGCCGTAGATATGAGCATAATTTTTCTGTTCGTCAACTCATAACGATCCGTAATTTCGGCAACACGCTCAAGCAAAATGCGTGAAACAGTCTGAACATTATGGATATGAAGATTGCTCTCGCCGTTTCTGAATTCAACAATATTGCCCAAAGCATCTATCATCTGACGGCTGTAAATTTCCGTTTCGGCAATTTGCTCTTCAACCATACCCATAAGTTGCTTTTGTTTTCTGTAAAGTGCAAGCGTGTTTTTTATACGGTTATGAATAGTCGCACTATTGTACGGTCGTTTAATATAATCCACAACCCCGATTTTATACGCTTCTTCCAAAAACATTTCATCATTCGATGAAATAACAATAACAGGAACGGTTGTAAGCCAACCTCGTTCTTTCATAACACGGAGTGTCTTAAAGCCGTCCATAACAGGCATAACAAGGTCGAGCACCACAAGCTCTATTTCATCAAGATTTTCGGAAATAACAGAAACCGCCTCACAACCGTTGGCAGCTTGCAAAATCTCATATTCATCACTCAAAAGTTCCGCTAAAATCATTCTGTTGATTTGCGAATTATCAGCTATCAATATTTTTTGCTTGTCCATCGTGCTCATAACAAAAACGGCAGCAAAGCCGCTTACCCCTCCTGCACAAAATATCTAATCTATATTATAACAACAAATTATATTTTTATCAATAGGAATAAACCCGTTATTTCCCATTGTCAAAGCCCATTTTATAAATTTATAACCATATCTGTCATCTTGTCAAAGTCGTCGGTATGTGAGACGATTATTACCGTTTTGCCGACAGAGTGCATTTTGCCGAGAAAATCTACAAGCCACAGTCTTGATTTTTTGTCAAGGAAATTCATCGGTTCATCAAGAATCAGCGTTTGCGGATTCATTGCAAGCACAGACGCCACGGCAACCTTTTTCTTTTCCCCCATCGAAAGATGAAAAGGTGCACGCTCCTTGAGGTGCTCCGTGCCGGTGAGGGCAAGCATATCGTCAACACGCTTTGCAATTTCATTTTCGTCAAGTTGCATTTGGCGTGGTGCAAAGGCTATTTCATCATACACACTTGAGCAAAACAGTTGTGCGTCCGTATTTTGAAAAATATAGCCGATTTTTTGATGAAACGCTTTTGCGAATTGCTCGTTTTTCATTGAGCTTTTATTAATTTCCGTTCCGTCAAAGGTATATATTCCGATTTCGGGGAACTCCAACGCATTTATGATATTCAAAAGCGTACTTTTGCCGCAACCGTTATCGCCTTTTATAACAACAAATTCGCCGTCGTTTATCTCCGCATTAAAATGCTTCAGCACGGGAGTGCTGTCGTATGCAAAGCAAATATCATTAAGATTAATCATTTTGCAATCACCTCAAAATAAACAAAAATTCCCACCGCACAGGCAACAAAAAGCATATACAAAAAGTCTTTTGCCTTTAATTTTTCGTGTCTTGTAACCGTGTATTTACCGCCAAAGCCTCGACATTCCATAGCTTTAACCGTTTCTTCGCCCGACTGCTTAGCTTTGATAAACACCGTGCCGAGTATTCCCGAAGCCGAGGATTTTTTGTTGTCATTCTTGCCGATTGAACGAATTTTAAGCGCCGTCAACATTTCAAAGCAAATCTCGCTCAAAATCAAAATGTATTTAACCGTAAAATCAAAGGTGAAAATCACCACATCAGGAATGTGAAACGATTTGAGCGACGAGGTTATGCTGTTAAACGGAGCGGTCAAATTGACCGACATAATAAGGCTTGTGCTGACAATCACCTTGCCGAGAACCGTGAGCAGCGTTTTCGGGTGTCCCATAAAAACAGCCGGAAGTAGAATGACAGTCGATATTAACATCGCAGGAATAAGCACTTTAAAAAGTGCCCTGATTTTGTCCGCCTTGAGAAGTGCAACTCTGACCGCAGTAACTCCGAGCATAAACAAAACGAAGCTGTAATTTTTTGCCACAGCAGTAAGAATTATCAGCAATAAAACGGCAAAAAGACGAACGGAAGTGTTCGCTTCCTTCGTCTTGTATACACCGCTGTTAACTTTATATTTTGACATCACCGCCACAACGGATTTTTGCGACTTCGTAATAAAATTGCGGTTATCCTTGGGCGGAATATAGTCCTCTTTTACCGTCAACCATGACGGTATTTCATTTTCAGTCATAGTCAACCTTTGATTTCATAAATGTGCCGACAAGCTTAAACAAAATTGTTGAAATTGCAATACCGATAACGGCACACAAAATATATCCAATCCACTCAGGCAGACCGCCGATTGAATAATCCGGGCAAATCGCCTCAAATGTTGAGAGAGGACCGCTTGCAAGACCCTTAGGAACATAGCCGACAAGGTCGGTCATTTCGTCTGCTCCCCATTCGCCCCAAGCCGTGCCGGAAGCTAAAAGTCCGATAGGGGTTGCGAGTGTAAGCACTGCAAGAAGCACACCAATAAAAGTGTTGCCTTTTTTCGTTCTCGGTTGTTTTGCCATAATTTCCGGCGATGTCGAAGTAACAAAGGCAAGCATTGCAACAGTAAATATCGCTTCTGCCAAGCCGAAAAGTGTGAGGTGTTCCGCCATCATCGCAGGGATTGACACATTGAGTCCGTAAGGGCAATAGAGCGCCTGACCGTCTGCGGATTTGAAAAGCAGAGGCTGAATACCGAACTCGACAGCCGCACACAGTGCCGCACAGTTGATGCCTACATAACTGCCGACAGCCGCACCGATAAACTTTCCGTTTTTATTTTTGATTTTTCGGGTAATAAGATTATACACGGCATAGCCGACAAAAGGCAACACAAAAGCCATATTGAAGCAGTTTGCACCGATTGCAAGCACACCGCCGTCGCCAAACAGCAACGCTTGCAAAATCAGCGTCACGCTGACCGACAAACACGCCGCCTCGGGTCCCAAAAGTATGGCAATCAGCGTTCCGCCTACTGCGTGACCCGTTGAACCTCCGACAATCGGGATGTTGAACATCATTGCAACGAATGAAAAAGCGGCAAATATACCGAGTAGCGGCATTTTATCTTTTGTAATTTCCTTTGATACTTTTTTGATTGAATATCCCCATGCAGGAATTGTAGCGGCTGTCATAACCGCACAGGTAGCCGGGGAAAGATAGTTTTCCGGAATGTGCATAAGTTTTCTCCTTGTTTTTTCTTTGTGTATATTATCATACCCAAAAATTCAAAACAAGCCTCCCCGGGGGTTGTTTTTATAAAAAAATAAAGACAACCAAACCGCCGTCAATTCAACCCTTTATACCAAGTGTAATTTTACAATTACCCCAATATTAACTATTGTTGCAACAAGTCCTGAAATTACGCCGATGGCGGTACATATTTTTGTTAATTTTTTATTGCTACTCATAATGTTTATTATAAAAGAGACAATATTAACCAAGCTCGGAATAACGAATAAAGAATTAACGCAATCCATATTGATTACAGATATTAGTATTCCGATTATACTAACATACGCGAATATAATTATTAAATAATCATATTTATTTTTTCGTTCTTCATTATTAAACAAATTATTTTCGTTTTTCATATGACATATTATCTCCTTTCCAACAAACCACTATACTATTAATTGTATTGTTTATATTATGTTAATTATACTAATTATATCGGTACAAGTCAAGTTTAATCGGTAATGTTATCGTGAATATTACCGATTAAATTAGTGTAAAATGAGTATGAGGTGGTAATATGTATGAGCAATTTATACGAAACAGAATTACCGAATTGCGTTTGCAAAAAAATGTTTCGGAATACAAAATGAGCCTTGATTTGGGTCACAGCAAAAGTTATATACAAAGCATTTCATCAGGCAGAGCACTTCCTTCTATGATTGAATTTATTTCCATTTGCGAATACTTTAATATCACACCGTCCGAATTTTTTAACGAAAAAGGAACAGAACTAATAGCACTAAATGAACTTCAAACAGAGGCAAAACAATTAAACAATGATGACATAAAACTATTAACCTATATTGCCAAACGGTTAAACAAATAAAAATGACTATCCGCTCGGGTAGCCATTTTTTTGATTATATACACTTTACATTATGACAGAAGCATTCTGTCGTTATCAAGATTTTCGCCGACGGAAATTTTGAACTTTTCAAGGAGGTCAGGAACGGTAAGTCCGGCACGCTCCTCGTTTGCCACATCATAAACGACTCTGCCCTTATCCATCATAATCGTGCGGTTGCCGAGGTCGAGCGCAGACTGCATATTGTGGGTAATCATAAGACAGGTAATTTTGTTTTCATCCACTATTTGAGTGGTGAGATTGAGCACCTTTTCGGCTGTACCCGGGTCAAGAGCCGCCGTATGCTCGTCAAGGAGCAAAATCTTCGGCGGATTGATTGTTGCCATCATAAGAGTAAGAGCCTGACGCTGACCGCCCGAAAGAAGTCCCACGGGTGAATTCATTCTGTCCTCAAGTCCCATACCCAAAAGAGCAAGTTTTTCTCTAAAAATCTTTTTATCTTTTTTTGAAACGGTGCTGAGCCATCCGCCGTGACCTGCGGCAAGAGCAAGATTTTCTTCAATGCTCATACCGGGTGCACTGCCCTTCATAGGGTCTTGAAAAAGTCTGCCGATAAAGCGTGCACGCTTGTGCTCCGGCATAGCGGTTATATCCTTACCCTCAAGCAAAATTCTGCCCTCGTCGGTAAGATATGTGCCGGCAATAGCGTTGAAAAGCGTTGACTTGCCTGCGCCGTTTGCACCGATAATTGTAATAAAATCGCCCTTGTTAACCTTAAGGGAAAGATTGTTAAGTGCCACCTTTGCGTCGGGTGTGCCCTTAAAGAATACCATTTTTACATCTGACAATGTGAGCATTATTGCACCTTCTTTCCCGAGCGAAGTTTTGCTTTTCTGATATATTCAGGCATTTTTGTTTTGAGATACGGTCCTGCAATTGCGATAATTACGATTACAGACGATACGAATTTGAGCATAAACGGCGGCATATGAAGGCCGATTGCGATTTGGTAAACCAAGCGGAATACAACCGCACCGATAACCGCACCGATTGCACGAAGCGGAATTTTGCCCCGTCTGACAAACACACCGCCGATAAGAAGTGAAGCGAGTGCAACCGTTACCATACCTGTGCCGATATTGATTTCTGCCTGTTTTTGAGCCTGTGCAAGCAAGCAACCCGACAAAGCGGTGAACGAGTTTGCAATACAAAGACCGATAATTGTTGTAACAATCGGATTGATTGACGATGATTTTACCATATCGGGATTGTTACCCGTTGCACGAATTGAAAGACCGAGCTTTGTTTTGAGGAACAATGACAAAAACAGCACAACAAAAAATACTGCCAAAGTCGCAATAATAAGGGCTTGTTTGCCCTCGAGTGCCGTGCCGTCAAGTTTTGATTTAAGAAGTGAAAAAACAGTGTCAACACTGTTGAGATTGAGCAATGACGATTTTTTCATAACCGCAATGTTAATCGAATACAGTCCTGTATTAACTACAATACCCGCAAGGAGGCTGTCTATACCGAGAACGGTTTGCAACAGTGCAGTAATCAAGCCCGAGGCGACACCGGCAAGCATTGCAAGCGGAATTGACAAAATCGGATGACCGTTTAAAGCGACTATCGCACCGACTGCCGCGCCGAGAGTGAAGCAACCGTCGGTTGAAAGGTCGCACACATTAAGCATTGTGTAGCTGAGGAAAAGTGCAAGCACCGTAAGCGAAGTGATTAAGCCGAGTTCCAAAACGGTTTGCATTTGCCCCGCATCAAAAATTGAAGCTAAAGTTGACATTGTTTTCACCATTGTCTTTCGTTAAAATAATAAAATAATAGGCTGTTCATAAAGTTTCCGAATTTTGTTTCTTGCGAATTTGAACACAGTTCAGGAACTTTATCTACAGTCTACGGCACCCTGCAAAATGCAAGGTGCCATAATAATTAATTATAGATTATTCAAAGCTTTCTGCTGTTTGGATTTCTTTAATTTCTGTGCAGAACGGATTTGACTTTGTTTTTACATCGTCAAGATTGTAGCCAAGTGTTGAGCAGGTTTCTGTATTGATTGTTGCTGTGCCGTTATCAAAGAATTTTACAGGATATGTTGACGGGTCCTTGCCGTTTACAAGAATGTCTGAAATCATATCTGCTGTTTGCTGACCGAGAGCGGCATAGTCAACACCGTAGCCGAGGAATGCACCGTTGAGTGCGAATGAATCGGCACCTGTGTAATGAGGGATACCTACCTTTGCAAGGTCTTCGTAAATTGAAAGTTCTGCTGTCATAATTGTGTTGTCGGTCGGAGTAAACACAGCGTCGCACTTATCGTTGATGATAGTTGAAACAGCCTGCTGAACTTCAGTTACATTTGTGCCCGTGTATTCTTTGTATGAAACGCCTTTTTCATCAAGGTATTTCTTTGCGTTTTCAATAGGGGTTTTTGACGAATCCTGACCCATATCGTAAAGAAGAGCAATGTTGCTTGCCTTTTCGTTATTTGCAAAAATCAAATCCATAATGGCATCAGTATTAAGATAGTCGGAAGTACCTGTTACATTTGCACCCGGTGCGTCCTTATCTGCAACCAAGCCTGCACCTACAGGGTCCGAAACAGCGGCAAATACAACAGGAATTTTATTATCTTCCGTTGCTGCCTGCATTGCAACTGCTACAGGTGTTGCAACACCAACCATAAGGTCAACATTTGTTGAGATGTAGTTTGAAATGATTTGATTCATAACCGAAGCGTCTGCGTTGCAGTTTTCAACAGTTACATCAAATGTTACATTGTTTTCTTCACCCAAAGTTTTGAGCTGTGACTGAATGTTTTCAACGATTTGGTTAAGCGAAGCATCGTCAACATAATTACAAATGCCTACTTTATAGGTCTTTGTTGTTGAAGATGTGTCGGTGCTGTCTGCAGTTTTTTTGCTGCATGCCGCAAATGCGAAGATAATTGAAATTGCTGTGAGTACTGCGATAATTTTCTTAAACTTTTTCATAATAAGTTTTCCTTTCGATGTTAAAAAATGATGTTTTGTTTTTTGTTTTTAATGATTGTGCAAAACTCACTTTCGCCATCGCCTTTTCAAAATAAACATTTCGTTTCTCCTTTGACAAATAAAAAAACTCTTGTCCTGACATTTCTGTCGGGACAAGAGTGATAAATCAATCTCCTGCGGTGCCACCCGTCTTGACACATATACTGTGCCCACTCTACACGCACTACCATGCGCAGACCGTTGTTAACGAAGTGCCAGCTCCGTCTCACCTACTGTAATTTCGGATCGCCCTCAAAAGTCCATTCGGTTTTTCCCTTACCTATCGCCATCCCACCGTCGGCAACTCTCTGAAAAGCGGTAAAAAACTTACTTACTCTTTCTCATCGGTTTTCTTAACTCTAACACACAAAAATCAATTTGTCAACAGTTTTTTCAAAAAATTACTCAAATTCAATTCAAAACCGGTAAAAAATTCATTAATAAATACCCTGTTCCATCATGGCCTGTGCTACTTTTTCAAAGCCTGCGATATTAGCACCGGCAACAAGATTGTATCCGAGACCGTATTTTTCTGCGGCGGCAACGGAATTCTTGTAAATATTAATCATAGCATGATGAAGTTTTTCGTCAACTTCTTCAGCCGTCCATGAAAGACGCTGGGAGTTCTGGCTCATTTCAAGACCGGAAACGCATACACCGCCTGCATTAACTGCCTTTGACGGTGCAACGGTAATTCCGTCGGTATCAATAAACAAATTAAGTGCGTCTTCGGTTGTCGGCATATTGGCAACTTCTATGTAATACTTTGTGCCGTTAGCAATAATCTTCTTAGCCTCTTCAATAGTAATTTCATTTTGAGTTGCACAAGGCATAGCAATGTCAACCTTTTCGCCCCAAGGTTTTTCACCCGGGAAGAAAGGCACACCGAATTTGTCGGCATAATCCTGACATCTGTCTCTGCCCGAAGCCCTCATTTCAAGAAGATAATTTATTTTTTCATCTGTAACAATGCCATCCTTATCATATACATAACCGTCAGGACCTGAAATTGTAACAGGCTTTGCACCGAGTTGTGCAAGTTTTTTGCAAGCACCCCACGCAACATTACCAAAGCCTGAAACGGCAACAGTTTTATCTTTGATAGATTCGCCTGCATGCTTAAGTACTTCTTGTGTATAATATACGGCACCGTAACCGGTAGCTTCAGGTCTGATAAGCGAACCGCCGTAAGAAAGACCTTTACCGGTAATTACGCCGTTTTCAAATGCGTCCGAAATACGCTTATATTGACCGAAAAGGAAGCCGATTTCTCTTGAGCCGACGCCGATATCACCTGCCGGAACATCGACATTAGGGCCGATATGTCTGTAAAGTTCGGTCATAAACGCTTGGCAAAATCTCATAATTTCGCCCTTACTCTTACCTCTCGGGTCAAAGTCGGAACCGCCTTTCGCACCGCCCATCGGCAAACCTGTGAGCGAGTTTTTGAAAGTTTGCTCAAAGCCGAGGAAATACATAATCGATGAATTTACGCTCGGATGAAAACGAAGACCGCCCTTGTACGGACCGATAGCCGAGTTGAACTGAACACGATAGCCTCTGTTAATTTGTGTCTTTCCTGCGTCGTCAACCCATGCAATACGGAATGTAATAAGTCTGTCAGGCTCTGCCATACGCTGAAGCAAATCATCCTCTACATACTCGGGATGCTGCTCTATAACAGCCTCAAGTGACCTAAAAACTTCCTTAACGCACTGGATATATTCAGGTTTCGCATTATCCCTGCGTTCAACGGTTGCAATTACCTTTTCAATGTAATCATTCATAGTATTTTCCTCCTGTTGTTTTAATCGGGTGAGTGGCTACTCACCCTTTCTACAATTAATACTATATCACCTTTACGAAAAAATTCAATATCTTTTCAAATTTTTGTAGGATGTCACAAAAATAAGCTGTTTTTTCTGTGTAACATACAACCGAAAGAACAACCTATTTTTACTTTTTGTTATACCGATTTATATAAACTTTTTTGTAATTTAACATTCCATAAGTTTAAAATGTTCGGTGTTATTTATAATTGTACAACCGTTTATACCGATGGCGATATAATCCAAAAGCACAACGCCGATACTGTTAAACAAATATTTGAACTGTACCACGAATGTAACATCACCTATTCCGTCATCCGAAACAAAGTCCATCATACCGTGAAATCCCTTTATTTATGCGGCTTTTGGCATAAATAAAGCCTTTTGAACATTGCTGCTCAAAAGGCTAAAAGTGTCCTTCTCTTGCTATGTTGATACAATGAACTAGGGGTTCAAAAATATGCAAGGGGGTTCAAAATTTGATAAAGGGGTTCAAGTGAAGTTCTTGGGATGGAAAGTGGCAGTCTTTCGACTGCCATTCTCCTTAACTACCCTATATCTGAACGATAATATTTATCGTTTAGAACGATTTTTTCTTTTCAAAATTAAAAGTATAATTATAGCAATTACAGCAATAACTGCTACTACTGAACCTGCAATAATCCAAATGTTTTTTGAATTGCTTTGTTCATTTGAAGTAACTTCCTCTGTTTCATCAGGTTCTGTTGATTTGTCAAGTTTGCTTATAACATCAACAGCTTCATCTGTGGATAAATCTTCTGATATATTTGGAACATCAGCATCTTCATCTTGGAGTTTTTGTTGAAATTCCTTGATGAATTTTGGTTTATCTTCATCACTTAACTTTCTAACATCGTCAACGCCATATTCCTTCAAAGTATCATTTAATATTTCTTGAACTTTTTCGTCATCAATATTGTTTGTTACTTCTTTAATAAATTCATTGGAATAACTGTTTTTATAGGTATCCTTAAGTGAATCAAAATCAACTATTTTATTATCATTTGAACCTGTTATAGTATTAAGATTTTTATTAAGTTCTTTTATAAAAGCATACTTATCTTTTACATCATCCAATGATTCAACGCCCTCTTGTCTAAGAGTGGTATCTACTGCTTCCATAAATTGTTTATCATCGGCGACCCAAGTATTAGATTTAACTGTTGTTGAGTTTGATTCAGTTGTAACCTTTGTAGTAGTTTTTGATGCTTCAGAAAAACTTACATCAATACTTTTGCAATCAAGTTTTACGTCCTTGTATGTAACATCAAAAGTATCAGGTTGTGAATAAGAAAGCTCAATTTTTGAACTACCATTTGCACCATCTTCAGACTTTGCTGATAAAGTGAACAATGTACCATCGCTTGTAATGTTTTCTGTATAGTTCCAAACGACATCAAATGTACTATCATTCGTACCAAAATTTGTAACAAAATTGCCTTTGCTACAAAAATCACCTTTTGTAACTGACTTGATTTTTACTTTTGTTGAATCATATTTAACATTAAATTTAAATCCCATCAAACCGGAATTACCTTCAATTTTAATTGGTATTAATGTTTCATTCTCTGTTAGTACAACATCATCAGCAAATACAGTAGGTGTTGTATCAGCAAAAGCAATGATATTAACTTGAAAAATCAGTAACAAAGTAACTATTAAAGCTAGAAATTTTTTCATAATTTACTTCCTAGCCAGCCACAAAAGTGACCGGCTTTAAATTTATAATGTTTCTTTACCAACAAGGTATCTTGCAACCATGGCAGCATCCTTGTTATTTACATAACCATCACCGTTAACATCCATTGCCAGAATTTGACATTCATCTGGTGTAATTTTGCTTACTTGGTACTTATTAAACATAACTACATCACGGTTACTAATAATACCATCACCTGTCATATCAGCAGTTACAATAACCGTATTGGTATCAATAATCTCTCCATCTTTGTAAAGATTAATTTTTGTGCCAGTACCAACATTATCAGTAGAGTCTAATGTTGTTCCGTCAATTTTTACGAATGAAAGTTCGGCATTTTGGAATTGTGCCATAATATCTTCAACTGTTGAATTGAACTTAATTCTTCTCAAATATCCAAGTGAATCATAATTTAATGTGCTGTTGTTAGATAAAACAATGTTATCGCTTGTTGAAGAGCCAACAGTCACAAGACAAGTTGCCTTTTCTTTTGATGAAGTAACAGTAGCTGTTATAGTTGCTATGCCTACACCAATTGCTTTTACAATACCATTTTCATCGACTGTAGCAACACCACCATCACTTGATGACCAAGTAATTTCCTCATTTGTTAAATTAGATGGAGTTAAACTATAGGATAGGATTGAACTGTTTCCTTTATCCATAGTCAATTTATCACAGTTCAATGTGATGTAGGCATACTCTGATTCCTTTACATATTTACCTGTCACAACTGTATCTTCAGTAATTGCATCGAAATCTTTATCCCATCCAGCAAATACATATCCTGGTACAGAATCAGTTGCTGGAGCTGTTGCAGATTCGCCATAAAGAACAGTTTGTGTATCAAGTTCAGTGCCATCTTGCATTTGGAAGGTAACTGTATAAGGTATCGGGCTGTAATTAACATATAAATATAGTTCCCTAGTAACAGGTAATGATGTATCTAATTTATTTGTTAGTTCACTATCCATGTAAAATCCTTCACATGTATAACCGTTAATTTCAGCAATACTATGAAAATCTAATGTTTTGTTGTCTTCTGACAAAATTATAATATCATTTTCGAAATTTTCATTATGTATTGTTACAATATGATATTTTTTATTCGTATATCTATATACATCATTAGTTTCGTATTCACGTTTTTCATTTGATGTTGGAGCATCAGTTGTCCAGTTAGTCCACTGATAATAAGTAGCAATTTGATAGTGTGAACGATACTGTATCTTGGTTCCGTTAACCTTTGTTTGCTTGAACCATTGCTGGCTATTATAGTTATAGTAACTTATGCTATCATCTGTGAAACCAGCAATGCTCAACTTTGATTCCAATGTAATAGTTTCGAGTGTGCAATCAAATCCACTAACCTCAGTAGGTGAATATTGAGTTGTTCCGTCACCATCAACATATTTGTAATGTGAATATTGATAATTGGTTACTGTTGTATCTGCAACCTCTTGTGTGTCAACTTCAAAGTCTATTTTTGAAGAGTCAATAGAAATTTCTTCATCCTGCCAATCTGTCCAATCCGAATACTTTGTTGAATCAAACAGCCATCCTTCTTCTTCATAGTTTGAAGCTTCTGTACCATTGCTTGTTTCTACAGTATTCTTGTATCTATAGCCGGTATCATTTTCAAGCAAATACTCACTTGCATTTTGAATCACTTCTGATGGTAGTTCTGAATAAAGCATCCATTCGCTTGGCTCACCAGAATTTATGCAATAATAGTTTGTAGTCTTTTCGCTATCATTCTTTCCAAGTGATGTAGCATAATAAGTAATTGAACAAGTTTTATCAACTGTTATTGAACCAGTATAAATTTTTTCAGTGGTTTCATCATCATTCAAATAATAATAAATTACAGCATTTGAATCATCAACTGATAATGTCAAATTAAGTTTAGTGTCATACTCGCCACTATCATAATTAGCAACAGGTTCTTCAGTTGTTTCTTCAAAATAATATGCTGGATACACGTTAACATCGTGGCTAACATTTTCGTATTCTTCTGGATTGAACCAACCTGCAAATTGTTTTCCATCACTTGATTCATCAACAGTGCTTGGAGCTTCAGCAGATGAATTATATTCAACTGTTTGAGTGTCGATCACATTGCCATCAAAATCATAGAAGTTAACCGTATAAGTATTAATATCATACTTTGCTGTTACGATCATATTTGATGTAACAATGGTATTGCCAGCATTAATTTCGTCCCAACCTTCACAGGTATAACCTTCAATATCGCTAAAATCAGGAGCTGTTAATACATCACCATATTCAAATATTTCTGTTTTTAGCACCTGGTTTGCCCAGTCAACAAAAACGACTGTAAATTCTTGCTTTTCAAAATCAGCATAAATATCTGTATCGGCAGTTATGTTTGTATTGGTCTTATCCCATCCTACAAAATTATATCCTTCTTTTGTAGGATTTGAAGGTAGAGTCGCATTTTCGCCCTTAGTTACAAGCTGTGTATCAATTACTGTGCCATCCCAATCATAGAAATTAACAGTATATTGTGGCTTTGGAGCCTCAATTGTATCAATAGTGATTAAATCCGTTGTACCTTCAATACCGATAGCAACAGTGAAATCACCGGTTGCAATAGTAGGTTCTTCACGTAGTTTGAATGTGAACGAATATGAACCATCTTCTGCAACTGTTGATTGACCGATATACTCATTAGTATAATCAGATGCACCGGTATAACCATAAACATATAGTGTAATCTGCTTGCCAGCGAAATCGCTTGATAGCTTGTTACTAATTGTATATTCTTTTCCAGAATCATCTTCAGTAGCCGCTGAAACACTCTTGTATCTATAAACAGTTTGAGTTTCAACCTGCTTATTGCTTGTTGCAGTTATTTCCTCATCGCTCCAGTCGGACCAATCCTTCCAGCGATAGAAATTATATGTATATTTTGTATCTCTGTATCTATATTGTGTTGCATAATTTGCAGACGTCTGAACCTGAGAAGTTGCCTGTGAGCAAGCATAAAGAACACAATAATTAGATCCATTATAATACCACTTATAACCAGTTACTCCTTGGCTAGTAGTATATGCACCACCTAAAGCACTATCGAATGAATATGAATAGCTGTTAGGATGATTTGATGTTTGCCAAGCAGAGCTATAGCCTCCTGAATATTGAGCTGCCCATCTATAATAATTCCATACTGTTTTATAGTTATATGATTTTACTGCAGATTGGGTTTGTACTTCTCTTTTTGAACTCTCGTTTGTATAAGCACTTACACTACTCCATGACCATGAAGACCAGTTACCAACACTTTCAGATCTCGTTCCATCATAAGTCCATCCTGTCAACGAAGTTGTGTTTCCGGTTGTTGTTTCTTTGTCGCTATATCTATATTGAACCTTGCTTTCAACTTCCAAATCGGTAGTATCTGCTGGTTCTTCTGTTGACCAATCGGACCACATCAAGCCTTGATCAATAGTTGCCATAACTGCTGTTGAGATAGGTACACCTGATGAATAGCTATCAACTACTATAACTTCAACCTGTGTTGCTGCTTTATCAGATGGAATAAATACTTCCATACCTGTCTTGGTAGCATCCTTGGCAATACTGAATGCAGAAGATTCCGACATATCAACGAGCTTTCCACTTGCAGTCTTTAATGAGACAACTGCACGTCCCCTAGTAATTGCATTTGGATAATTTGTCAAATCAAAGTAAACATAATAACCGTCAGATTGTCTTTTAGCAGAAGTAATATTTGCTACTATTGGCAAATCGTTATTACTCCATTCGTATATACCTTGGACATTGATTGTTTTATTGTTTGCGTCAGTATAGACATTTTTATAACTTTCGCTATCCCATCCAACAAAGGAATAACCTGTTGGGGCATTTGTGTCAGTAGGTGGAGTTGCATCACTGCCAAAATCTACTTTTTCAGTTTTAATAATTTTCTGATTTTTATCTAAGAAATTTACAGTATATTGATTGATTTTGTATTGTGCTTTAACCGTACTGTTAGATTTTAGATTTTGATATGTGCCATCCCATCCAGCAAAAGTATATCCCTTTCTTACTGGAATAGCTGGCGTAGATGCACTTGAGCCCCAATTTACTGTTTGTGTTTTTAACAAAGTTCCATCCCAATCAGTAAAGGTAACTGTTACAGGACTATGTGCTGTACATGTTCTGTATCCACTCCAATTACTTGAACCAGCAGAATTATACGCTAATACATGAAAATTATAAGTTGATGCATTATTCAATTTATAGGTATATGATGTTGTATTTCCAACATCAATATCTTTCGTTTCCGCACCTCTAATTGCTACTTTATAACCCGTAGCATTACTTACAGAGTTCCATGTTATTGTTATACTATTACCTTGAGCAATATCTGTAACGGAAACATTTGGTGTACTTGGTGTATTAGGAACGGTTACTTTTGGTGGAGACAATTTTTCATATTTTGTTGACGTGTACAATGATAAGCCTGCAAGTTGATAATTATAATTTCTACTGTTAAGCCCAGTTGTACCAAGTTGACTATATGATATGTATCTTGTAGCAACTCCGCATTTACCATCACCATTACAATCGAAATAGTTAATACCGTTTGACGTTGAACTAATAATTATTATAGAGTGCTGGGAGTCTCTGTTTTTATAACTCCATTGAACAAAGTCACCAGGCCTAGCTTGAATCAACACATTTTTCACATTTGCTTGCGTAATAGAATTCGTTTTTGCTACTTCTCTTGCACCATTAGGATATGGAATATATGACCCTTTTTTATATCCATTAGTATAACTTTTATTGTAGGCACCAATACATCCAGATTCAAATATTCTATTAAATGTATATGCTGCAAATCCATAACACTGCCAACCATTATAATAATTTGAATCTTTATAAGAACTTGCTGGTTTACCATTTGTAGTCCAATATTTCTTATTCCATTCATTTATTACGGTATTTAATCGATTTGATACATATGTGGTATCTACAGCTGCTTCAGCAGTTATCATTCCTGCTGGTAAAATTGTTATTACCATCAGCAGTGACAAAATAATTGATAAGAATTTTTTACTAAATTTTTTCATTGATTTATCTCCTTTACTTTGACTGACTTGCATGCATAATCATTGCATAATCTTTTGCGTTGATAATGCCGTCATTGTTTGTATCTAATAATTGACTATTCAAATCACTTCTTATTGGTTCTGTATTGATAAACTCATTAGTAAACAAGTTCATCACATCATCACCATTAGTTGAATATTTTGTAGTGCAATCTTTACATTTATAAGTCATTGTGTACTTATTTACTACAACTGAACTTGTATCTTTTTGATACACATAATAGTGACCTAAAGGTTCAACAAAATCTGTATTATATTGAGAATAACAATAATGACAGCGATACCAAGTGTACCCTTGCCTTTTACAAGTAGGCTTTGTTACATTCTCACTATATTTATGTCCAGGACATAGTCTTAATGTTCCATCCGTACAACTAAATTCAACATCCTCGTAATTTTCATTAAATGTATCACTAGCAGTATAGGAAATTCCAATCGTGGAATCTTTTCCACTTTCACCTAAATTTGCAATATTTTTGAAGTTCAAATACAACAAGGTATCATTTGAGGTATTATCTTCTGTGCTATTCCATACGACATCAAATGTTCCATTAGTATTACCTATGCTATCAGATATATTACCAGCAAAATTTTCGCCATTAGTTACAGACTCAATTTCAAGTTGGGTAGAATCATAGGTAAAAGTTAGTCTATAGCCCATCAAGCCTTTGTTATTGCTAATCATAACAGGAACTGAAATTGTCTTTCCTTTTTCAACTGAAAGCATTGATGGTATATAAATTTTTGCAGCATCGGTAGTATCAGTAGTTGCTATTGTGATTTCTGCATTACTGCATACAACATCATCATTATTTGTTGTTATGTAAAAGGTAAAATCACCACTTTGAGCATCTGGCAGTGTTCTAAACTGAACTGAAGCATAATCGGTGCCTTCCATACTTGAATCAATCTTAGTATTAATTGTTAAGATATTAGACTGATTGCTAACAACATTAGAATTAATCAGTGATTGATTGTAGGCGAATTCTGTGCTATCAAAACCAATGCTAATATTCAACTCACTTAAACCATTTATATTAGTGATATTGAAACTCAAATTTATCAATTTGCAACTGTTTGGCTGAGATATAGTTATATTTGGAACAATTTTTGTTTTTCCGTTTAATGAATCATTAGCGATATCAAGACTGATATTTTCACATTCAAGAGCAACATCGTTGAATTCTTCATCAAATGTGTCTGCTTGGTCATAAGAAATACCAATACTTGATGTTCCATAAGCAGAACTGCTAACATCAAAATTCAAATAAAACAATATGCCATTTGATGTGTTATTATCGCCAGTTGATGATGCCCAATAAACTTTGAATGAACCAGCCACAGCATCACCTTCAATATTATCTTGAAGTCCACTGTCAAATACATCACCAGCATCAACACTTATTGGTGTCAAAACATCTGCGTCATAAGTGAAAAGCAATTTTGCACCTGCAAGACCAGCATTGTTTTTAATCAAAACTGGTATTCTTACTGATTCACCTGCATTTGTGCTAATGTTATCTGCATAAACCGTACCTACATCCTGTGCTACTGATGTCATTATTCCAACAGTAGAAACAGCGATAATAGATATTATACACAACAACATTACTATTAACTTTTTCCTTTTCAATATATCACTCTCCTAAACATAATAAAAACCACAGGACATAATTATCCTATGGTTTAGTAATTACTATATTTGATTTTTGGACAGAACTATAGTGTCTGTCTGTCTGTCTGTCTGTCTGTCTGTCTGTCTGTCTGTCTGTCTGTCTGTTAAGATTATCATCGTTTTCTCCAAATTTGTCAACAATTTTTTATATTTTAACATACTTTGGCACACAATGTAAACAATTTTTTAATATTTTATGATAAAATTTTCACAAAATTATTTATGCAATATGACTAAAACAAATACCCGCTACAAATAGTAGCAGGCAAAATCGTATTATTACCGCTTATTTTCTTGTTCTTTTAATCTGTGAATCGTACATATTCCAAGTTTCTTTTTGTGCTACAATAGCATCATCTATTTGCTTTTGTACCTCAATATAATCAAGAGAGATACAGAGTTCTGTTGAGGCAATTTCGCAATCAGCTTTTAGCCTTTTGATTAGGTCATCGCCTACAACAGCCACTCTGTTAAACTCATCTATGATTTTTACTAATTCGCCCTTGGCTTCGATGTAGAGGATGGTGTTGTTGCCATCAACCGCTACACCAAAGCGTAGGTCGTTAAAATCATATGGTTTCATATCTTTATCGTTACTGTACTACCATCGGCAAAAGTGAAATCAATATCGTTCTTTCCAACCGCTACCTTTTCTACAAAATTGCAGAATATGTATTTATCAAACTCGGTTAAAGGCTTAGTTATCTTATCCAAGTTAGATAAATAAAGGAGCAATTTGTTTTTGCATTGCTTTCGTTCTGCTAGGGTAGTACCAACCCTTTCTATTTCCTTTTTTATGCTTGTAAATTCATTTGCTAAAGCATTGTATCTTTCTTGATAATGGTCAACATTTAATGTTGAAGCGTTAATGCCTATCAACTTTTCAAGTTCCTTTGCCAGGGCATTTTCTTTGTCTTGGAGCGTTAAAAGCTTTGATTCATATTCATCGTTGTCGCTGTAAAAGGAAATAACCGTTTCTATCGTTTCACGCCTAGTTGTATCGCTTGCTACCATATTTATGGCGTCAAGTGCGTAGCCTTCAATCTGCTCTTCGGTTAATCTTGCCGATGTGCATTTTACCTCGCCTTTGTAACAGTCGTTGCAACGATATATTTCCTTACGATACTTTGAGTTGCTATGGTGTACTTTCTTGCCAAAATTGCCACCACAATCCTTGCAAACAATATAGTTTGTTAGGTAGTTGTTGCTAGTGCGTCTAATACCAAGTTCAGTCCTTCGTTTCATTTCTGTTTGAGTCATATCAAACACATCTTTTGGAATAATACCGAAAATGTATTATACTTTGTAAAGGACGCACAGGGAAATATTCAAAAAATGGTTGACCAAATAAATGATTATGAATTCATTTATAAATATGATGCTTACGGCAAGTTAATATCTTTTACTATTCCAAAGGAAGAAACAAGGATAAATAATATGCCTGAAAAAACTTTCTGGGATCAATTGGCAAAGGGTATTGCCCGAACAGAGTTAGCCGCTATATATAGTGTATATAAAGAAATCAATCCATTTGCATATAGAAGCTATTTCTATGATGGTGAAACAGGTTTATATTATAATCAGTCAAGGTATTATTCTCCGGAATGGTGCAGATTTATAAATACCGATGATTCAAAAGTATTAAATTTAACCATTGAAAATGCTTTAGAATCAAATTTATTTATGTATTGCAATAATGATCCGAATCAAAACACAGATATTTATGGTTATTTAGCAAAACATTGGTACAATAAAGTCAGTAATGTAGCAAAAGCTATTGATATTGCAATAATTGCGATATCATGTGGTAAAAGTATTGTTGGAATAAAAGGATTTAGAGCTTTTATAAAAGCAAATAGGAAAAGTCTAATCAAAACTGTTGAAAAAGAATTATTAAAACTTTTTGGAACAACAGCGTCCGCAGTAATTCCTGCAGCTTTGGATGTTGCTTTAACCTTGATTGGAAATAGCATAGGTGATCTAATTGCCAAAGGCTTAGATTATTTAGACCCTAAATTGAATAACCAATATATTAGAAATAATGGATATATTTTTAATTAAGGAGAAATATTGACTTTGAAATTAAACATTATATTGATGACTATAGTATGTTTGGGTCCTGTACTAAATACTCTATTTGATTATTTTGTGTTAAATACAAAACCTTCAATTGTATCAATAATTACAATAGTTATTACTACTGCTATTTATTTTATTTATGTTTATTATTCATTACGGTCAAAAAAATAATAATATTATAAAACGCCAAAGGGTGATACAATGAAAAAAGCAATATCAATAATTTTATCGTTCATTATAGTATCAACCACACTTAGCATAGGCTTTACAGCCTATGCTGCTCTTGGTCTAACAACGGTTTATATATTGACTTTGTTGCTCCGGGAGAAGATA
>CAVLCA010000013.1:0-65907 GCA_963661495.1 bacterium
GTGCTTCTAAACTTATCAGAGTTATTTTCAAACTTTTGAAATTTAATATTCCTTTTTCTCCTCAGTCTTAATTTTTATCTTGACTTTTCATAGCCGGTCTCCTCATTTCTTATATAATTATTTATTTAGCTTTTTTATTAATCACCTCTTGACTATGTTATGTTATAAATTATAACATATAATTATAACATCTGTCAATATATCATATAAACAGGTGATAATATGAAAGAAAAATTAACAATAACTAAAAAATCGTTAAAGGGAGACGATGGATATAAAACCTTTTCAATACGAATTAAAGATGAAACAGTTGATAAGTTGGAACAATTAAGTAAGGAAACAAATCGTTCTCGAAACGAGTTAATTAATATTTTATTGGATTGGGCAGTTGATAATAGCGAAGTAAAATAAAAACGATGCGGTCGAGCGACTGCATCGTATTTTTATACTTAATAGATATTTATTTTGAAATAATAAGCTTGAGCACTTCCTGTGCGGCGGAGCAGGCAGGGCAATCGCAGAATTTTTCGCCTTTTGCCTGAAGCTCCTTTGCGTGTGCAAGGAATTCCTTTGCGGTTTCTTCGCCGAATTTCTCCGTTGCCTGCGGTGAAGCCATAAATTCAACCAAAGCATCAACAGGGATAATGTCCGCCTTGATTTCGTCAACAAGTTCCCTGAACTTCTTGTCTTCTCTTGTTGTGCCGACTGCAACGAGGTATTCCTCAGCTTTATTTTTAAGCTCTGCACAGCAGGACGGTGCGGCTGTCATTTCTCTGATTTTGTCTATAATTTGATATTTAAGCTCGTGTGTCATAACGATTACTCCTTTTATACTTTATAATATAATTGTAACATTACATTTATCGGTTGTAAAGGTTGAAAATAATTTTTTACTTTGGTATAATAAAAAATAATATGTGAAAAAAGGGGATTGCCGTGAGAAAGTTAAAAAAGATAACGGCTGTTGTACTCAGCGGTGTTATTGCCGCAAGTTTTGTCGGTTGCGGTGCAACGAAAAATCAAAATACCGCAGTGCAGGAAATATTTACCGACAGCTCAAAGGTTTCTTACAGTTTTGACTATAAAGAACTCAAGGACGACAGTGAAAATAAAGCAAAAAGCTGGCGTGAAGGTATGGTGTCCGGCAACGGCTTGCAGGGCTTTGTTGAAAGCGGTTCGCCGTATGAAGATACATTTATTTTTCAAAATATGCATTTTATTATGCCAAACAATAATTTACGCACCTGTCCTGACACATCGAGTGACCTTGAAAGCGTTAAGCAAAGCATTGTCAACGGTGAAGATATTACTGACGATGCATCGTATGATGAGGTGTACTATTATCATCCGGGCGGACAGCTTCGTATTTCTATAGACGGAAAAGACGCAAAGGACTACATTCGCTACACCGATTACGAATCGTCACAGGTTGGCGTAAGGTTCACCGATGACAACGGCACATGGGACAGAACTTCGTTTACTTCTATGGCGGACGGTGCGGTTATTACAAAACTTTCGCAATCATCGGAGGCGGCTCAACTTAATGTTACGCTTACGCTTGACGACCTTTCAACCATGGCTAATTTCGGCGACGGCAACGAGGCGGATATGCAATATAAAAAGGTTGTTGATATTAATGCGAACACGATTTCTCTTGTGGCTCACTATCCCGATTATGAAAACAGCGAGCTTAAAAACGGAGGTTATGTGACCACGACCTATGTTGTAACCGACGGTACAAAAGAAAAGGTTGAGCTTGAAAAGAATACAAAGGAAGATATTTTTTACGGTCAAAACAGCGGTATCAAAATCACAAATGCCGAAAATATTTATCTGATTACCATAAGCGACCGAACCTATAATATGGGTGAAATTGCCGATTTTGAGGAGCAGGATAAGTTTGAACTTGTTGACGAGCTTACGGATAAGGCAAAAGCCGTTGAGGAAAAATATGAAGACAAAGACGGATTTGACTACGAAAAAGCACTTAAAAAGCATCTTGAAATTTATCAGCCACAGTTTGATGCGGTAACTCTTGAACTTGAGGACAGCAACGAGTCAAACGAAAAACTTCTTAAAGAGCAAAAGGGCGAGGACGAACTTTCCGCCGCACTTGCACAGCGTTCTTATTATGCAGGCCGGTATGCATATCTTTGCTGTTCGGGTTATTCGACGAGCCGACTTTACGGTATGTGGACGGGCGAATTTAACACGAGTTGGGGAAGTAAGTACACGATGGACGCAAATGTTAATTTGCAAACTTCGTCTATGAACACGGGAAATATGTCGTCAACCCCGATCGGTTATGCGTATTTTATTTTGCGTCAGCTTCCGGATTGGGAAGAAAATGCAAAAGCAACTCACGGTTTTAAAGACGCTATTCAAGCACCTGTAAACACAGACGGCGACAAGGCAGTACTTACCGAAACCTGTTATTCTTATCCGTTTAGATATTGGAACGCAGGAACATCGTGGATGATTCAACCGCTTTACGAAACCTTGCAAACATACGGAGATATTCAAATTCCGCTGTCGGATGAGTTTGATTTGAACGAACTTAAATCCGTACTTTCAATAGATAAAGACGACATTGCAAAATATAAAAAACAAGGATATATGATGCTTGAAGAGGATATTCTGTTACCTCTTCTTACAAAATCGGCAAATTATTGGGCACAACTCTTGACTGCCGAATATTATACGGATAAAAACGGAGCTATTCATTACGAAAAGGGCAAAACAAAGCTCAATGACGGCGAAACATACTGTATTCTTCCGTCGTATTCGCCGGAAAATAATCCGTCAAATTATCAAAGTCCGTCGGCAGCAAATGCCGCCATAGACATTGCGGCTTGCAAAAACAATCTTGAGATGCTCAAAGTTGTTATGGCTGATGTAACACCCGACAAGAGCTTTTCAAAATGGCAAAAGATTATAAACAAGCTTCCGCCGTATCTTTATGACGAATCGGGAGCACTTAAAGAATGGGCAACAACGAATTTTGAAGAAAATAACGAACACAGACATTTGAGCCATCTTTACTGTGCTTGGCCGTTGTTTGAAACACAGAATAACGAGGAACTTACAACAGCTTGCAAGCAAGCTGTTGAAAACAGAGAAAGTGAGAATGAGGCTTCTCACGCACTTGTTCACCGTTCGCTCATTGCGGCAAGATTGAAGGACAGAGAAACTCTTACCGACGCACTTTTGGAGCTTCAAAATCATAAGATAAGATATGATTCGTTGATGACAAATCACGATTACGACCAAGGCAGTTGCTATTGTACCGATTTTGCAATCGGTTATCTCGGAATTGTTAATGAGGCACTCGTTTATTCGAACGAAGGCGAAATCGGACTTCTTCCGGCACTTCCTACATCGGGCTTTAACAAGGGCACAATCAAGGGCATTAAGGCGAGAACAAGAGCAACCGTTGACAGTCTTTCGTGGGATATGAATACGGGCAGTGTTGAAGCCACTATCACTTCCGACATTGACCAGCAAATTAAGGTTACATACGGCGACACAGAAAAGACACTCGACTTCAAAGCCGGAGTGCCGCAAACAGTTAATTTTTAAATTTATATATTGGAGGAATACTATGAACATCGTTTGTTTGGATATGGAGGGCGTACTCGTTCCTGAAATTTGGATTGCTTTTGCAGAGGAAACGGGTATTCCGGAACTCAAACTCACAACCCGTGACGAACCGGATTACGACAAGCTTATGAATTACAGAATTAAAATTCTTAAAGAGCACGGCTTGGGACTTAAAGAAATTCAGGAGGTCATTGCAAAAATCGACCTTATGCCGGGCGCCAAGGAGTTTTTAGACGAACTCAGAACGCTCACTCAGGTTATTGTTTTGTCGGATACTTTTGAACAGTTTGCAACACCGCTTATGAAAAAACTTGACTGGCCGACAATTTTCTGCAACACTCTTGAGGTTGCTGAAAACGGTGAAATCACAGGATTTAAGATGCGTTGTCCGCAGTCAAAACTTACAACGGTCAAGGCACTTCAGTCAATCGGATTTGACACTATCGCAAGCGGCGACAGCTTCAATGACCTTGGTATGATTCAGGCAAGCAAGGCAGGATTTTTGTTCAAGTCCACCGACGCTATCAAAAAGGATTATCCCGATATTCCTGCATTCGAGGAATACAGCGACCTTCTTGACGCAATTAAAAAGGTTTTATAAGATTAAACGAGTGCGTCTTTAGCAGAAGAATTGTAGTTCCCTAATTTTTCTTGGTATGTTATAATTAGATGTAATAAAGAGATGTTCTGGTCAAGCTTTTTTGTAACATTTCAACCTAATTTTTGAAATGTGGTCATCTGACCCCGTAGCGGGCCTCGTAAGGCGTTTGATAGTCGTTATAAGAATGCGGCCGTACATGGTTGTAATGCACATACGCAAATTCTTCGATTGCTGTGTATAGCTCATCATCCGTGTGATAATGATGCTGGTAAATCAGATCGTTCTTCAATGTGTTGAAATATCTCTCCATTGGTGCATTGTCGTACGGATATCCAGCTTTGCTCATGCTCTGTGTTATCCCCAACGATTCACAATATTCCGTGAATTCTTTGGATGTGTACTGACTTCCCTGGTCGCTATGTAGCATGAGTTCGCCAGGCTTTATCCCGGGCTGAGACTTGATAGCCTTGTCGAGTGTACGTTTAGCCAGATCGGCAGTAATGTTTTTATCTGTGATGCTGGCTATAACGCTTCTATCATGGAGATCGATAATCGTACAGTTGTAACGTTTGCTTCCGTTTGTCAGAAAAAGATATGTAAAATCTGTACACCATTTTCGATTCACTTCGGAGGCTGTGAAATCCTGATTAAGCTTGTTTGTATAAACTTTATGAGCTTCTCCTCGCACATAGTTTGGCTTTCTTCTGCGGGAAACAGAGAATAGTTGCAATTCCGTATTCATGTATTTGTGAACGGTCAGGCGACTCACATTAGTTCCCTGTCGGCGCAGATATGCCTGCACTGTTCGATAACCATCAACACCGCCGTGCGAGTGATAAATCTCAAGAATAGAAGCCTTGATGCTCTCCTTCTTTTTATGGTATTCGGATTTACGGCTTTTCAGAAAGTTGTAATAGGCATTAGGACAAATACCGAATTTTCTTAAAAGCCATCTCAATCCGAAATGCTTGTTATGTTGTTGGATGAATCGATAAGCCTCTAATCGATTTCCCTCGCAAAGAATGCCGCCGCTTTTTTAAGAAGTCATTTTCCTTTTGAAGCTCAGTGAGTTCCTTTTTTAGACGAAGATTCTCTTTCATAACATCGTAATCGGCTTTGGCTTCTTGATTTAACTGGCATTCTTCGCGGAATTTTTTTACCCATATGGAAATGCTTCCATGGGATACCCCATATTCTTCGGCAAGACTTTTTAGGGATCGTCCATCTTCCAGGTGAAGACGTACGAGTTTCTTCTTGAATTCTGGTTCATAGTGATGATTCATTTTTTACATACCTCGTTTCCATCTAAGATTATATCTTATTAGGTCGGGCTGTTACAACTATAGTTTACCACAACACGTACTTCTCCCTATAAAGGAAGAAAGACAAATTATTCTCGTGCAAATCTTGAAAACCTAATTTTAGCTATGGCGGCATTATACATAATTGAAATGAAATTTATGAATCTATTGTCTTCCGATTCTGATGATATTGATATTACTAACCAAAGCAAATTATTTACTGAAGTGTGAAGCAAAAAGTTTTTCTAAACACATTTATTGAAAAACTTTTACAGGATCAAATAACTTCATAGCATACAGGTTTTAGGGTATCCCTAACGAGAAAATTACCATTTGGATAACCAAATGGTCTGCTCGCTAAGATTATACATTCGAATCTTACAAATAAAATTAAGGCACAGCCTACGGAATTTTTCTCCGTAAGTTGTGCCTTTTTTCTCATCTATAAATCACATGTTCATTAACGATTTCTGTTGCTCGGTTGCGAATATTATTCATTTTTTGTACCCACAACATCATATTTTCTGCTTTGAGTTTTTCTGTAACTTGCTCCTGCTCGGCAAGTGATTTTACTGTCCGGTTAAATAAAATTTGTGCTCGTTTGTCTACATCGGCAAGGTAATTGTAAAGTTTACCCGATGTAAGAAGATTGTAATAAAGCACTCGATGATTTGATTTCAAGTATCGTTTGTGCCTCATTCCCCAAACACCAATTTGCCTTTTGTTTTCATCGGGTAGCATAAGATTTGGCAAAAGATAATCACCCTGTTGTGCATAACTACCGCCAATATTTCCAAAAATTGTTTTCATATCGTAGCCTCCTTGTATTTGGTAACTTCATTATACCGAATACAAAACAAAAAGACTAATGTGCGAATTTCAGATACAGAAAAAGGCTCTGACCTTTTACGGTCAAAGCCTTATCTGCCATTGCAATGCCTTAGTTTTATTAAGTTTTATCATACTGCCTTATAAAACCTCAGCATATCCTCATCGTTCTTTTTCTGGTGCCGGCGGTGGGACTTGAACCCACACACCCAAACGGATAACAGATTTTGAGTCTGTCTCGTCTGCCAATTCCGACACGCCGGCAAATCAGCATTTATATTATATATAAAAACCTATATAATGTCAACAGTTTTTTGAAAAAGTATTTTAGCACATTATAGGCTGTTGAGAAAGTTTCTGAATTTCGTTTTCTTGCGAAGAAAGATGTATATAAACACCTCGACTGAGCAAAAAACGAAAAACGCCAAAAGTACCGTAAACTCAATGTTTGCGGTACTTTTCTTTAAATAGTATTACTGAAACAATAATGTTTCGGGATAGGCATGCCTATTCCCTACAAAATCACGCTAAAATAACTTTGGTGTGGTTCAGGTGCTTATAAGCAGTCTATTATTTCTCGTCGATTTGCTTGCTGTACTTTGCAAGATAAACTGTTCTCATAAGGAAGCATTCTGCCTTTGGAACATAGTGAGAACGGTTGAAGATATCGCAGTCGATTTGAGCAGCGGCACCCTTGTCCATAATAATATCAAGTGCTTGAAGGTCACCGTCATTATTGCCGGTAATCATTGCACCCATACCCTGAATAAGAACTGCATTTCTCTTTTCAACAGCCTTACCGATTTCCTTTGCACAGTCGTCTGTATCGCCGTTAATCCACGGAACGCATTTTACATCAAGACCGACGATTTGAGCAAAGTCGTCAATCATAGGTTCCATAGTTTCGTCAAGACAAGATACGGCAACAACATCAGGAGTCGCAAGGTGCTTAATCATTGTAACATCTTCTGTGTTATAAATAGCTCTGTGGATTTTTTCTACCTTCGGAGCGATTCCGTTGATACCAAGACCTGTTTCAAGGTCAACATCAACACTCTTACCACCTACTGTAAGAGTGAAGCGATTACCGTTTCTTACAGAAGAACCGAGGTCGCAAATTTCTGCCGGCATTTCGCCTGCGTTATGCTTCTTGAGATAATAAGCTCTTCTTGCCTCATCGGAATAAGTCTTATCCCACGAATGACGAAGATAGTTATCCTTAATTACCTTTTCACAGCACTTCTCAAGATTTTCTGCAATAGCAAATGCGTGGTCATAATCGTCGCCCATACAAAGTGTGCCGTGATGCATAAGCATAATTGCTCGGCAACCCGGGTTCATCTGAATACACATTTCAACCTTTTTGCGAAGTGAATCTGTTGTAGACATAGCGTAATCGGCACAAGGAACCTTGTCGCCCAAAACACCCTTGAATTCATCATATACATTTCTGATTTCCATACCTGTGATGGAAACAATTGTAGCCGCTCTTTGGTGAGTGTGAATAACAAAATCAACTGTAGGATGATGACGGTAAGCCGCAGCGTGAACGCCCTTTTCGGATGATGGCTTAATATCGCCCTCGTGTGAACAGTCTGCAATATTAACAACTACAATTTCATCGGGAGTGAGGTCTTCATAAGCTCTACCCGACGGAGTAATAACAAATTGAGTATCACTGATACGAGCGGAAACATTGCCCCATGTGCGGGCAATAAGACCGGATTCAACAAGCTTTTTGCCTGCTTCAACAACTAATCTTTTAGCTTCTTCAATTTCGTAAGCCATATTTTTCCCCTTAAATTATTTAATATTTAAAAGCGACAAACGGGCGGTTGTTGGGGCGCACTGCATAAGGAAGTAATTGGTTTAAGCTTTCTGAGTTTTGCCCATTGTACTATTAAAAAATCCCGTTAATACGCAAGTATTGACGGGATTTTGTTAATGCACACTGAACAAAATCAGTTTGCTTAAACTGCCCTGCACTCAAAAAGCCAAAGAAACAGATGAAAGACAAGGCATAATTTACAGGGCAGGCTTGCCGCCTTCACTGTAAATTTAACGCAGTATTTCGCTGTTTATTTGATTTTTGAGCATTTATTCCTTACGCAGTGTGCCCCTTGCTCCGCCCTCTTTATGCCGTTAATCAGTAATCAATCTTTTCGCACTTTGAAAGAACTTTGTCGAATCTCTTGATGCATTCGTCAATGTCCTCTTCAGTGTAAGCACTTGAAGTGTAAAGACGAGAACCTGCAAGTGTAACAAGACCTTCTGCCATATAAGCAGCACCCATATATTGCATTTCTGTCTGACGGATACCTGTTTCTTTAAGAACTGTAGGAATTGTCCAAGGCTTCTTCCAGTTAATTCTGAAGTGCATTGTAGCAACTGTATGTAACTGGCAGATCGAACCTACATTGTAGCATACGAACGGAAGGTCGTACTTCTTAATTGATTCGTTAAGACCCTTAACAAGTCTGTCAGCCATTTGACCGGCAACCTGACAAGCGTTTCTCTTTTCGATTTCGCAGATAACTGTGTAACCTGCACAGCAAGAGATAGGTGTAGCAGCCATTGTACCGCCGCACATAGCCTTATGAATCTTCTTGCCTTCAGCCTTATCAAGACCTGCACCAAGATACTTCATAACTTCCTTGTGACCGCCGATACCGCCTGCACCAGGATAGCCGCCTGCGATAATCTTACCGAAGATTGTGATATCAGGATCGATACCGTAGTAACCCTGAGCACCTGACAAACCGATACGGAAACCTGTTACAACTTCGTCACAAACGAGAAGTGCACCGTACTTACGGCAAAGTGCCTGTACGCCCTTAGGGAAGTCCTTGTCTACAGGACGGGTTGCTGATTCAGGACCGCAAGGTTCGATAAATACAGCAGCTGTACCGCCACGGAACTTGTTGATGATGAGCTTCTTCTCAAGGTCTTTGAGGTCGTTAGGGAAGAATTCCTGTGTGTGCTTAAATACAAACATAGGAACACCGTGTGATTGAAGGTTAAGTGTACCAGGAACACGCATACCCCAAGCAAGCTGATCTGACCAACCGTGGTAAGCACCGCCCATTTTAATTACATTCTTATGACCTGTTGCAAGACGAGCAACACGAACTGCACACATACATGATTCTGTACCTGAACCGAGCATACGGAACATTTCTACAGACGGAACGCACTCGCTGATTTTCTTAGCAAGCTTGTATTCATAAGGGTGGAACAAACCTGTTGACGGACCGCAGTCATCAAGAAGTTCCTTAACCTTTTCTTTTACAACATCGTCATTTGAACCGATAATTGTAGGACCGCCTGCCTGAAGGAAGTCAAAATATTCGTTGCCGTCGATATCCCAAAGTCTGTTGCCCTTAGCCTTTGTCATAACGATTGGGAACGGATAGTTAAATGCAAGGTTGTGCTGAACACCGCCAGGGATGATTGACTTAGCTTCAGTAATCATTTCCTTAGACTTAGCACACTTCTTATTGAAGTATTCTTCTTCATACTCTTTAAGAGCTGCTCTGTTGATAGAGTAGATTGGTTTTTTGATTAATGCATCAAGCTGTGCTGTAAGCGCAGCAGCATTAGGATACTCTGTAATAGCGAATCTTGTATCCATAATTTTCCTCCTTAGATTTTATGGTGAGCGGTTACTCACTAATTAATTGGTGAGCGGGTGCTCACAGCTTTTACAAATTAAGTATATCACATTTTAATGATTTGTCAACTTTAATGTTGCATTTTTTTAGTTATTTTTGTTGCATTATATACTGAAAAATGGTAATATGTTCTTAGTGAATTAATACTCACCAAAGGAGATTTGGAGCATTTGCACAAACAAGCTGTTCACCTTTTGTGCAAGGCTACAAAATCAAGATTTTTATGTTTGAAAAGAGATATAAAGAAGCGTTTGAGAGGGCTTCCGACGAAAGAAAAGAAAAAATACTTGAAGTCGGTATTAATGAGTTTGCTTCTAAAGGGTACGAAAATGCCAATATAAACATAATAGCCAAAAATGCCGGAATAAGCATCGGGCTGATGTACAAGTATTTCAGCACAAAGGAAGATTTGTTCATCACCTGCATTCAACGCGGTATGTCAATCCTTGACGACGCGGTTGACGAAATACTTAAAAGCGATGACAAACTCCTTACCAAAGCCGAAAAATTGATAAGGACAACCTGTCAGCTCAGCCAAAAAGATGCGAACTATGTTAAGCTCTACAATGAGATAACATCCGAGCGTAACAGCGAAAAGGCAATGGAGTTTGCCAAAGCCATCGAGGGCGAAACAAGTAAAAAGTATGTTAAATGTATCACCGACGCACTTGCAAAAGGCGATGTAAGACAGGATATGGATCCCCGTCTTTTTGCATTTTTTCTTGACAATTTGCTT
Organism: bacterium; assembly: GCA_963661495.1. Lineage (GTDB taxonomy): Bacteria > Bacillota > Clostridia > Oscillospirales > Acutalibacteraceae > Eubacterium_R. The sequence continues at coordinate 10,738 of CAVLCA010000013.1, forward strand.
ACTTCCCTTCAGTTTTCGTTCACCTGCGATTACTATCGCAACAGGCTTGAAATCTATACGGGCGTTAATGTAGCCGAACTGTCGGAGGAACAAATAGTAAAGCAGCTGCTCAAATTTATTGAATCGGCGTTTACTTTTGAAAAATAATCTACAAACTAAATTTATATATGGAGGATACTATGAGTAAGTATGTAATCACCTATGATATCGGTACTACAGGTATCAAAACCTGCCTTATCGAAATCGACAAGGAAATGAAAATTCTTGCATCGGCAACAGAGGGATACAACCTTTATGTTGACGAGGAAACCGGCGTTAAAGGCGGCAGTGAGCAGGACGCAGACGAATGGTGGAGTGCAATGTGTGTTACCACAAAGGAAGTGTTCAAAAAATGCAAGAAAATCAAGAAAGAGCAAATCGAAGGCATCAGCTTTTGTTCAGCTATGCAGGGCTTGGTTCTTGTTGATAAAGAGGGCAAGTGCATTCGCCGTCCTATGACATATATGGACCAGCGTGCAAGAGAAGAAATTAAAAAAGGTATTGCACACGGTGTTCAGGTTGCGGGTGCCGAGGTTACAAAGCTTCTCAAATACCTCAAATACACAGGTGCGGTTTCTTCATCGGTTAAAGACCCAATTTGGAAGTACAAATGGGTTGAGGCTCACGAGCCTGAAAACTTCAAGCGTATTTACAAGTGGCTTGATGTTAAGGAATATATGATTCTTCGTTGCAGCGGCGAATTTGTTATGACAAACGACTCCGCTTTCGGCACACTCCTTTATGATACCCGTAAGGGTCATGAAGGTTGGTGCAAGCCTATTTGCGATATGGTTGGTGTTAATATCGAGCATATGCCTGTTATCAAAGCAAGTACGGAAAAGGTCGGCGAAATCACAAAGCAAGCCGCAGAAGAACTCGGACTTGCAGAGGGCACGGCAGTTTACGGCGGCGGCGGTGACGCATCGCTTATCGGTGTTGGTGCAGGTGCAACCGAAATCGGCGACACTCACATTTATTCAGGTACTTCGGGCTGGGTAGGAACAGTTGTTCCGGAACAGCTTGTTGACGCAGGCGCAATGATGGCGGCTATCGTAGGCGCAAACCCTGAAACTTACAACTACTTTGCAGAACTTGAAACATCAAACAAATGCGTAGGCTGGGTTAAAGACCACCTTGCACTTGACGAAATCGGTGTGTTCCTCAAAAAATACGGCCACAAAAAGGACGATTTGGAAGAAGAAAGCTTCAACCTTTACGATTATCTTGAAGAAGTTATCGAGCGTGCAAACCCGGGTTCGGACGGCGTTGTATTCACTCCGTGGCTCCACGGCAACAGATGTCCGTTTGAAGACCCTAATGCCGCAGGTATGTTCTTCAACATTCACCTTGAAACCGGTAAAACAGAACTTATCAGAGCCGTTGTTGAGGGCGTTTGCTTCCATATGAGATGGATGCTTGAGCGTGAGGAACAAAAAGTTGCAAAATACAAAACAACAAACGCAGTTCGTTTCTGCGGCGGCGGTGCACTCGGTGCGGCTACATGCCAAATCCTTTCGGATATTCTCCAGCGTGATGTTGAGGTTGTTGATTCTCCGCAAAACATCGGTGCTGTAGGTGCTGCGGCTTGTATCGCAGTAGGCACGGGAATGATCGGTTCAATGACCGAGGTCAAGAAACTCATCCCGGCAAAAATTACATACCATCCAAACAAGGCAAACAAAGCGGTCTACGACCGTAACTTTGAGGTATTCAAAAACCTTTATAAGTGCAATAAAAAGAACTTTGAAATTCTTAACGGTTAAGGTTTAGGTGTTGTAATGGAAAACAGCAAATCCATAGCTAATGAATATAAAAAATGCCTGTCCTCGTGGTCTATGACCACCGGGGCGGGCAAATTTTACAGCAAGGTTACACGCAAACTGTTTACTTATCACGATACAATCAAAGATTTGCTGACTTGTGGAATTTCTCTTGAAAAATATGTCAATTCTCTTGACAGGAGTATTTCCACAGGAAGTGAATCTACAAGATACATCTCTTTAAAAGAAATGTTCAAAGATGTAAACATCAACGACAACACAAGATTTATTGATGTCGGTTGCGGCAAAGGCAGAGTTGTAAATTTTGTTCATTGCATAAATAAAAATTGTCAGGCAACAGGAATTGAATTCAATACCGAAGTTGCAAATTATGCAAAAGGCTGGGCAGACAAAAAAGAAAATGTTAATATAATAAACGGCGATGCGTTTAATATTAATTGTGATGATTACGATGTTTTCTATTTTAACAGACCTTTTATGGAAGAAACATTCAAACAGTTTGCCGAAAAAATGGTTAACGAAATAAAACATCCCGTAACCGTAATTTGCTATGCTGACGCGTATATGTCAAAATACTTGAAAAACAAACCGAATTGGACTCGATTCAAACGCGGAATTCTTTACAAAAAAGGCACAAGAATTTATAACTATTATCCGCAAGTTTATTCTATACTTACATTTGAAGCCGAAAGACAAAAATAATAAAATAATTCTTCAATTTATTTTAAGGCGATGTGAAAAAATATTCACATCGCCTTATTTCTTACTAGATATAAAAGTTTTCATAGAATTAGTAGTTGAAATATATTACATATAATTAAATCCTTTTAATTTTCTTGTTTTTTTAATAGTTTTAAGATATTCGATTTCAAAATTTATTTATCTGCTTGTGCTAATATTCTTCGCCTTAATTTGTTGTCAAAGCTAAATTTGTCATAAGTGACTTTCATTCACATATTTCTTTACCATTCTACATTTAATCCCTTGGTGAATATTTTTCACTCCTGAATATTCAGAATCTTTTGTGAACTATCTTCACACACACGTTTTTAAATAGCTTTCAAAACTGACTATGAAAATTATTCACTATCCATTTACGAAGCCTCCGTGAACATATTCTCGTGAATTTTCTTCATATTCAAAATAACATATAATATAAATAAATCAAACTGTTTTGCTTTGCATTATTTTGAATATATTTGCCTCATCATATCCGAATACATCAACTTCTACAACAATTACCGTATTCAAATTAAAACAAAACTGACTCCGCTCGAAAAACGAAATCAGTTTGTTGCTTAAAATTTAATTTTCTATTTTAGGTAGTCTTTTTTGTACTGTCTGGATAACTTGGGGCAGGTCAGATTGTGTAAGTCTTTTTTATAACAATTTATATTTGTTGTTTCTTTTCTCAGTATGTTTAATTATAACAGGCTTAGGCATAACTATTGTGCTATTATCAGGAACATCCTCACATACAACACAATTAGCTCCGATTCTTACATTATTGCCAATCGTTATTCCGCCTATTATTTTTGCACCGGCTCCTATAAAAACATTATCTCCAACAATAGGTGAACCGGAATGCTTACTGTCATCAAAGGCGTTTGAGCCGATTGTTACCTGATGCAAGATTGTACAACCCTTTCCAACAACTGATTTTTTAGAAATAAATACACCTTTTATTCCATGAGGAAACAACGGCGAACCCTTTATTTCTGTACTTAACGGAATCCAAGCATTGTTTTCTTTAAGCATTTTTCTGTATTTTTTCCTATAAAATTTTATCTTTAATGGATTTGTTTCATTTAATATCTTTTCTCTTAGTGTCCAAAAATTATATTTTTTCATAATCAAACACCTTTTGTGTATTCTTATATTCTCCTAACAATAATTCATATTCTTTACGAATCCCGTGATTAAATGTTTGTGCCATCAACATTTGAATCGGGAAAATACTCGGTTGAGTATTCGCTTCTATAACAACCCAGCCCTTATCTGTAAGGGCAAAATCCCAACCTATAACCGTAACTCCTTTTGCCATAACAGCTAACTTCTCTGCCATTTGCAACAATTCATTCCATCTCGGAACACAAAAACCTTTAATAACCAAATGGCTATTGGGATGTTCTGTAAATTTTACTAAATCCTCTGTGTATCCATCGGAAATTACTTCACCCGTTACGGGATCAACCATAGAAATAATACCGCCCTGACCGCCATTATCAACAATTTCATTATCTCTGCCAAATCTTGCAAGAGAAAACAGATATTCAACCTTGCCGTCATTACAAACCGTTGTTAATCTTATTGTATTAACAGAGCTTTCATTAAACGCTGCAAAAGCAGAATCTTGATTTACAAACTCCTCTATTATACATCCACCGTATTTTAAAGCATAAAAGAAAAGATTTTTTACACTGTCATTTTCATTTACATTTACAACACTGACATTTGCACCCAATGAACCGTCAATTACTTTTATTATATATTTCTTATGTCTTGAAACAAATTCTTTAAAAATATTATAATCGTCAAAACTTTCTACTTTAATTACATCTCTTTTAAAATACTCCTTAAACATAAGATAGCATTCATATTTAGAATTATAATTTCTTACCCAGCTTTTATCTAAAGAATTACTTACTGTTTTTCTATATTCCTTTTGAGAAACAAATGTCTTTTTATCTTTACCTGTTATATATCTAAAATTATACAAAAAAAACTCTTCAGGACTTATGCCATATATAATATTATCTTGCATTATTTCATTAACTAAATTTGATTCTATACATGGACCGGAAACACAAGCAAACTTATTTATGTTTTGTACAATCTCTTTTTCAGAATATTGAAAATTCATTATTTATCCCAACTTTATTTATAATGATTTATATACTGTTTGTTCTAATACATCACGCAATCCGTGTCCCAAACACATCTGTATTGTATTAATACTTGGACAACTATTTGCTTCAACAACTACCCAACCATGTTCGGTTAATGCCATATCCCAACCAATATACATATATTCGGGTATTTGTTTTGAAGCCTTATAACAAACATATTTTAATTCTTGCCACTTTGGTATTTGATAACCATAATATTTAACATGTGAAATAGGATGTTCGATAAAAACTTCACCTAATTTTGTATATCCATTAGAAATTACTTTCCCAGTTTCAGTATCAACTGCGCAAGCAATTCCACCCATACTGGCATTATCAACAATAGTATTGCCAATTCCCGTTCTTAACATAGCATAAATATCAGAAACCACACCGTCAGCATTTGTAAACATAACAAAGCGTACCGTATTAACCGAACTAGGATTAAACTTACTCATCTCATCCGATTGAACAATCAGTTCTTCTAAAACACACGGAGCCTTTTGTATAACATTAAAAAAAGCTGTTTTATTATCAATATTACTTATATTAAATTTAACAATACCAGCACCAAGAGAACCTTCTTCTGCTTTTAATAAAAATTCTTTATGCTTGCATGCAAAATTTAAAAAACAGGTATAATCCTCAAAGGAATTTACACGAATACAATCCCTATTATAATATTCTGATAACTTTTTATAAGCCAAGTATTTATCCTTAAGAATATTAGTTCCTATGCGTTCTTTAAGAGACCCAAAATATGACTTATATTCTGTTGTCTCAACATAATCCGCTCGTTGTTTCTTGTTTTTCTTTTCAAAGTCAAACATAAAATATTCATTAAAATGTGTAAATTTTTTTGAATATTTCAAAAAAAGCATATCCTTAATAATTCTTGACATAAATCGTGAATCTTGCTTCTTAGTTTCATCAACATATAAATCAATAGCTTTTTCTATATCCCTATTTCTTTTACCTTTTTTCCACTGCTTAAACTCTTTCCAAACATAAATATATGTAATAAATTTATAATTTTTAATAAATGATTTATTCATATTATCATCCCTAAATCCAAATATGCTTAAATTATATCGTAGGAATTAATAAATGTCAAATGAAAAGGAAGTGGGTTTCCCCACTTCCCTCTTTAAGTAATTTGCAATTATACTTCTTCGTCCTCTGTATCAATTTTGCCATCACCAGATGTTGTTACAACATCAACTACTGCGAACTTTTCAAGTTCTGATACTGGCTTTGTATACTTCATTTCTTTTTCGCCTCCCTACTTTTATTCATATAATAAATCAACTATATTAATTTATTACTTACCATTTTTAGCATTATAGTCTGCTGCGGCTTTTGCATACACTTGCATATAATCAAGTGTGTTCTTAATAGCCTTACCTACCTGTCTTCTTGTAAATGATTCTGCACTATATTTAAATGTATTTGATATAGGATTACCATTTTCGTCACAGATTGTAAGATAAATAGGATCTACAAGGTTTGCAACTGCAATATCCTTAGTAATAAAATACCATCTACCTTGTGTTCCGTATGGTTCAAAGCATTCAGGATCATCGTTTGGATTAAACCACTGAACTGTACCGTTTTCAAGCTGAACCTTAACTTTAATATTACTAATATCTGTTAAAGAAGTTCCTTTTGCAGCATCAGAGAAACTCATCTTAAAGTCTACTGAGCTCTCAAGTCTAAGAGCAGCAGTTCTCCATGCAGCCTTAGCATTTTCGCATACAACATATGAAGAATTTTGACTATCAACATAATCATCATTAGCAATCAAAGGTGTTGCCCATGATTTTTGAGTATCAGTGAGTTGTGAATTAATATAATCATTTTTATTATAATTCATATAATCCTGAGCTGCTGTACCATAATTAAGCATATCAACAAAAAGAACAGCTGTTGAAGTATTGGTTGTTTGTTTGTTCAATTGATTCATTACATAAGTTCTAATATCAATTTCAAATGGAATTGTTCCTTCATAAACAATACCATCTCTCTCAGCGCACATAGTAACAATCATATTGTCAGCCATAGCTTGTGGGGCAATCTCCGTAAACTTAAATCCTGTATTTGTACCATCAATATAGCTGTCTTCAATAGGATCGTAGTCCACATATTTGCCTGTAGAAGCATTGTACTTCTTAACTTGACACCATACCTTATCAAACTTTTGAACTGTAGAGGTCTTAGTTTTGTAGTTAATAGCAATACCTGCAGAAAGTGTAAGGTTATATGTTGTTACACGAAGAGAACCTGTACCGGTTGCAGTTCTTGTAATCGTATCACCACAACTACAAACACCGGTTTCTGTACCATCATGTTCAATCTTATTTGAATCTCTATAAGCATCCTTATTGTAGGTCCATACATAACTATGTACATGCTCTTCTTCCTTCTTAGGAAGTTCTTCTGTCTTTGTTGCACCGCAACCGTCGAAAGTACATGTATAAGTCTTAATACCTGTTGATGTGGTTGTAGGTTCAAGTGTAACTTCACCTTGGTTCCACTCATGAGCAGCGCCTGTCTTAACTCTGGTATAAGTTGCATTTGCAGTTGCTGTTGCAGAAACTTCCTTATCCCAAGAATAAGTATAGTGCTTTTCATCATCATGAGAAACTGCAGGAAGAGCAGGAGCAATTACAGCTGTGCCCTCTTCATACTCATTTGTTTGAAGAACATTACCATCCTCATCATTAAATGTTATGGTATAAGTAGTGGTTGTAGAACCATTATACTCGTTTTTACCCATAAAGTCAAGTTCTGCTTTTTCACCTTCTGCTTTTGGCTTATAAGTCTTGTATTCATCAGTGCTGCCACCGTTAGCAATTGTGTCAAGATAATAGCTATCTTCATCTGTATCAATGCTAAAAGTAATATCACCGTCAGAAACGATTTTGAACATAAATGTAGCCAAAACAGCAGTGTTTGTGTAAGTATTCTTACCTGCACTTACGCTTGATACATCAACATAATCAGCACCTGTTTGCACAGAAAACTTTGCGTGCATAACCTTTTTATCAGCGTCGATATATGATGTTTCACCAACCGTGCTGGTTGAATTGTGAATAGCATTACCGCTTTGAGAAGTGATTGCTTCGAGCGGTTTCGCATCTGCCAAAGCAGTTCCGTCTTCAGAATATAATGCAACAGCGGTACCGGAATTTGTATTTTTAACATACGCAGGGCTGATGCTGTCTGAATATTTGATTGCTACTTCTGCAGCAGAAATCTTTGAAATGTTTTCAACAAGAACAGTGACTGTAAAGAAATTACCTGTCGAATAACCTGTAATCTTGTTGTTGCTGTAATCCAACTTAGTAGAATTCAATCCGGTGTATTGTGCAAAGTTTGCCGCAGTGGCACCTCTGCCGGCAGTATAGGTTTTTGCCGTTGACGAAATGGAAACATCACCGAATTGTAAATTAACATTTGTTCTGTCGCTGTCAGCCGCTAAAACTGTCAACGGGAAGGAACAAACAATCATCATTACTGCTAAGAGGACTGCAACTATTCTTTTAAATGATTTTTTCATTTTATATAGTATCCTCCAATTAATTTAATGTCAGTTGAGAATATGCAACTGTTTTGCCTAAGAATGAGATAAATACTGCCGTATCGTTTGAGTCAAACGAACCGTCGCCGTTTAAGTCAGGCTTATGCTTCGAAAACAGTGCTGTATCTGTTGAATCGAATTTGCCGTCTTTGTTGAAATCTACAACGCAGATACCTACATTATCAACGGTAATTTGATCGTAGTCGGCATTTTCTCTTGCAACTGTAAGCGTAGCCTCTCTGTCCACGGTATGTGCTCCGCTGAAAACGAGTGTGTACTCACCTACAGCAAGACCGCTGATAGTGAATGAGCCGTCTTCCTTTGTAACTGTGCTGATATCCGTACCTTTGACAGATACTGTAATATCACTTGCCGGTGCAGTTGTTGCCGCACCTGTAAGCTCACTTGCGATAGTCACATTGCCCGAAACATCAAACTCGGTAACGAGATAGTAAGGAGAAGCGTCGGCTGTCATAGGGTAAGTCTTGTAAGTGGTTTCAACACTTGTGTCAAGAACGTAACAGTCGTTATAGCCGTCCTTATATGATGCTTCGATGAAGCACACATCAGGGTTAGTGGAAAATGCAAATACATCTGCAAAATCGCAAGAGGATGCGACCGTAACAGAAAGTGAGACCATTACAGTCCCGTTTGAATCGATTGTAGATGCATCGTCACCTTCAGCAACTTGGAATACAGAAAGAGTGTTGTTTTCAATCTTCTGACCGCCTTTTTTCATATCATCGTGGTCGTCGGCATAGGTGCCGAGAACGCTGATGGCTGAAACATAGGTCGAATCATATGTTGCTGTCAACTCAACTATGGAAACCGCCTTCATTCCGGAAAGAACAATGTCAACATTATATGTGCCCGCTTGGAGCCTATTGCCGTCAACAGATTTTCCGTTTGTGTCGGTAAACACACATGATAATTCCGGCGTTTCCGTTCCGAGGGTTCCCGCCTCGGCATTCGCGCTAATTGGTAGCGCAAACATAGAAATTATTAAAATTAAACAAACGAATGGGGTAGTTAAGAAGCTTTTTAAATTTTGTTTCATTTTGAGAAGCCCCCAAAGTTCTTGTTTTTTTGTATGACGCCTTGCACAGAGCGTACCCTATGCAAGGACATCATAGGATTTAATAAACTAAATCGTAATTAATTTAGCGAAATTTAACTAAGTGCGGTTGTCCGTTACTTAAGAAAGTTCAGCGTAGTTAACGCCTGACTTCATAATTGCTTTGAACTGGTCGGCAGTAATCTTTGTGCCAACTTCTCCGGTCTTTGATGCAAGAGCAACGTCTGTTGAGTTAACCTTGCCGTCGCCGTTGTAGTCAACAGCAACAATACCAATCTCAACATTTTCCTTAGTTTCGGAGAATGTAACCGTTCTTGTAATGCCGTTATCAGCCTTAATTGTTACGGTTGTTGTTTCGCCGATAGGAAGTTCGATTGAGAATGTACCGTCAGCCTTTGTCTTGCCGAGTTGTGTAGAACCGTCGTAGAATTTTACGCCTTGGAGTGCGTAAGTACCCGGTGTACCTGTTCCGTCAGTTGCTTCTGTTACGGTACCCGATACTGTAAATGTTGTTACATCTTCCGGTTCTGCAAGTGCGTTTTCTGCAATTACGAGATACTTCTTAGCTTCATATGTGCCTGAAATGTTTTCTTCTTCAGCATCTTGTGCAACCTTTACAGCCTTTGCAAGAGCGTTTACATAATTTGTCCAAGTAGTATCTGAGTAAACTGTGTCACCTTGGTTAACAAGTTGACCGTCTACAATTTTACCGTACTTAGGTGTACCTTCTGTCATCTTAACGACGCCGTTAGATACAGCCTTTGTTTCGCTGTCTTCGTCAAATGTTACAGTAATGTTTGCTTTTGTTGTTCCTGTGAGATGAGCAAGCTCAGCTTCGAGCTTTGTACCCTCATATCCACGAATCTCAACACGATCTCTGTAAGCTTTGTAGTTATCTACAGCTTCTTTAAGTTGAGCAGATGTAGCTGTTGTTGTATAAATGTAGTTACCGCTGCTGTCCTTTTCGCCCGTGTTAGTTACAAGTGCTTCTGCCTCCTTGGCAACCTGAACCATCTTTTCGTATGATTCAACATCATAGTTGATGCTTTCCTTACCGCTGCGTTCTGCCATAAGACCCTTTGGACCGGTGATGCCTTCCATTGATGATGTATCAATGTTCTTCAATGTTTCTTCAACATAGTAGGTCATCTTGTCTTGAGCCTTAGCATAAGAGCTACGGTAATCGTTTTCGCCGTCGTTAGGCTTTGTGATTGTTTGGATGTTTGCATATGTGTAATCCCAATCATCAGAAGCATTTACCTTCATACCGTTTTCATTATAGTATGAATGTGTTTCTTTAGCATAGTAATTCTTCATAATAGGATTACCGTCTTTGTCTGTACCTGCCTTGTACTGTGAAACAGTAGTAGTTGTAGCATAGTACGGAGTCTCATATGTTGAAGTATCCCATGCTTTTTCGTATACATAATCGTTTACAAGATAATATGTATCACCTTGTTTGTCAACCTTACGGCCGAGAGCGTCTTTACCGTCTGTTACATCACTGTCTGTAAGAAGCTCACTGGTGCATACAGGAATTGTGCAAGCTTCATCAATATAGTAATAATTGCCCTTCTTGTGAACGCTGTTTGCTATACTGCCTGAAACTAATGTTGCAGGTTTGTAAGCCTTGTCACCTGTTTCGCCCGTAGTGGTTGTTGTTACGGCAACAACTTGCTTTGTTCCTGAGAACTTATCAGCATTATCTTCTGTAGGTGCTAAAGCAATTGCTTTAAGTACATCCTGGAATACACCTTGGATAGTGTTGTATGTTGAAGATGTACCGTTGTTGTTGTCCTTATAGTCCTTAATCTGGTAAGGGTTGATTTGATCAGAAGCAGTTTGATATGCCTTTTGAAGTGTAGCTGCACCGCTTGTATCAGCAACTGTAACAGTTACATCATTGCCAAGGTCAATACCTGTTTCGCCATCATTATAACCCTTAAGAGTCATTGTGTAAGTGCCTGCAGGAATTGTTGAAGCAGAGTCCTCAACCTTAAGCCACTTTTGATAATCGGCACTTGAACCTTCGAATGATGTAAAGTCAAGTCCCTTGATAGGTGAAGTTGCTGTTACACAACCGTTTTGAACTGCTGCAGCTCCGATTGAAACGCTTTCAACATCACCGCTTGCATTATAAACAACGTTAAGTGCTGCATTTGTGCTGCCTTTCTTAACAGATGTTGCAATGTGTGTTCTTGTAACAAGAGCCTGAGTGCTTGTTGTTGTAATTGCCTTAACTTCATCATATGTATAACCTTTGTATACAGTTATACCGTTTACAGTTACAGAATTGCCGCACTGCCATTCGCCAATGCTTGTTGTGTTACCTGAAGAATCAAGTGTATCGATACGGTAGTCGTACATGTTAACATTTGTTGCTTCAACATATTCTGTACCGTCGATGGTTTCTGTTGCGTATGTTGTGTAAGCATTTCCGCTTGCATCTGCAGCATATACGCCGTTAACATCCATCAATTGAATACCGATTGATTCAGCCTGTGTCGGATTTGTGCTTGAAAGAACAATGTTGTCAAGCTTAGCACCGTAGCCACCAGCATCATTAGCTGCATTTTCTGAGAATACAGTACCTGCATTACTATCTGAATCTGTAAGAGTACCGTACCAACCCTTATCTGATGAAAGGTTCAAGTAGCAAACAGCTGTTTGATTTTCATACTTGAGTTCCTTTTTAGGGGTTGTTGTTGTGCCCTTATAAATGTTATAAGTAAGAGTAAACTTAACTATTTCATCGCTGGTAGGATAGTTACCGGATACAGCAAGATTTACACTCTTTTCAGGAGCAATAACGCCTGAATAACTAGCTACTCTGACTGAAGAAGATGATGATTCAACATTCTTTACTTCAATGAAATATCTGTCATCTTGACAAATATTGCCGTCGGCATCCTTGTAGAATCTGTTAAGACCTACAGATTCGTTCTTAACCGTTACATATGTATTGCTGATTTCCGAACCGAACGAAAAGTCTGAACGGGATGGGTCATTTACAGAAATTGAAGCAGCGCCGAATTCGTGGTCTCTAAGCTGTGGAAGGAAGCCGTCTACAAAGTAGCTTACAGCCTTAACCGCAAACATTGCACCCTGCCAGCAACCGTCACCGCGAGTTGAATTTTGTACAGCTGTATAACCGCCGAATGCACAGTAAACATTGCTGATCAAAATACCGAGAACGCCGTTTTCGTTACTGCCGTTGCCCTTGTATTTAGCAAATACTGCCTGGTCAACCAAACTGTCGAACGGTGTTGTTGTGTTCATTTCCGTTGATGTAGGAATAACCTGAGGATATGCCTGACCGGAAACCTTAGCACCGAAAACGCTGTTTACAATTGAAGCAACAACATCATCATAGATAAGAACATCAACGCCCTTGCTCATAATAGGGTCTGCTGTGAAGATTGTGAGCAATTGCTTAATAATTGTTGTGAGACCCATTGTGTTATCTTCACCGTGAGTTTCGGAAATGTTGATAAGTGACTTAATTACTGTATCGTAAATAAGATCCTTTGCATTTGCCGCACCTGCCTTAGAAGATGTGCCGTACTGCAATGTACCGATTGTCGGCCAAATCTTGTTAGCAATAATGCTGAGGTTATCCCAAAGAGAATTGCTCTTCTTAACAAGGCATGAACCGCTTTCGTCAACTACACCGAGAAGAGCTGCAACGCCCTTACCGTATGTCTTTGAAGCAGTCTTATTAGTAGAAGGTTCGTCAAATTCTTCTGTTGAAGCATAGTAGCAAACAACAGAATTCAAAATGTCAAACAATGTTGTCTTGTCTTCGACTGGGTCTGATTCTTCAAAGTCCCAAACATTGCCGTTTTTGTCACGGCAAGGAACGATTGAGCTGAGAAGATAGCCTACTGCGTCACGGCACATAGGAAGAATTGCATCTTCAAACATTGTCTTACTGCCGTCGCCGTTAACATCAATAGCAGCTTCGTATGAACCGCTGGCTGTTGTAACGAGCTGGTCATAATCTTTATTAGGTTGTGAGTATGAAAGATGTTCTCTCAATGCAAGATATGCAACGCTTTCAGCGTCTTTTGCATAGTCGAAATCTTCATCATGGATACTTCTTGTAGCATTTACAATTCTGATGCAACCGATGAGGAGAGGAATCATTGCCTCTTCAAAGTTTGCTTCTGTCAAGTGTGTGCAAGAAGTTTTGTCTGTAATGCTATTATTATGATAGAAAGCACTGAGAATGTTTTCATCGGTAACATTTGCAGCATACTCAAACATCTTCATTGTGTTTGAAACGAGTGTGCTTGCAATTTCACTTACAGTTGGGCTTGTGCCTGTTTCTGTAAGAGTAGGACGAGAAATGTTTGTTGTAACCTTGTTGTTCTCGCCGATACCGATATTGCTTGAATCAGGGAACAAGTCCTTAACTGCTGCAACAAGGCAGTTGTTAAGTGCAGCAACGATGTTTGGATAACTTGTCTTACCGTCAACATAGTTGTCGATAAATGTTTCCAAGTTGCTGAAGCCTGTTTGCATGAAGTAAAGGTTGATAGGACCTGTTTGCATGTTGTAAACCTTGTCAGCAAGAGGGCTGTAACGAAGTTTACCGAAAAGAATGCTTTCTCTGCTTCCGGTGTCTGTAACATAGTCGTTACTCTTTGATACATCTCTCCAGTTGTACTGAGGGTCTTCAACTACAGATCTGTCATAGTCAAATGTAGCTTGAATGTAATCTCTGAATTCTTCTGCATTTGAACAATTATAGTCTGTGTTTGAATAATTTGCTTCCAAGAATGCATTGAACTTATCTGCTGTATAGTTATTTTCCCAGTTGTCTTCGTCAATCATACCTTGACCCATCAACCAATAATAATATACATTATCAAAGTTACCGCCGTGGCCTTCATACCACTCCATGTCGTTATTTACACGCATTGTTCTGAGAGTCGGCTTAAGAGTTGTTTTCCAAACAAGCTTGAGAGCTTTGTTTACGATGTCATAGAACTTGTCGGTTGCGTTGATGGTGAGTGTGTCCTCGCCGCCGCTTGTATTACCGTATCTGAAGAGGTAAATCATACCGTCGCCGTTCTTGTCGTATCTGAGGTTAGGGTCATATCCGAGTGCTTCTGAAGCTGTTGAAATATTTTTGTCGCTTTCAGTTAAGTTGTTCTTTGCGAGATATGCCTTAATTTCCGAATAACGGGTTTTTGACGAATCCGTCGGTTCGTATGTAACCGTACCGTCTTCATTTTCTGTCTTCTTAAGAGCATAAGTCATTTCAACAGAAATCTTGCTGAGCAATTCGCTCGAAAGCTTTGAAAGAAGTTGCTCGTCAAAGTTCCACTTTGTGCCCTTGGTGTTATCCTTGAGGTAAGCCTGGAAGCTTTCAACTTCCGATTCTGTGAACCAGCTTGTTTTTGTAAGGATAGTTTGAGCAAGCATATTGTATACAAGGTTTGATTCGTAACCGTCCCACATATTAAGGAGGTTACCGATAAGACCGTATACATCAACTGCACTGTTTACAATACCCAAGTTGAGGTTGCCCTTGATGAACTGACCGATTACATTTTTGTTTGTTCTCTTTGATGAAGTATCATCATTTGAGTTCCAATAAATAGTTTCTGCCAATGCCATAACAATGGTTTTAGCGTCATTTACTGCACGATATGATTTCTGGCACTTTGATGTAACCAAACTTGTATCATTTGTTGATTTCAAATCTGCAATAGGATTGAGATAAATGTTTGCAACGTCACCGCCTACAACGCCCTTGTAACTGCTCAAAAGGTCGTTAGCCTGGCGTACAAGGTCAAGTGCACCGTCAACGCTGTCAAGATAACCGTTGATGTTGATGTTTACTACAACATAGTTAGCACTTAATTTAATTGGTGCGATGTCTGCTTTATTAAGAGTATCGTCAACCCAGTCGAGAAGAGCTTCACAAGTTTGATTGTCTGTCGTCTCTGCCCAAGTCATAAAGTTTGCTGCAAGATTGCTGTCGTGGCCGTCGTCCGTAGACTTTGCATATACGGTAAGAACACCTGTAAATGTGGACATTGCCATAAGTACAGCCAAAACTATTGCAACAATTTTACGTGCAAAGGTTTTAGATTTTTTCACTTTATTAAATTTCCTCCATTTTTAATTACGATAATGAATCACCGATTACGCATCTGTCGCTTTCTCTGACCGTATTGCAATCTTTCGCAACAGAAAGAAGAGAACAAATCTCCGATGTCATAATTTAGTCTGCGATGACACATTTTCCGCATTATTATTAAATCACATTTAACAAATAAAATCAAGTGCTTTAACATATTTATAACATTGTATTAATCCGGGCATTTTCGTTAATTTTTTCGTAACATTTGCACAAACAACCTATGTTTAGCTTTGTGTATATTGCAAGAAATTCTGCCCAAAACCTTGATTTTTTATTAAATAAGGTGTACTATCCTATTGAAAAGTTCACAAATTGTTTACAATGTTTTTACACTTTGTCAAAAAGTTCTCAATCATTTTTTCAAGTTAAAATATACACACAACAACTTGTGGATAAAAGATTGTTTATTGCAAAATATACACAAAATCAGCTGTTCGGCAGACATAATAAGCGGCGATTTTCGTTCAAAAATTCGGTTCTTATAATATATGTTTGTTAAATAATAGTTATAAATCAGTAAAAACTTATTGACTTTGCGTTCTTAATTTGTTATAAATAATCTTGGATATTGTTCGTACATAGGGGAATTATGTGCAAAAATACTAAAAAGCAGTGCAAAATACTTCTATGATTCCGGTCACGGCCGTAAAGCAAAAACACTTTACACACTTCGGCTGTGAAAATCATTAAAAGAAAAGGAGAGATGATTATGAAAAAAGCGAGCAAAAAATTACTCAGCTTCTTCTTAGCTGTAGTAATGATTGTTACATCGTGTTCCGTTGGTTTCACAGCATTTGCTGATGACGATTCAACGAACAGTACTTCGTATTGGAACGATGTAACAAGTGCCGACAAAGCGTTTGACGCTATCGGCGAAATCGTTAATACTGCACTCCCGACAATTTTGGGAATTGAGATTAACGGTAAAGAAATCAGTGAGTTACTCAATATGAGTGCTGACGAAGCAAAAAATGCTACACTCCAGCAGGTTGTAGCAAAGGCGAGCCCGTTGTTGGGCAACGCATTGGGTGCGTCAACAAATGTTGATAAAAAGACATTTTTGATCAGCCACTCAACACTTTCGGGCATTTCAAGCGAAAGTGACTATGAAAAGTACGGCAAGTATTTTTCATACCTTGACGATGCAAATGCTAAAAGCGGCGACATCGACTTCTACAATTTGTACACATTTTGTGAAAACAATCAAAGCAGTGACAACTCGGCTGTAGCTTCTTATTGCACAAAAACATTGACTAAGCTTCAAGCTATGCTTCAATTTGGTAACACGGTAAGAAGTGCTTATACTGCAAATGTCACAAATGCAGCAAAAGCTATGCAGACTATTGCCGCAAAGGTTAAAAATTCTATCAAAACAGGTACCAAGTCTGTTGAGGAAATCGGCAACACAACCGTAAGCGTTACAATCAACGGTACAGCATACAACGAAACAGTTAACGAACTCATTGAAAACGATTGGGTTAAAAATGCTGTTGACTTGGCTAAAGATGAACTTACAGCAACAGGCTGCACAGATGTAACAATTCAAACAGTTGCCGACGCACTTGTTTACTATTACACCTATCCTGTTGACGGCTCAAACTACAGACGCGACACTGCAAGTTCTGCAAGTATGAGAAAAGGTATCACCTTCCAAAACGCAATGCTTTATATTCAGCTTGCACAGGAAGGCGGCGCACCGATTACCACAAAGAAGCTTGGCGGCAATGATGAACTTACAGTAGATAACTACAAAACTGTTCTTAAGCAATACATTTCCGACAAGTATGCAGAAGGCGAAAACGACTATTACTACATCACAAAAGCTGTTTTCGACTGTCTCGGCGACATGCTCCCTGACGGCTCAAATATGGATATGTCGGGCAATCCGAAAAGAAAAATGGATTCTTTTGCTTCATCTTCATACGAAGCAATCAATAAAGCCATTCTCGTAAGAAGCGGTTTGAGCGTAGAAGAAGCTGCAAAGAAAATCGAAGACGCAAAGATTACCGACGAACAGCTTACAGAACTTTCGGAAAAAGCTGCGGAACTTGGTAAATCTAACGGCTACAGTTCAACTTCTACCAACTACTGGAACAGCGTTAAATCATATATTCAATCAAGTAAATGCACATTGTCTGACGAAGCAAAGAAATATTTGACAAACAATCAGGCACTTAATGTTAATGACTTAAACTTCTTTATTCGTGACTTGGTTTCAGTAGATGCCGGTAATGTGGTAAGCGAAGCTAAATCAGCTGCTGACATTAAAGCTATCCAAAATGATACAACTGTCGGCGGACTTAAAACATATATAGCTTTCAGACACAGCGGTACATACAGCATTGTTGATTTCTTTAACGAAATCGTTTCCGGTTATGTTACAAAAAATGTAATCGGCTCTGTTGCAAGCGGTGTTATTACAAATGATATTTCATCACCGGTGTTTGACTGTGTTGAAATCAGCAACAACAAGGCAATTAACGACGCAATCAGCAGCGGTCTTGAGGGTCAAAGCTACAGCTACTCAAACTACACAATGTCGAGCGAAGTTTCATCATACTACGAAACCAATCAAACGGCAAATTCGATTACAGCAGTTAACACAGCACTTAACAACACAATCGGCAATCTCTTGGATTCATCAACAGACACAGGTGCTCTGGTTGTTCCTATCATCAACGGCTTGATGGAATCGAATATTGAACTTTACAATAAAAACGGTAATGGCGTACTTAACGATTTGTGGCAAAATCTTTATGACAAGCCGATGGAAACAATTTTCAATCTTCTTCCAACGCTTGTAATCCTTGTTGAAGAAGTTGTATTGCCAATGGTTGTTAATGCCGAGGGCGATGAAAAATATCAAGCTCTTGACAAGGTTTTCCAAAATCTCGGTATTACCCTTACCCAGACAGATGATAGCGGAAATACAACAATTTTGAATACACAAATCGGTGTAACCGATTCGTCATTTGACCTCAATACAATTCTTCCGGGCATTTTTGCATACTTTGCAGGCGACAAGGCAAAAGCTCAAGATTATTGCGGAACATACAGCGACTTTCTCAAGAGCAAGGGCTTTGAAAAAGCCGATGGCATAGACAGCGATACAATTATGTTCACCGGCGTATATGCTGCCGACAAGGCAATAACGAATCTTGACCTTAAAGCAACACTTGCAAAGAATATGGACGCAAAGCTTGCTTCAGGTCTCAACGAACTTATTGTTGAAATTGCAGGTTTTGCTCTTGAAGCAACAGAAGAATACCTCAAAGAATGTGAGGCTGATTCTACACACGAAGATTACAGATACAAGGCCGACACCACGGATGATGCTAAGATAACTCAAAGAGGTCTTAACAACATCGCTGTTTCACTTCCTAAACTTATTGACAAAATCGGTCAGAAGTTCATCAAGAAATACGATGTAAATTCCGATTGGACTTATCTCTACTCAGGCAAGTTCACAACAAAGAGCAAGACATACAGAGACAAGACTGTCACACAAACTTACAATGCAGGTCTTGAAGACTTCAAGGCATTGGCTACCGCAAATGCACCTGTAGAAGTTCTTGACTCATTTATGAACGCTTTTGTAGGAACATGGATTAACAGTCTCCTTGACATTGTTAACGACACGATTTCTACCGACAACAAGCTTACAAACAACATTCCGCTTGTTGCAGGTCTTCTCAATTCTCTCGGCGGTCTCGGCGACACAAGCATTCTCACAGATGTGCTCAACGGTTTCTTTGACCTCACAAGAAAAGATGACGCTTCATTCACACTTGAGAATCAAAGCGGCAGAAAGAACTTTGTAGGTTTGTCACTTGAATCGGGCTATTACCTCATTTCTAACATCATTTTTGATAACGGTAAGAAAGGTATTATCCCACTCATTAATGATATTAAAGAAAATAATACTAAGAATCCAAAGAGAGCATCAAGCTCATCAAGCTCGTCATCTTCGACAAGCACAAGCACAAGCACTTCAACAAGTACTTCAAAGAAGCCAACACTTGTCACTTCGTCAAAGGCTAACAAGAAGTACGACACGAGCAAGGTATTGACAAGCAAAAACATTTCAACTGCAAATGAATTGCTCACAAAGCTCGACAAAATCCTCGCATCTCTCCTTGATAACTCTTCACTCAATGACTTTACTTTGAACTCAAACGAGAACATCCTCGCAGGTCTTCTCACTTCTGTTTCAAACTACATTGGTGAAAAGAATACAAATTATTTATTTACATTATTAGATGATTATCTCAAGGTGTTCGACACAACAGCCAAAGACGGCAAAGTTGATGCCGACAAGGTATATACAAACGACAATCTTTCTAACCTTGTAACAAAGACTTATAAGTTACTTGAAAACATTGTGGTTTATGTATTCTATAATATTAACACAGGCGTTATTAGAGGCGGCGACAGTTATCGCTGTGTTGCTTCTGCAATAAACGGTATTTATTCACCTGACTCACTTGCGGTTCGCGTATCCTCAGCATCGGCGGCAAGCGACCTCAAGAACATTAAACACTGGAGCGATGTCGGCAAGGTAAGCTTTGGCATCTCATCAGGTGACAAGAACAGCTTCTACAGTGCTCTCGGCGATGCACTTTCACCGGTCGGAGCAGTTTTGGGTGCTGTATTAACATACTCGTACACAGATTCATCAAAGAACGACAACCTCTACTCAGGTGTTGTTGAACCGGTTCTCAGTGCAGTTGCAAAGCACACCGGTGCAACAGGCGTTCTTTCAAAAGAATCTTGGAATTCACTCAAAGGCAGCGAACAGCTTGTAAACGGTATTCTCACTCCGCTTTCAAGCATTCTCACTCAGTTCTACAAGGCTCCTGCAACATTCCTTGTAAACCTTGTAAGCTCACTTGGAGAAATTCTTAACGACAAGGCACTTGTAACAATCGTTGACAACGCACTTGCTTCGGTTAATTACACTCTTAACGGACTTGCAACGATTATCGGTTCAAGCAGTTATCTCAGTGCTCCTTCACTTGTCGGATTTATCTGCTCAAAGGTAAGCATTTTCTCATCAGGTCTTTCCATCAGCGTTACTCTTCCTAAGTCGGACATCATTGTTTCACTTATCAAGAATATCAAAATCAGCAGCCTGAATATGACAGTCGGTCAGCTTGTTGCTCTCAAGAGCATTGACTGGACGGCACTTGCAAATGCAAGCACACCGGGTGACGCACTTCTCCTCATCTTCGGCTATGTTGTTGATGTACTTTTGAGCTCACCTGTAATTCTCGGATTGGTTAAAAATGCAGTTCCTGAACTCGTAAGTCTTCTTGAATCACTTGACCCGGGTCAGATTCTTGCAATAATCAGTGCAATTCTTGATGTAACACAAAGTCCTACCGAAGTTTATTGGACATTCAAAGAATATGCCGGCAAGATTACAAAAACATTTGTATATCCTAAGGGCATTACAGCTTCCGAAGCAGACGAGGCTGTTGAAAACCTTGACAAGCTTGTACAAAATGTATTCCCTCTCCTCAAAGATTTGGGCGTACTCGATGTTGACGATTTGGCAACTCTTGTAAACGGCTTGATTTACACAAACGAAAATCTTACAAAGCTCACAACAACCGTTTACGGCGGAATTTACACCGCTGCAAAGAAAGCTGATGTAACAGACCTTCTCGAATCACTCGGACTTGACTTCTCACCTAAGGGTGTTGCAAGTATCCTTATGGATTCAAGCTACGGCAAAACTTACTCTTCAGCTGCAAAGAGCTTGAAGAAAGCTAAGAACTGGAGCAAAGTTACTAAGCTTAACTGGGGCTTCAAAAACGGTTCTTCAAAGGCTCAAACAGGATTTGTAAATGCACTTGCTGCACTTCTCCGTCCTGTAAACAGCGTTCTTTCAATCTTCCTTGCTGAGGGCAAGGGCGTTGACCTTAAACTTGACCAAGACGCAAAAGACGAATTGCTCAAGATGGTTAAGGAAATCAATGTTGACAAAACAACATTCGGTATTAAGGAAAGCGACGCATACGGTTGCAAGCTTTACCTTGAAATCAAGAAGGGCGTTCTCACCCTTACAATTGACAGCAACGCAAGCGATAAGAATTCAACATTCAAGCTTGACATCAACGGCGTTGCAAAGACAGCACTTGAAGTAATTTCAGACACAGAAGTAGGCTTCGGCACAAACGGATACGAAAATGCAATTATCCCTATCCTTGAAGCATTGCTTTGCGATGACGACCTTGTAACATATGATGAATATCTTTCTGATTATGAGGACGCAAAGGATAACCTCATTATTGACATTCTCAACCCGATTGTCGGCTTGGTTGACAGAGTTCTTGAAGCTCCGGGCAGCACATTGACTTCAATTCTTCCAAACCTTGCTTACTTCATTGACAGCAACGGATTGGCTCAGGCTGTAAGCAACTTGCTTGCTCCTATCACTTCAAAGAAGGGTGTTATCGGCATCCTCAAGAAGAACGGCATCAATGTTGATAAGCTCATCAAGCAAATCGCCGGCAAGTCACTCGGCACTATTGTTACCGACGCACTCGGTGTAAATGTTAAGCTTAACCTCAAGCTGACTGACCTTTCAAAGTGCAACATTCAAGACATTGTTCTTCCTCTTGTTAAGTCAATCCTTAAGAAGAACAACATCAATATCAAGATTCCGTCATTCACATTTGAAGACATTGCTTCACACGGTAAGGTTGTTACCGCAAAGAGCAAGGCAAAGAATGATGACGGCGAATACAAGAGATTAATGGTTAAGGCTGATAAGGGCGAAATGTTTGTGGCTCTTCTCAGATATGTTGGCGATGTACTTATTAAGAACGCAACAACTCTTAACTCAATGCTTTCAGGCATTGCTGCTATCAAGAATAACGAAACAATAAGAAATATTCTTAACTGCGTATTCTCTTCTCTCAAGGTTGCATCAAAAGATGACATCGTAAGAGCTGTATTCTACTTCCTTACACAAAACGGTGCACAGGATTCATTCTTCGATTACAGCAACTTCAAGACTAAGAAGTACGACTTCACATTCGGCAATATGGATGAAGAGTTCTGCAGAAAGCTTGCTCCTATGCTTGACGGTTTGGTAAGCGGACTTCTCACAGACAAGGGCGGTCTCCTCGGTCTTATAGGCAATATGGCTTATACAGACAATGTAATCACCACAATCGCTTGCGGACTTTACGGTGCAATCGACGGTGTTGACCTTGGCGATATGGGTTCACTTACAGCCCTGCTTGCTAAGACGGATATCGACTTCACAACAACAAATGTTGCAAATCTTCTTACAGATAAGAGATACGGTAAAACATACAGCAAGGCTGCAAAGGTAATTTCCGCTGCAGGCAGCTGGAAGAATGTTAAGAAAGAAGACCTCAAGTGGGGCGTTAAGGACAGAGAAACATTCCTCAATGCACTTGTAGCAGTTCTTCGTCCTATCTACGGCGTTCTTGATGTTCTTTTGAACAACGGCAATCTCAACCTCTTCAACATTGTAAGCATACCGGGTTCAAACGGCTATACTTCATTCATCGTTCCTCTTCTCGAGGCATTCGGAGTATACAACATTAAGACTCAGTATGATTACAGAATGGATATGGAAAAGGCTTATGACGCTATTCTCCTTGACATTCTCAATCCTCTTATGGATAAGGTAGAAGATATTCTCAACGCACCTGTTGAAATGCTTGCAGATATTCTTCCAAACCTTTCACTCTTCTTTGCAAACAACGGTTTGCTTCAGTTGATTGACAACCTTTTGACTCCTGTATCGGCTCTCCTCGATGCAATTAAGCCAATCATCAATGTAAATGTTGTACTTGATGTACTCGGCGTTGATGTAAATGCACTTCTCGCTAAGATTGGTATTAAGTCGGATGTAAAGGTTGATGTATATAACCTCAAAGCAACTCTCGAACCTGTAATCGGTTCTGACAATGTTGTTTCACTTCTCAACGGCATTCTCGGCACAATCAAAATCGGCGGTCAGCCACTCGGCATTGTCCTTCCTGACATTGATTGGTTCCAGCTTGCAAGCCACGGTAAAGTTGTTTCAACAACTTCACAGGTAGCAACATTCGGCACAAGAATTGCTGTTCAGGCAGACCAGGATGAAACACTCATCGCTGTTCTCAGATACATCATTAACACAATCAACTATAAGGATAACTACAACACAATCGTTAACCTCCTCAGCGGACTTCTCGGAGGTTTGAGCGACAGTATCGCAGGCGTAGTTGACCAAGTTCTTGGAATGCTCAAGGGCGATGCGGATACAGTTATCGAAAACCTTGTTGATTTGCTTCAGTCTATCGCAGGCTAATAACTAAATACTTTTGATAGTAAACTGAAAGAAGTTAAAAAGACGGTGCAACCCGAAAAGGTTGCACCGTTTTAGACTGTCGATAAAGCCCCTGAAACACGCCAATAAAAATAATCCTACTGATTTTAGCCTCCCTTGTGTAAAGGGAGGTGGCAACACGAAGTGTTAACGGAGGGACTGTAAAAGTAGCGCAAACATCGAGTTTGTGCTACTTTTGGCGTTTTTCGTTTTTTGCTCAGTCGAGGTACCATCGTACATCTTCCTTCGCAAGAAAACGAAATTCAGAACCTTTCTCAACAGCCTACAATTTCTTTTAACTATTGTAATATAGTAAAAAGGCAGGTTAAACTATGTACTTTAAATACGGACAAAAGGAAATTGAATATTTAAAAAGCAAGGACAAACGCCTTGCTGAAGTTATTGATAAAATAGGTATGATTGAACGGCAGGTTGACAGCGACCTGTTTTCCTCTGTCATCCATCATATTGTGGGTCAGCAAATTTCGACAAAAGCACAACAAACAATTTGGCAGAGAATAACCGATGCTTTGGGCACGGTAAACGCAGATACGGTACTCAATGCCGGTGCGGACAAGCTTCAATCGCTCGGAATAAGCTTTAAAAAAGCCGAATATATAACAGACTTTGCCAGCAAAGTCAAAAACGGATGTTTTGACATTGAAAAAGTTTGGCATATGAGTGATGAAGAAGCAATAAAAGAACTGTCATCACTTAAAGGCATAGGCGTTTGGACAGCAGAAATGATTTTGCTGTTTTGTATGCAAAGACCGAATATACTGAGTTTTGACGATTTAGCAATTCAACGCGGAATGAGAATGGTTTATCACCACAGAAAAATCGACCGTAAACTGTTTGAAAAATACCGCCGCAGATTAAGTCCGTATTGCAGTGTGGCAAGTTTGTATTTTTGGGCGGTATCCGGCGGAGCAATACCCGAAATGAAAGATTACGCACCAAAAAACGCAACCAAACGAAACAAATAAACAGAAGCTGATGTGATTCGTTTATATATCGTGTGTTCCGCGTGCTTTAACAACAGTTTGAAATTATATTTTTTATGCTTAAAGGGTTGTATATCTTGCCAAAATTATGTATAATAGACCCATATATAACTTTATACTCGGTGGTGAAAAAATGCTCGGAAAATATGTTAGAGTTAAGATAGAACATCCTATCGGCTCAACGGACGAAGCGGGCTACACCTATCCATTAAATTTCGGCACTGTATATAATACAGAAAATCAGGATGCATTCGTTATGGGCATCCATCATCCCGTTCGCAATTTTGACGGCAGAGTTATTGCCATATTGTGCGACAGAAAAAATAATCATTACATTTGGATTGTGGCGCCGAAAAGTACCCGCTTCATAATCAACGACATCAAGGAATATATTGATGTTGAAAAGGACTTCCCTACATATAGACTTGATTGTCTGTATGAATTCAGCTGCGGTGCAGTTGTTTTCAGGGACATTAAAGGCGAGGTCAGGTACCTCTTAATTAAAAACAACCGTTCGGCACATTGGGGATTCCCAAAGGGTCATATCGAACCCGGGGAAACACCTCACGAAACCGCCTACCGTGAAGTACTTGAGGAAACCGGTCTTCACATCAACATTATTGACGGCTTCAGCTGTGTGTCGAAATACAAAATCCGCGATAAGATAGACAAAATGGTTACTATCTTTGTCGGCACTACGCAGGACACTTCCACTGTTATCCAAAAGGAAGAAATCGAAGATTATATTTGGCTCACCTATGATAAGGCGATGAATCTGTTGAAATTTGAAAATGACAAGAACATTCTCTCGAGTGCATATAATTTTCTTAACGAACACAATATAATATAAAGGTGATTTTATGCACGAGGTTGTTACATCATTACAGGAGTTTTTATCTTCTCACGGAATTCCCGATTGGCTTGTTGTATTTATTATATCACTCTGCCCTGTTTTGGAATGCAGACTTGGTATGTTCACGGCAATCAGCCTGCTGCAAATGAATATATTCAAAGGCTTTATAATCAGCTTTTTAGGTAATATATTACCTATTCCGTTTATTTTGCTTTTGATAAACAAAATTTTTGAATGGCTGAAAAAAATACCAGGAATCAACAAACCTATTTATTGGCTTGAAGAAAAAACGCTCAAAAAAAGGGACAAAATTGACAAATACGGCATTTGGGGACTGCTTATATTCGTTGCTATTCCTCTGCCGGGAACGGGTGCGTGGACGGGTTCACTCCTTGCTTCCCTTCTGAATCTTGACAGAAAGAAAAGCTTCGCCGTAATTTCAATAGGCGTTTTTTGTGCCGGAATTATAATGACAATTTTGTCAAAAGTATTTAATATGGCAGTATTTTAATGACTAAACAACAAGAATATATGCTCCTTTGCCTCGGAGCGTATTTTGAAAACAAAAAACCGAATATTCAATTTAACACTGATTGGGAATTATTTTACAAGCTTTGTAACGCCCATAATTTAGCACCTATCGTCTTTTCTGTAATTAAGGATAACGAATCCTTGCAGAATAACAAAAATGCATTTGAACTGTTTAAAAATGCGTTTTACGACGCAATAGTCAATTACGATATGCAAAAAGATGTCATTTGCAAAATTAACGAATTGTTGACGGCAAACAAAATTGACCATATCTTTTTCAAGGGCGCACAACTTAAAGAGTATTTCCCTGTTCCCGAACTTCGCTTAATGAGCGACATAGATATTCTTATAAATCTTTCAGACAGAGAAAAAGCAAAAAAGCTTTTTATTTCAAACGGATTTGAATTGACAGAAGATAACGGACCGGTTTACAACTATCACAAGGGCGATGTTTTGCTTGAATGTCACACAAAAATTATCAGTGGCAAAGTCGGCAACGCAGATGCAGAGGCCTATTTTAAAGATGCCGTTAATCACGCAGAATATGTTGATTTTTGCGGTGAACTTGAAACGGAATACAACCTGCTGTATTTGCTCACTCACATTGCACACCACTTTTGGTTTTACGGTGCCGGAGTTAAGATGATACTTGACCTTGCCGTTTTTATCAAACACTTTTCGCCCGATATTGACAGCGTTGTAAATAAGGCGGATGAACTGAATCTAAAACGGTTTTCGCAAATCATCTTTTCGATTTGCTGCGATTGGTTCGGCGTCGGCAAAAAATATGATGTTGAAACGGAAAAGACAAAAGAATTTTTGACGAATTTCGGTGCGTTCGGCAACATCAACCGCAACAAAGCAGCTGTAGTCAGGCGTAAGACCCTCGAGGACGGCCATACGGGCGGTTTCGCAGCCAAGTTTACTCTCATCTTTCCGTCATACAAAAAGATGAAAAACATACCGTATGTCAAGTTTATTGACGGCAGACCTTACCTGTTGCCGTTTTGCTGGATATACAGAATTATATATAACTTTAAAAATAAAAAAGACTTCGTAAAAGAAGCAACCTCGTCCCTTGCAAGTGATGAAACAAGGGCGGAGGCTCAAAAGGAATTTGAATACTTTGAGGAGATAGGACTGTTATGATATTCCTTATTATTTTAATCGTATTAATTGCAATTGCCGTTGTATTGTTTGTTACATGGTTTTTGTCAACAAAGGCGGACGGCAACTGCCCGCTTTGTGCAATGAAAGCATTTCCGCCGTCAAAAATAACCATTGACTATAAAAAAGACGAAGATTATAACGGCGGCAGTAAAACTCCGATTATGGGTTGGTCAAGCTGGAACACTTTGCGTAATCATATAGACGAAGATACTGTTCTTGATATTGCAAAGGCTATGGTTGATACCGGTCTTGCCGACGCAGGATACAAATATGTCAACATTGACGACTGCTGGCACAGTTCAATGAGAGATGAAAACGGTATGCTTCAGGGCGACCTTGAAACTTTTCCGAGCGGTATGGCTCAACTTGGCAGAAAAATCAACCAGATGGGGCTCAAAATGGGTCTTTACACTTCAAACGGCACATACACTTGTGAGGATTTGCCTGCTTCTCTCGGCAATGAGGAAATTGATGCAAAAACCTTTGCTTCTTGGGGTGTTGAATTTTTCAAATACGATTTTTGTCATCATCAGTATATCAGCGGTAAAACACCGATTATTGAATATATCGGCATAAGTCGCAAAGGCGAAAGAGAATTTATTAAACTCACGCCCGACCGTGCAAAATATTCCGGCAGAGCAAAAGCAATCAAGGTTGATGATTTGCCTACCAAAAAGGGTATTGCATTTTTGAACCACGGTGCCGGCAAGGCTCAGTTCAAAATTGATGTTGCACAGGGCGGCGAATATGTTTTCACCGTTCATTATAAGAAGATGGTAAACAAAAAAGGTGCTTATCTTCAAATCAATGTAAACGGCAACACAAACGAGGTTTTCTTCCCTCCTACATTCGCATTTACACCGGACGCAAGGCTTCAGACAATTATCAAGCTTTCGTCGGGAGAAAACATTATTACACTTCTCAATCCGGTTGTTACCCGTGCCGACTCGTCATATATCCAATACAGACGAATGGGCAAGGCACTTGAAGACGCTTCGCACGCTTGGTCGATGTATTCGGGCGAACCGCAAAAGCCTATCACCTATTCAATTTGCGAATGGGGCACAAATCACCCGTGGAATTGGGGTGCAAAGGCAGGCAATATGTGGCGTACAACCCACGATATTATGCCAAAATGGCAAAGCGTTGTCTGGATATACAAACGCACTGTTGATATGTATAAATGTGCGTCCCCGGGTCACATCAACGACCCCGATATGCTTGAAGTCGGCAACGGCAAGCTCACTATTGAAGAGAACCGTGCACACTTTACTCTTTGGTGTATGATGGCGGCTCCGCTTGTTTTAGGCAACGATATAAGAGAACTTCAAAACGGCTCAAAAAAGAGCGACGCAATTCTCAAAATCGTTACAAACGAAAACCTTATCCGTATCGACCAAGACACACTTGTTAAACCGGCAAAGCTCATCGGTAAAAACGGCAGAGTTGATATTATTGCCCGTCCGCTTTCAAACGGAGATATTGCTATTTGCTTTTTCAACAAAGGCGGAAGTAAAAAAGAAATTGAATTTGATCTTGAAATGCTCAAAAGTGTTAAGTATCTTAAAATCTCACGCGTGAGCAAGGCACAAATCAAGAATTTGTGGAGTGAGGAAATTTTCCATTCCGACATAATCAAAACGACTGTTCCGTCACACGATGTCAGAGTGTTTAGAATATCGAATTTATAAAAAGATACTAAGGCTCCGAATATGAATCGTTTAAACCTATCAAGGCTCCCCTTGTTTTCAAGGGGAGCTGTCGTCATTTATGACGACTGAGGGGTTAACATCAAGGGGAGCTGTCGTCATCTATGACGACTGAGGGGTTAATAGAGGTAAAACCCTTCCGCTTCGTTGCACTCAGCACCTCCCATTTATATAAAGGGGAGGCTTTAATTTTAATAATAAATTTCGTTAAACTTACGAATTAATCTGCTTTGAATTTACATACAGCTTATACCCGTTAAAATCAATATTTGAATAACTTGAATCCTCATCGTCAAGACTTGTAAGATAAGTGTCGCCGGTGAGTTTTATTTTTGAAGTTTTGTCAAGCTTGAGCGAAATTGATTTTGCCGAATTTTCGCCGTTGATTGTACCCTCATAATAAGAGCCGTCCGAAAGTGACATATCAAGAGTGGATATTGAGTCTATATAAATATTACCGCTTGCCGTTTGGTTGCTCATTGTAAGCGTTACATCACCGCCGTTTGAACCTGAATTTCCCCACGAATCAGCTTTTGCACGGAGGAAAAAGCCGTTTGAATCGCTGTTTACAATCGTGTTATTTTCAAGGCTGATGGTTGCCGATGTGTTTGTAATATAAAATGTGTCGCCGTTTTTTGTTGTGATTTTACTGTTCTTGGCTGTAAAAGACGAATTACCGTCCGCCGCGTCACCTGACATTGATTGATATAAAAAGATGTTTTTATAGGTCGTTGACTGACCGTTAAGTTCCGTGTTACTGTCAACAAGAGTACAGCCGTCTATGCTCACGCTGTTTTTACCCTCAATAACAATACCCTCGCTTTTCTTGGCAACAAGCTTTGCGTTCTTCACCGTCACATCTGCGGTTGAATAAACACTCGGCGAACCTTTGCCCGTTGTTGTGTATGTTCCGCCGTTTACATTAACCGTTCCGCCGCCTCGGTCGGTTCTGATTGCGGCACTTGATGTACCTGCCGTGTTGACCGTAAGATTACTTGCGTTTGTTACACCGCCGCCCGTCGTCATAATTCCACCCGAGTTGTCCTTTTTGGTGGTAATAGTTGAATCGCTGATGTTAACGGTTGTTCCGTCGCTTGACGAATTATCGGTCGTTGCACTTCCGCCGTAAGAGAACACACCGTTTGCACCTGTGGCGTCGGTTGTAATT
Source organism: bacterium (assembly GCA_963661495.1). Classification (GTDB taxonomy): domain Bacteria; phylum Bacillota; class Clostridia; order Oscillospirales; family Acutalibacteraceae; genus Eubacterium_R. The sequence goes on from CAVLCA010000013.1 coordinate 41,043, forward strand.
GTGGCGTTTGTTATTGTAACATTCGCTCCGTCTTTCGCAATAACCGCCGAGTTTGTGCCGTAAAAACTTGTATTGTCTCCGCCGTCGGAATCACCGCTTTTTTTCGCTGTTATGCCGTCAAGAGTTACTTCAACATCTCCGCTTACCGATAAAGCGTTTTCGTCTGAGGTCGATGACGAGTAGCTTTCGTTTTCAACTGTTGACGAATCCGTAATCTCACTTTTGGCACTGTATGTCACATTTGACGAATTGCCTGCTCCGCCCGGTGCCTGACCTCCCGAGCCTTGTGAATCGTTGCTCTTAACCCACACGAACGCAAGTGAACATTCAACAATCACAAGCACTAATATTAAAACTATACTGAGTATTTTTGATTTTTTTGTCATAATCTCATCCCCTTATGTTATTTCCTTGTGTGCCTATATAATACCAAATAAATATAACAAAACAAGGTCAAGATATTAAACAAATTTAATTTTTGCCACACAAAAAACTCACAATCCCCAAAATCAAAAATCGGCACAGGCAACCAAATCAAAAGCGAAACGCTTAAATTTGATTTACCCATACCGATAAATTTTTTATTTTAAAGACTTAATCTCTGTAATATTTTCTCAAAGCGGTTTGACCGTCTTTTTTGTAATTTTCCCAGAAATTCTCTTTATATTTGTACATTTTTCTGTCTGCAACCTTATATGCGGCGTTGAAATCCTCTGCCTTGTCAAAATCGGCATAGCCGTAAGAAAATCCGTAAGGGAGGTCGTCTGAATTCAAGGCATTGTTGATTTTGACCATAAGATTTTCTACATCACTTTCCTGAGCCATTGAATACAGAATTACAAATTCATCACCGCCGATGCGATAAAAATTCGCTTTTTCCGGCAAAACCGAACAAACAGCTCCGCCGAAACTGCTCAACGCCCTGTCACCGTGACGGTGCCCCATTTGGTCATTAATCAACTTCAATCCGTTAATGTCAAATATAATAAAATATCTGTAACCGTCGCTTTTGATGTCCTGATTAAACCGATTTCGCTGATACGCACCGGTAAGAACATCTCTCGTGTAGTAATCCATATAGAAATACACATAGTAAAACAACAAGGCGACTATGAATACCAACGGAAGTGTTCCTCTTAAATCGACAACCGCTTCCAAATAACAAGCCGCCGCACTCATAAAAACAATAGGAAACGAAATACTGAAAACTATTTTTTTATTGCCACGCAAACTTATTGTATTGATAACGAAAAACGAAATAAGGTATATCAGTCCAACAACAAACGGCAAAAATCTAAAAGGCCCGACGACAAAAATATTCTCCGGAGTAAAGTAAAATACCGCGCCGCAAAGCGGTGAAACACACAAGAATATCGCATTTATGATAAGCGGTATCGCAAACAAAATCTTCGTCAACACATTTCGTTTGTCACGAAGCGGTGTCAAAGCCATAACATAAATAATCGCAGGTCGCAAAATATATGCCGCAATCGAGCAAAACCATCTCTGCCAATTTTCATATGTATAATTCGCAAAATACAGTTTTTCAATTATTTCCAAAAACATTACAACCAAAATCATAGTTGTTCCGAGTATAAAATAATTTGAAACCTTGCGAACCGGTGTTGACTTGCCCGCAAAAACAAACGCAAGAAAAGAAATGCAAATAAACACCGGGATAATATAATATTGAATTTGCTCTAACATATTTTCTCCTTTGCTTTAATAAATTTGGAGAGTATGTATAAATACTTATTATAGTACATTATATAAATTTGTTAACAAATTGTCAATAGTTATGCACCTTATTTTGCATTTTTGTGCATAATGTGAAAGATTATACAATTTCAGCTGTTGATATTTCAAAACATTTTCAGTAATTTATCAAAATCAATTCCGTATTAAAACAAAGTGACCCTCGATAACTCGAGAGTCGCTTTGTTACCCAAATTGATGGGTATGGAGTAAATTTATATAAAATCTAAAAGGGGCTATATATAAAAAGGTTGACGAAATAATCATACAACCTTAGTTGCGGTGTTAAATTTCTTTAAGTTCTCCCTCGGTAAGAACCATATATTCGGGAGAATCGATGTTAAGCTCTGCCGGGTTGTAATCGGCAGGAACTCTGTTTTTGACCATTGCACCCTTTATCATAAAGAAAGCAACATCACGGCTGAGTTCTGCATAGTTAACATCCAAAATTTTAGAAGTTACATGCTTTGAAAAGAAATTAACAAGCGGACCCATCATAAAGGCAGTAATAATTGTGCCTATTCCGATATTTTTTACACTTGAAATATCACCTTTAAGAAGTGATGTCAAGCCTCCGCTTACCACAAGTCCTATAATAATAACGGCAATATCGGTCATGACCCTCAGCCATTTGTAATGTATATGAGTAAATTGGCTAAGCATAAAACTGAGTGAATCATAAGGACCGACGCCGATATTTGATACAAAAAACAGAGAGCAGGAAAAGCACAGAACAACTATGCCTGCCGCAAGTAGGCAGATGCGAACAGCAAGGTTACTGCTGATATGAGGAGCAATAAGAGCGCTGAAAAATTCGCAACTGTAGCCGACGCCAACCATATTTATCACCGTACCCACGCCGATAAGTCCTCTGTGAGCAACTATCACAACAAATACAATGATAAAGGCATTGACAATCAGCTGGTATGTTCCGTAGCCGATTCCCAAGGTGGAGGAGATATTCATGTTCATTGATGTAAAGGGGTCAACACCAAATCCCGAAACATTAAAAAGTGCAATTCCAAAGCCCATCACGATAATCGAAATTACCGTCATAACTACTCGTTTCACCATATTGTGCTGAGCAAACATATCTTTGATGTAGCCGTATGCTTCCTTTTCAAATTTCTTCATAGAATACGCCTCGTAATCTTGACAAATCTAATTCATTTGCCTTACTTTCCTCTCTCTTGCACCCTATTATATACACCTTTCAAAAAAATGCAATAGTATTTTGACATATTCTATGTGGTGGATAGTATACACAAAATTTACAAGGAATTTTTGTGCAACTTGCACAAGGTTATTCCATCTGTTTGCCAAGAAAAGACGCCGCCACCTGAACAAGTTTAATGTCTGCCTCGCTCGGCAAGCCGCCTTTTCCGTCATCAAAAACCGCCACGGCACCGCTTACATCACCGCCGTACACAATCGGATACACAATTTGAGCCTGACGGTCAAACCCCTCAATCGCATTCATCGACGGCACCTTGTCAGTTTTAATATGAACCTGTCGATTTTCCATAAGTTCCTCAAGGCTTTTACTCACCCTGCGTTCAAGAATTTCTCGTTTGCTGATACCCGACGCCGCAATCACATGGTCGTTGTCCATAATTGCAACGGGCATACCCGCGTTCTTGTGCAAAACTTCAGCATACTGCCCGGCAAAATTTGACAGCTCGCCAATCGGCGAATATTTTTTAAAAATAACTTCACCCTCACTGTCGGTATAAATCTCCAGCGGGTCACCGTTATTTATAGCGTTGTGACTGTATATTTCGTCGTTATTTACCATATCGTTATCAAAGGGTTTATGTGTCGCTAAAATTACATCAAGCATTTTCGGTGCCTGATGGGTAATGTTCAGCATTATTTCTTCCTTAAAGTAGTCCTCGGCAATGCGTTCTATTTCAATTCCGTTATGCCCAATTTGGTAATCGTTCAAAAGCAAAGCCTCAATATCAGAATCGAGTTTTATTTCTATATGATTTTCGTAAACATAGATTTTATCAACAACATTTTTCAAGTCAAGTTCGGTCAGTTCGTCCTTTTGAAGAATAGCGTCGAACGTTTCGATAATATAATCCGAATTACGCTTCAGGCTTTTTATATTATCTGTTTTATCGTTGCACATAATAAGTTGCGTTTTATAGCCCTCTATTTTGGCACACAACTCGTTTTCGAGTGCGTCATAGGTTTCTTCAAGCACTTCTTCATTTTCAGGGTTACGGACAATGTCGCGAATTCTCTGCCGTTTTGTAATCTGCAATTCCTTTTGTGCTTTTTCGATTTTTTGATTAAGTGAATCAATGGCAGACTTCCTTTTTTGTGGACTGTCCTCATTTTCGCTTTCAAGAGCAGAACCTATAACGCTTGCTTTTTTCACTATTTCACTGCGAACCTTGGCAAGATATGTTTTAACAATGCTGTCCATTATATCAACTCTTGTATGATGAGAAGTGCAGTATTTTTTGCCGTGCTTGTGATAATTTCCGCAAATATATGACGGAGCCATTCTCGGTGTACTGCGAGAGAACATAGGACTGCCGCAATCACCACACACAAGAAGACCGGTATATTTTGTTGAATATTTACCTACTCCGTGGTAATGATTTGTTGAGCGTTTGGACATAAGCGTTTTAACATTATTAAATGTCTGCTTATCAATTATAGGCTCGTGATGTTCTTCAAAAACAATGTTGCATTCATCATCAAGCTTAACTTCCTTGCCGTTAATTTTTGCCCTGCTGTATTTTCTCTGCCTTAACACACCTGTGTAAAAATCATTACTCAAAATAGTTCTTACCGACGCCGTATTCCATATATGATTCGGCTCATATTTTGACTTTTCACCGTCAGCCTCGTACCGTTCCTTTTTAACCATTGACGGAGTAGGAAAATTATGCTCGGTAAGATATTCGGCAATTTTCTTGTAACCCCAACCGTTGCAGTAAAGCTCAAATATTTTCTTAACAGTCAAAGCGTTAGGCTCATCAACCTTAAATGTCATTTGCTTGTAGCTTACCATTTCATAGCCGAACGGCACATTGCATATCCATTTGCCGTCTTTCTGCCGTCTGTCAATAACAGCCTTTATTTTCTTTGAAGTGTCCGTTACCGGCATTTCATTGATTAAAAACTGAAATTGAATTTTAAGCCAATCGTCATCGTTCGGATAGTCGATATTGTCACCGATTGATATGATACGCATTCCTGCATCTCTCAAATCTTCAAGTTCGCATAAGCCCCTGCTGTTTCGCCTTGAAAATCTTGAAAAGTCTTTGACTATAAGAATATCATATTGATGAGTGAGCATAAGGCTGCGCATTTTTTGATATTCTTCCCTTTGCTCAAATGTGTAACCGCTTCGGTCACGGTCAACATACAAATCAAGCGTACTGTTCGGAAATTTATTTTTAACAAACTCCTCAATAATAGCTTTTTGGTTTTCTATTGATGTGTTATCTCTGTCCTCAAACAAGTCAACAGAAATTCTTGTATATCCGCAAATTGCGAATTTTTCCACAAAAAACACCCCTTTCTTATAGTCATATTGCCATATAAATCGGTGACATATCAAGTCATAAATATTGGTAATTTAACCAAATATATACATATATTAAGCGATATTATCATTTGCCTTTCGCTTTATAATTTGAGCAGTATTGTTTATTAAATCATTACTGCCGGACACAAACATTACAGGCTTGTAGCCACATTCATTGCAAATTTCATACAGTCCGGCAAGTTGCCTGCTTTTTGTCAATGCTTTTCTCTCATCTTTGCTGACCCATATTTCAAAAATTTTAAGGTCGGCATTTTTATTACATTGCATACAATACCTCCTTAAAGTAAGTTTAGGTTTAATAAATACTTTTTATGCAAAGTTATTAAGCGTAAGTTTTAAAAACACAGTATTTTAGCTGTTTTCACTGCCTATTCACCCAAAAACTTATGCGAAAATTCACACAAAGCCCCAGCCCGTTGCAGAATATAAAACCTTTTCGTGATTTTATACCCCCATTCATATACTGCGTTTTTTAATTCGGTGTAGACCGATGAAGGCATTTCATATAACTTTATATATAGTAGAATAATATTTTTACTATACATAAGTTTAAGGTAAGACCTACATCAGCCTACACCTTGATGTTAAAATTCTTGTTTAAGCCTTAAACCGAAGAATGTAACACCTGTATTTGTTCGCTTTTTGATGAAACCCGAAGACTGCAAAGCGTTGCTGAAACTGCTTATCGGTCGAATGTAGTCACCTGTTCCTGAGCAGAAATTACGGTATTCCCGGTAAAGTTCGCCGGACTTTTCGGTATAGGCATTGTCAAGCTCACAGCATTCATCAACAAAATGCTTTATCCAGTTGTTTTGCTCCATATATTCGTCAACGGCATTCTTAACTCTTTCGGGTGCATTCAGCTTAAAGCCTGCGTCAATAATCTTTTTAGAGCCTTCAACTATCCATTTAAGAATAGCGCCGCCTGCATTTTCAAAAAGATAATCGGCATAGTTTTTTATGTCGTCATTTGTAGAAATTTTAGCGTCAAACGGAATAACGATAAGTCTTCGCCAAGTGCCTTTGTCAATCTCTCCGACCTTCGGCAAATGGTTTGTGTAAAGCACGAGAGTGTGCGACGGAGTGAAGCTGAACGGGTCTTTGTACTTCTTTTCGGCATATATCTCATCCGTTGAGCAAAGTTGCTTTATCGAGGCTGAGGAGAGCCTTTGACCGTCTTCCGTTTCCGAAGCAATGACAAGTCTTTTGCCTTTAAGTTCTGCCATTTCAGGCTTGATATTTCTGCTTTTGCCTGTTGTCAAAACATCCGAGGACATATTACCGCTGTATGTACCGAGCACCTTTGAAATTGTGTTCCAAAAGGTCGATTTGCCGTTTTTGCCTTCACCGTAAGCAATAATCAACGCCTCGGTGTAAACCTTGCCGATAGCCGAAAGACCGACAATTTGCTGAACATAATCAATCAGTTCTCGGTCATTACAAAAGAAAGTTTCAAGCGCAGTTTGCCAAATTTCTTCTCCGTCATTTGACATATCAACGCCTGTTTGCTTTGTAATAAAATCGGCATAATTATGTTCAAGCCTGTCCAAGGTTTTAAGGTCAATCGTACAAGTCGGAGTGTTGAGCAAAAACTCGTTGCCGTCAAGTTGTTTTTGGTTAATCATCAATAGTGGTTTTGCCTCTTTTAATGCAGAAGTGATAAAACCCGAATGTCGCCTTTTAAGTACAAAAGTCAAATATTCTTTTTCGTCTTTGTATGCACGATATACGGCTTTTTGCTGTTTCGACATTTTAAAAGTTGCGTCTTTTTTCGTGCCTGTTTGAAGAATATTCATAACACCGCATTGGTACATCAGCTTGGTTAAGTCACTGATTCTGTCTTGTGCGTCAGCCTCCTGTTCGTCTGTAAGTTCGTGAACAAATGCCTGTGCCTTTTCCTTTGTTTCTTCCCAAAAAGAGCCGTTATAAGCGATAAAATCCGTTGACGGACTGAAACGAAGTCTGTCCGAATAAAAGTCTGCAATAAGCCTTGCCTGTGACACATCGGTGTAATCTTTCGGCTTGTAAATCGACTCTTCAATTTCAACTTCAAAATCGTCATTGTAATCATTGTATTCATCAGGTGTAACATAGCCATCCTGCCTCATTATTCTTTCACCGAATTTTTGAGCAGAGTTCCATATAGAATTTAACTCGGCATTACCGAGTGGTGGTACACACTTTTCTGCCTTTTCAAGGAACAAATTGTATGTCTTTTCGGTATTACCAAAGCGTTTGATAATCTTCCCTGCATAGCGTGACAAAGTGCTGTTTCGCTGACCTTCGGGAATAATATCACTCTTAGGTTGTGAAAAATTGTTTTGCTGAGCACTTAAAGTAATTTGATTATCGTATTTATCCAAATAATCGGTAATATTGCAAGTACCGTTGTGCCAAATGACCTCGGCATTGTTGCCGAAAATGAACCTTGCGGCGTCAACTGCATTTTTGTCAAAGAAACGGTATTTTTCCAAAACAGCCTTTTTGATTTGAGCATATTCGTTTGTGTCGGTCGTTTCGTCTATCGGAAAATAGATATGAAAGCGAGGTCTGGCACAGGCATTGCCTTTAGCCTTGTTATGGTTTCTGCTTGTAACGAGGACATAATTTACATCGGGAAAATAAGCCTCGATAAGGTCAAATGTAAGCCACTTGTCAGGCTCGTTGCTGTGGTCGTTGTCACAGTCCATAACGATTACATTTGATGAAATGAAATTGGCAATACTTCGTTTATTGTCCGTAAAAGACGAGCATACATGGTCGTATAAAGCAGCCTTTTTCATATCGTCGGCGTTGCCGATTTCAATGCAATTCGGATAAAAGCAGTTTTGAGCATTACCCTTAAAGTTTGATGTGTAAAGTTTAAAGTTCATAAATAACCTCCGTAAGTAAAATTTCATATTCAAAATCTCGAGATATTTGACTGAATTTAAAATACCCCTTCACTTATAGGGTAGGTAAAGGGCAAAATATTCGGCATTTATACATATTTCGGCAAATTTTAACAAAACTTTCACAAACTATGCTTTTTGTTGCATATTACCCTTCCGTTAATACGCAGATTTGAAAGGGCAAAATTCACGCTTTTTCACAAAAAAATTTCAAAAAATATTTTACCTTCCTATAAGGTAGCCACGAGAGAGGTCAAAATCGGACACTTTTTCAAAAAATTAATTTTTAGGCAAAAAAATAAAGCCTTCCATAACGCCAAGCGTCATAAAAGACTTTATAAATACTATTTAATTTTAAAACTCACAAAACATAATTACCCGGTGGGGAGTATAAAATCACAAAAAACTTTTCATATCCCCAACGGCATTGGACTTCATACAAACTTTTTCAGGTTCAAACGAGGTATTAAGCGTAAAATAATAAAATTATACAAATCAAATATCCGTTTTTTCGATTTTTAATGTATCCTGCGGGTCAGGTGCATCGGGTATTGCCGGAATTGACATATCCAAAGAATTTGATTGTGCACTCGAACTGAAATCGGCATTACTCTGAGGCGTAGTATTTACAGTGCTGATTTTCGAAACACTCGGGCCATAACTGACATCACCTTCGGAACTGTACAACGAATTTGAATGAGAAGCTGTATTGGAATGTGAAGTATGGCTGGAATGAGATGAATGAGAACCGTGGTCAAAATGCGATCCGTGGTTAGTATGACTTCTTATATAAGATGTAGATGAATGCGATTCATGACTTGAATGCGATCTATGAGCAGCATAAGCATCCATTGTTGCGAACATACTCATTAAAACTACCATAGCACCTATAGTAACCAATTTACTTCTTGTAATATTACCATCCTGGTCATCAATAAAAGTTTCGATTGATTTTTTGATTTTTGGGAATTTATAATCTTTTTCGTTCATATCCTCACTCCGTCAACTTTATACATTTTCCGTTTTTCCAGGTCGTTTCATACCACGTGTAGTCATCGGTATAATATTTACATTTGCCGTTTGGTTTGTTATTTTTAAAAGTTCCTACTAATTCCAAGCCTTTTTCAGACTTCTTATAGTAATATGTTCCGCTGCCGTTCATTTTGTCTTTTGACCAATCTCCTGTGTATCTGGCTCCGTTCTTCCAAGTATATTCACCTACACCACTCTTCAAGCCATTTTTAAATTCACCTTTATATTCATCACCGTTTTTGTATGTAATCGTTCCTTGCCCGTTGAACTTATTGTTTGAATATTCACCGTCATATTTTACTTTATTTGAATATTTTATTACAACATTTGTTACGGTTGAATCTTCTATAGTAATATCATATTTTGCTTTTTTAGTCTTGGTTTTATAATGTCCGCTGACAAGTTTTCCGTTATCAAATTCTCCGTCTAACTCATCATTGTTTTGAAAAATAACTTTTCCGCAACCGGTAATGGCATCATCTTTCCACTCACCTTCGTAATAATCACCATTGTGCCAATGATAAGTGCCTTCCCCGTTTCTGAGTCCGCAACTGTATAAGCCATTATAATTATCACCGTTTACATATACCAATGTACCTTGTCCATCAATAGCGTTATTCTTAAATGAACCTGAATATTTATCTCCGGTAGCCCAAGTGAGTTCTCCGGTACCGTTAATTTTATCATCAGACCATTCGCCTATATATTTATCCCCATTATTCCAAGTAAATGTTCCGGTTCCAAACCTTTTGGAATTTTTAAAATTACCGTCATATTTTCCAACATTGGGATACCCTGCAGTACCATCACCCTGCATTAAGTTATCAGACCATTTTCCTGTCAAAGTTTTCTTTGTATTATAAGTGAATGTGCCTTTGCCCTCAAAAACGCCAAAATCCAAATCACCCTCATAATACCCTTCGTTGGTTTGAACCTGTCCGGTTCTCCAATATTCTATTTGATTACTTAGTCTAATAAAAAAAGAAGTTTTTATACCGGCATAAATAATAACAAAAACCAACAAAGCAACAATAGCAATTATCGCAACAAGTTTCTTTTTATTGACAGTCTTAATCTTTAGTGATTTCACTTAATCCAACTCCTAAATATATCTATATCTTTTGAATTATTATTTAATAAATAACTAAAAATAGTATCTAAAATACCTTTATATATTTTACATCTATATTCAAAAGGTTTCTTTTCATACAAATCATCATTTAATGCAAAAGTCACTACAGGGCAAGTGCCGCAATAAGGTTGATAAACACAATCGGAACATGTAGGTAATGATTCCAATATACTTGCAGAACAAGCTGCTTTGCAAACCTGCGAATTCATTAGAGTATCATAAGTATCTTCATATAAATTTCCAAGTTTAAATGCCTCATTGCCCATTTCTGCCAGCATTCTTCCTTCGTCACAAGTGTAAACATTACCATCATAATAGTAAGCCATTTGACCTACTGCAGCACCACAGGGAGAACGCAGTTCCATATAATTTTGTGAAACACCCGTAAGAATTTTATGTAACATTATCGTTGCCTGACCTTCGGTTAATCTATAGCCGTTTCTGTTCACTTCTAAAATATATTCAAATGATTTTTTATAAAACTCAACGAATTCATCGGAAGAATAACCAATATCGTTCCAAGCGGCATTTGCACAACCTAAAGGTGTTAATGCTCGGATAGAAACCGTATCTAAACCGAGGTTAATATATGTATCAATAATTTCTTTATAATTTTTCAAACTATACTTAGTAGTTGTTTCTAAAGCACCAATGTTGACTTCTTTTTCTTTAAGATATTTAACCTTATCAATTACATCCTTATATGTTCCGATTCCGTTTCTGTACGGTCGGTTAGTATTATGAAGCTGTTCATCACCGTCAATAGAAGTTGATAATGAAATTTTATTATCTATTATAAAATCAATCATTTCATCCGTAAGCAATGTCAAATTTGAAACTAATGAATAGTTTATATTTTTATTATCGCATACGCTTTTTGAATACTCAACAATATATCTAATGATATCAAAATTCATCAACGGCTCTCCGCCCTGAAATTCAAAATTAAGAAATTTTGCAGGTGATTGCAAAGCTAAATCAACAGCTTTTTTCGCCGTTTCTTTAGACATAAATCCTTTAGGAATGCATTTACCGTTTTGAGCTTGACAATATAGACATTTTTGATTACAGGCATTTGTAACCACAAAAATATGTAATGATGTACTTTGGAACAAATAATTTTTACCGTCTATATACCTATAACTGTTCTTTTCCGAAAAAGCGAGTTGTGATGAATCATACACAAACAAGTTTTCTTTCAGCCTATAATTCAGTTTTTCATTCAGCTTATATTCATTTGTCAATACCTGCTTAAATTCATTAGGTGTTAAAAAAACATATTTTCCAAAATCATTGGTGATTAGAAAAACATTTTGAAATTTGGTAAAATTAAAATAATTCAGCATTTTGTCTCCAAGGCTTCATATCAGTTTCAGATAATTTTAATGTTCCTGCAAATACTCCTCCACAGGCATCTTTGAGCACACATTCATTACAAGCCGAACCGTATCTAACCTTATAATCCGTTATACTTCTTGCACATATTTTATGATACTCTTTATCCACAGCACATAAAGGGAAGTTATATAATTGAACGTCTATCCCTCTGTTAATCAGTTTATTGATTGCATTTTTTGAATATCGAAATGCCTCAGGATACGAAAGCCATACATTTTCTCTGTTTTTATAAGCGTTTCCCGTCATTTCCAAGCCCATAATTTTAACAGTTTCAACTGACGGAAACTCTTTTATTATTAGATCTGATATTTTTTCAATGTATTTATAATTAAGTTTACTTACAACCATCCTGATTTCTACAGATTGATTATAAGAAAGAAGATTTTTTATGCCGTAAAAAGTTTGCCAAAAACCGCCTTTTGATTGAGTTATATAATCATGAGTTTCTGCATCGTATCCGTGAAGCGGTATTCCGACAAGAGTACTATTAGGCACGGTTTCCTTAAACTTTTCAAAAAACGGCTTATATGATAACGCTCTGCCGTTTGTCAACAATAAAAACTTTGTTCTGTACATTTTATACTTTAACACAGAAAAAATCTTAAAAACATCTTCACCGGCAAGAAACGGTTCTCCGCCGGTAATTGTAATATGCTCGGCATCATCGGGCATATGTTTAATCGCTTGCAAAATCACATCAATATTTGTTTCATTTGCCTTTTTTCTGACTGACTCGGGAGTAGGACACATTATACAATTTGAATTGCATTTATTTGTCACAAATATTACATTATCCGTACTTTCATTGTTATAATATAAATACGCTTGTCCGGTATCGGAAATTGTGAAAACATCGTAATTATCGCAATTCTTAATTTTTTCAATATCATCTTTAGATATTTTCAGTTTTACTTTTTCGGGATAAAATACAAGATAATCATTTTCGATATGTATTGAAGGTAAATTATCAAATGCAAGTTGTCTAAGGGCTGTTTCATCAAGTGCTAGCGATACAACTTTAACTCCCAAATTATAATTATCTAATTTTAATAGCAACCCAATATTCCTCCGACAATCAAATATAAAACTAAACCTATAACTATAAATACAGCAAAAGGTATCTTTCTAACTACAGTCAATTCGCTTAAACCGAACTTTGAATTTTTCCAACGCTTTATACTATCCGCTTCTTCCTGTGTAATTCTTGATCTAAGCGTTTCATCAGAAATTCCCGGTAAGCCTTTAACTCTTGATTGGCTGAAAAGCATTGAATCCGTTCTTGATACAACCATTCCTGCTTTTATATCATCAGTTTTGATTTTTTCATAATTATAGCTTTCTGCAAATACCCTTGCAACCATAATACCAAACAAAAGCACATAATTTAACCAATCAACACTTACAGGTATATATTTTGTGATTACAGACATTATAATATCAAATAAAAACACAACCGCAACGACAATCCAACTTTTAAATATCTTAATTTGATTAATTCCAAATATAAATGCAACGCATATCACAAAATATACCGCATTACTTATTTGTATTTTATCACCTACAAATATTGAGTATATATGTCTTAAAGCAGTTAAATATATAATATTTTTTACATAATTAATCATTACATATTTTAACTTTATAAAAAATGTTTTTTGAGAATTACGATTCTTAATAAAATTACAAACAGAGTCAAATATTATATACACGAAACCAACATAAAATGTCAGCGCCATAAAAAGCCAAAATGTAAATCTCGAATTGTTATAGTACCAATAGTATCTAGCCGGATATATCAGTGAAAGCAAAATCAATAATTTACAATCACCGCCCGCCCAAATATGAAAGGCATACATTAAAACAGATATAATGATTAAAAAAGTGGCATTTTTTAAAAATTCGTTAAACAACGATTTGGCAAACACAATATAATAAATCAAGTCAAAAGCAATGCCTATTAAACCGGAAATCAAAATCAATTTATTATGAATTATTCCTTTTTTTATATCTGTATAACAAGCAATTATCACTGTTATAAATATCAAAAGAAATTGAAGAATTTCTATAACAATCATTGCTTTGCTCCAATTAAATCTATAAGATAATTTTCAAATTCGGCAATAATAGTTTTTTCTTCTGTAACGCAATCGGTAAAATTCAGCAGCCAATATTCATTATTATCTTTGACATCAATTCGGCAAAATTCAGCAAAAGCATTTGAGGCACTAACAACATCATCATAAACATATATTGACTTATTTAAATTTAGGCTATTATTCATCACCGTCAAACCAATCTTTCAGGATTTCTTCAATATTTGCATCATATTCTTCAATTTGAGCATTGTTTTCATTATCAATTATTGTAGAAGACAATGCCCTGGCAATTATCAGTTCTCTTATATTTTTGGTTCTATTTCCTATATTAAGCCTTACCATTTGTGCAAGAATTTCGTTTTTAAAATCATTTTCGTTAATAGCTGTGTCATTATTTTTCAAAGAAATATCAACAATAAAATATTCGTCTTCTATGTCTAAATGAATATAAGCTTTATCGGTAAATCTATATGCTGCCTTAAGCATTGCTTCTTTTGAATATAATTTTTGGTTAAATTTAAAAATCATAAAATACCTTTCAGTCTATATTTGAATTTAATATAACACTTTTATGCTATCATAAAATCATAATAATTTCAACATCAAACAATCGTAACTTCTAAAATTGCGTTTTTAAAAAATGACAGTCAATGACGGTTGTATCTATAACTTTATATATAACTAAATTTAACGTTTATCTTTTTATATATAAAAGTTTAAGATTTAGGTGTCATTGACTGTCATCGTTTGTTTATTAACAACTTTTAGTTAATCAAAACTCAATATTCACTTTGTTTTCTTAAAAATAAAAATATACTCGTGTTTAAACAAATAGAAATCGCTTGCTAAAGCTCTATAACGCCAAATTGCTTTTTGATTTGCTTTGCCCTTTGTTTCATCAAAATTCTTCACAAGAATTGCTTTCATTTTAAAGCCACGCATCATAAATAAATTCATACAATAGAAACCAAGTGGCACTATTTCGCTATTTGCATATTTATCACCGATTACAACTGCACAGTATCTGTTTTTTTCAAGGTATTGCGATGTGTTATCAATAACTTGTCCGAAAGAATCAAGAAAATCATTTAATGTTTCGCAATTTGAAAGGTCATTTTCATTGTCGCTGAATTTTATAATATCCCAATACGGTGGATGGTAAATTATAAACTGAACTTTATCGATACCAAATTGCTGTAATTTTTCTTCTATATTTACAGTCCTGCTGTCGCCGATAATGATTTTTCCTTTTGTATTTGGATTTTTCTCTTCGATCAATAATTCCTGAGTGTTTTTAGCAACATCTTCTTGTAATTCTATACCGATTGAATTTCTGCCGAGCCTTTGAGCTTCTATTAAAGATGTACCTCCACCGGTAAATGGGTCTAATATCCAATCACCTTTTTTAGTATATCTCCTAAATAACTGATTTGGAATTTGGGGCACAAAATTACCATGATAGCTTGCATTATGAACACCTGATTTATCTCTTTTATCAAATATCCAAAGTGAATCAGTAAGAATATCATCGTATTCTTTCCACTTTTTCATATCCAAATCGTTATACTTTGCCATTATTTTTATCCTTACTTTTCAAATTTCAAATGTTTTCTAAATTCTATAGGATCATACCAAAAGCAACCGATACAGCCGTTTTCAGCTTCATTATGATTTTCGTCACCATAATAAAAAGACATTGGGTATCCTAATTTCTTTGCATCGTACCGTTTACCGGTTTTTCTGCATTCTTTGCAAAATTGTCTTTTGGCATCATTAGCAGCCTTGCTTAAAGGTTGAAAATCTTCAAATTTTTGTGATGCGGTATTCATAACATCGGCGTCATTTTTCCAACCGTTTTTGTGATCGACTTCAGGTTTTGATGTACCCAAGACTACACAGCGTTGCTTTTGATAATAGGCTTTAATATCTGCACGGATTGTTTGACTGCCGATCCATTCTTCTTCGCCTTTAAAACCATCAAGTTTAATTCTGTCGACATTATTTCCGGGTGTAATTGATTTATCGAATTTAACAATATACTTTTTTGCAATAGACGACTCTTTTCTGCACCACGATGCTCCGTTTTGAAACATCAAGTCTGCATATTCTCCGACAAATTCTGTTTTTGACACCCAACGACTAAAACCGTTTTTATCCGGCTGCGCAAGTTTTTCAAACAAATAAGGCTTAGAGCCAACAGCAAATGGTTTCATAATATTTTACCTCTAATTTCAAGATAAAATAATTATAACAGAAAAAAGGCAACTTCACAATATGCAAAGTTGCCATAGTACTATTTTCTGATAAGACAGTGTAGGTATTCTGTTGTTGTATTTGCTTTTATGTTTCTATTCTTATCCGTATCTGCTTTGAATCTGCGATATTCTTGCTCAAACCTTTGATATTCACCATACTTTTCCATTGTGTGTTGAATTACATCAAACGGCATTAAACCTTCGTTATTATAGCTTAAAAAGATGTACTTAAAGTCAGCTTTTTTTAGTACATCATCAAACGCATCAACTACTGTTCTTGGCGAGCAAAATAGGCTTTTTTGACTTGAATAATCTCTGAGTCCTGTTTTTCCGTGAAGTTGAGGATCATCATATCTCGCAATAGTTTCAAGCACATGATAATTTGTGCAGTATTGTCGAGCATTATATGGTGGGTCTAAATATAGAATATCTCCGCCGATATTTGAAATTAAATCTGAAATATTCTCATTATACGCCTTGCTTTCCTTATCTCCATCAATAATAGGCAATAACTCTAATTGAAATTCTTTTGCGGCAGATTTTTTAACCTTTTTTAGGAAAGCACCATACACCGATGCAGTGTTTGCATATTTATCAATCGAGTTGATTAGACTGGCAAGTAAATAGTAATACTGAGCTTCATCTATTTCTCCACATTTTTTTAATTGTTCAAGTTCAATTCTGATTGAGTCACATTTCATTCCGTTTTCATCGGTAAAATATTGTCTTCCACTGCCTGAACCTGCGCAATAATTTTTATAGATAAAGCCTTCCGTCCCGGCAAGTTGATTTAAAGATTCAGCTATTTCTGCACTCAATGGCGGAACATTTTCTATGTAATGCTTATTCAATACATAACTGTAATATTGAATATCATTAGAAATTACTCTGTAGCCTTTTTCTTTAAATGTTTTTCCTACGATACCGGTTCCTGCAAATAAATCGGCAAACACCTTGCCGTGTGCATTTGACCCTGCAACATCAGCAATAGTAGTTGTTAAAAAATCCATTAAAGAATATTTTGATCCAATATAATTCAAACCCTCACCTCGTTTCTTACATACTATACCATAAACATAAGTAGATATCCACTACTAAATTACTTTTTCAAAATTTATACCATCATCATTTCTTGCAAATTTTATAAATTCTAGTTTACTCAAGTTTATGTTATTAACTAATTGGGGTTTATCAGCATTATATTCGTTACAAGCATTATAAAAGTCTGTCTTACCGGGACAATTTCTTTTGTATGTACCTGCCACAATTGTAGGGATAAGTTCAACAGGCTTATCAAGATTAGGGATTATATATTGCTGAACCCACTTAATATACCATTTCATTTGTGTCTTTATAATATATGCCTTTGGTTTTTCATCTTTTAATTCAATTATTCTAACAATATACTTATCATTCTGCTCTATAATCAATAAGATATCAATTCGTTGTTCACCAACACTGCATACTACTTCATTACCAATCCAAATATTTAGAAAGTCATCTGTAAGCAATAATGATCTTAATGGTTCGTTTTCATAATTTTGAATAATATAGGTTTGTAGATGTCCTTCAAACGAATTTCTGACATTCAAGATTCGCTTATTAATATTTAAAGTAATGTTTTGTTCTCCAAAATAGTCTGGTTTACAATCACTAGGAACAATGCACTGTCTTTCCTTGTCATAAGAATAGCCATCACTGTTAATTATATAATTAGAATTCTTATTTGCAATTTTATCCTTTATAAAGCAATATTCCGAATCTGTAACAAAAGAGCAACCTCTCATACCTGTAAGTTTTCGATATATTAGACTCCAACACATTTGGTAAGGATGCTGAATTTGAGAAATATCATCAAGTGCTTCCAATTCTGTAATACCAAAAGCATAAACTTCATCTGGTTCAATTAAAACCCTCAAAGGTAAATATTTATCTAAAGCGTCACCTAAATAGTTATTTTTGTAGCATTCAAAAAAAGGCCTGCTCTTTATCTTAAAAAAGCCAAAAATTTTTTTACAGCCAGTAACATAAAATGCGACTCTATCTCCAATTCTTGTTTTTGAAATATCTGCTATCATACTAATATATACTTGTTCTGTACGATCAGCAAAACTATTATCTTTTTCAACAGATAAAAAATCAGGTTCATTTTCTTCATAACCAGTTCCAGCAAACATATGCTCTAAGTGAACTTTAAAAGTTTGTTCATTAACAATAAAAATATGCGTCAATTTCAACATCTCCTTTTAAAGATTATATCATAGCAAATAATTCAAAACAACAATAAATACTTTTAAAATAGAATTAAATAGTCATAATACATTTTTTCTTTTAATAAAAACTAAAATCATTATGACAGTTAATGATGGTTATTTCTATAACTTTAACATATAGATAATTTAATATTTATTTTTTCTTATGTAAAAAATTACAATTTAAGTGTCATTGACTGTAATCTATTGTTTATTAAAAATTTACTTATACAAATAAAAAGCTCCCACTGGGACACATGCCAAGCAGAGGTGTGGGGAGTTTAATCAATAACATTACAATATAAAGGATGCAATATTTTTAAGTAAAAACCATTACTTAATCTTATACTTCACCCTATTCCCATAGCTTTGAGATGAAAGCAGTCCGAGTTTTTCAAATTTTAGCACAAAGGCACGGATGGTTGCATAGGCGGCGTTGCTGTAATCTTTTTCAAGTTGTTTTGTTGAGAAGGCTGAGGTGCCGTAATTTGCAACAACGAATTGCCAAAGCTGTTCTTCCTTTGCTGTCACTTCGCCTTTTGCAAGTACTTGTTTGAACAAATCGAATACATCAACGGAAATCTCCTGCTTTTCAAACTTGCCGTAAACATTTTCGGCAAAGTAGATTATGAACGGAGTCACATCAATTACGCCTGTCAACTTTTGGTTTTCTTCAATCAAAGTGTACGCTTCATAGTACTTTTTGACCGACTTCACGATATAGCTTGAAAACGGAATAAACAGCGTATTATCAAAGCCCTGTTGCACCAAATACCAAAGGTGAACAAGACGAGCCATACGGCCGTTTCCGTCAAAATACGGGTGCAGATATGCGATATAAAAATGAATAATTGCAGCCTTTACAAGCTCGTTTATACCGTCATTTTCATTTATAAAATCTATCAAATTTGCCATGGCATTAGGCAAATCATTATGGTTAATTCCGGTGTGCGCAACCTCACCTGCGAGGTCTTGAATATGCACCGAATCGTGACGATATTGGTTACCTGCAAGCAGTTTGTTTTCATCATCAAGAAAGTCACCGACAGCCATCATATACAGCTTATAAATGTTTTCTTCGGTGATTTTATTCTTCTTATCAGCAATAAAATCAAAGCCATTTTTCATACCGAAAATGCGATTTTCAGCGTCATCTTTCGGTGCGTAACCCTTGAGAATATTGCGAACGCTGTCCCTGCTGTAATCAATGTTCTCGATTTTTGCAGTCGAAATAATCTCCTCTTCAACAGCCTTTTCACCATAAGCCTTGCTCTGATTCATCATCAAAAGCTTATAGCTGTCCATATTTATGTTAGCCTTGCTGTCGATGTAAACAAGATTTTTTCCGTCAAAATCATAAATCGGCAAAGGCTTGTAGTAAAATTCTTTCAGCGTTGAAATGAAATCAACCATATCATCGGGATATTTGTACCCCATCTTTTTCATATTGCAAAAATATTTGTCGCTGAACATATTGTGAAATTTTTGAATGTCCATATTATCATTCCTTTGATATTATTTAGTATCATTATGTATCAGTTTAGCAAAAAATATTATGAATGTCAATTATACAAAATACAAAACTTCCTATAATAAAGCTTAAAAACCAATCATAGGAAGTTTTATTTTTATAATATTTAGAAATATGCAAAACGCGCACAATGTTTATAATCAATATTCGTTTATATGTTTCATCATAACTGTATACTGATAATACAAATAGCACATGTTAATCAGTTTTTTCCTTTGTCATCCTTAATATTCATATTAAATCCTTTGACTATACCATAATCATTTATTATTTCAAAATTCAGCTTTAGTATTTGATGATAATTATATCCAAGCATATTTTGCAGTAGCAAATCAAATTCCAATTCAATATTATCCAACGCCAATTCTTCCTTTGTAAGAAAACATTCAAGGTGGATTTTTCTAAGCGGACCATCATTAGGAACAAATAATTTTTCGTTAATCGGAATGTCAAATTTTCTGCCATTTGCCTTTCCAAAAGCACTGACAATAAAAACATTATCCGTTCCACCATTATATATGTCTACATTTTCATCAATTTTATGTGAATAATTAGAACGATCATATCCTTCAATTCCGGCATCTTTTAAAGATACATATGGTAAAAAATATCCGAGTTTTGATTTTTCTTCAAGATTTAACATTCTATCATTTATTGACTTTAAATCATCTTGATGGTTTTCAGATTGCAAAATAACTACTGCACTTAATATCATTGGTGCTAATACACTCATTATGTCAATCCACTTAGAAGTATTA
Organism: bacterium; assembly: GCA_963661495.1. Classification (GTDB taxonomy): domain Bacteria; phylum Bacillota; class Clostridia; order Oscillospirales; family Acutalibacteraceae; genus Eubacterium_R. The sequence goes on from CAVLCA010000013.1 coordinate 61,711, forward strand.
ATTAATGAAACATTTATGTTTTCACATTTTTTAACAACAAACAGAACAATAAAATTATAAAAATACGGAAGAATCAATATCAATATAAATATAATTAAAATAATGAACGTTGCTTTTTTTACACTATTTTTCATATTTTATTCTTAAAAACCTTTCAAAGTCATGTATGTTTTGGTTATTTTTTCTTAATTGGAAATTGTATTTTCAAAATATAAACTTTAATGTTTACAAACATTATTACTTAATATTTTATCAAAATTGTGATGCACTTGACTTGCAAACATACTTTTGTAAAATTGCTTTAGATATAACTTAAAAGAAATGCTTCATCAAGGTAATAATACATTTGAGGAACGACAAAGTTATCTAAATTCTTTTTCAATATTTCCGGATTAATTGCATTTGTTCCATAAAAATCATTAATTTATATTATAATCTTGTTATTTTACATAAGCTCATCAATCTTTAGATTTTTGGTGCTATTTAATTATTTGCAGACAGAATTGATTTCATATATGTATAAGATATTTCTTCAATTTCTTCAGAGGATAAAAAATCAAGCAATGACACCACACCGTAATGATTAAGATATGAATCGCAAAGTTTTCTGAATGTAGGTGTTGCATTATTTCCAGTTTCTTCCTGAATTCTTTTCAATGCCTTTAATACACCTTTAACAATCGTTTTGTTCATACTGAACGATTGGTCAAAAAGGTCCTTCTGAATCTGTTGAGCAGAAAAAAGCACTTTAGTTAAATACCACGGATCAGATGATTCCTGCTCCTCGTCATATGTAATATACCCAGACCACCACAGTCTTGAAATTGCATTGTAGTAAAGTAAAGACGACCTGCCTTCCGTTGCAAAGAAACGCTGGTCTAACCTAACAGTTCCATCATCTTTTTTCCATCTTTCAAGTATATATTTTTTGAACTTAATATGGCATAACGCTGACCACAACAACGGATCTGCAGCTCGTAACGGGTCGATTTTTCCTTTATACTGACTATACAGCATCTTGATATTTGTTAAATCGTCCTTATTTTTTGTTTCTGTATCATCACCGCTATGAACAAGTTCAATAGTCGGAACCGAAATAGTGGACTCCTTATAGAACTCATCGATACCAACAGACTTGAAATAATCACTTAACCAAGGTTCTTCGCTATAATAGCTATCTTTATTATTGTTCAAGTCTTTTTTTAAACAGTTATAGGCGTCTTTCGTAAAATAAACTAAATTCATCATAATACCTCGTCCTCCTGCCTAATTGTTGACCATTCCTTTATTTTCTGAAACAGATTATTTAACGAATCGCCTTCAACATTCCCAAGAAGTATATTGGCTAATTCCAAATCAGATCGGTCGGAACTTGATAAATCATCAATTCCGGTCTTTTTATATAAGGCGTCCAAAATAGAATCTGCCCATATTGTTCCGATGTAGTGTTTTTCAATATCATCCGGCTCAAGCATTTGTTCATTTCGGATTTTTGAAATACCTTCTGTAATCGCCGGTAAAACAACAGAAGCCTGTAAAAAGCGTTCAATCTCTCTTTTATACATTTTCTTTTTCATCAAGGTTCCGTACGAGACAAATTCAGCATCCGGCAAGGTAACATATATGTAATTTGTCAAATCAGGATTTTCGTCCTCACAGGATGCGAAATGAACCGTCATACTTTGTGTATTTTTACTTCCTCTCACCAATACTACACCTGCTGCATTCTTTTCCAATACGGAATTCAGCTTAATCTTTATTCCGGCTTCGTTTGCTAAAACGTCTCCTTTTCTGAGTTTAAATGACGATTCACCGAAGTATTTTTTATTAAACTCTTCAAGCTGATAATCAGCAATATTTTGATTAATTACAACAATTGCCTGAAAATCTATAACATCAGTTACCAAATTCTTAGGAATTGATATTTGTGTGGGTTCGTTTAATGTTAATTTGTAGGGTTTGCGAAATGAGGTTCGGAAACACATCACACGCAAAATAACACTTGCAAGCTGTCTGTTAATTAAATCTTCCATACCGTCACATTTTAATGAACACAACACTTCAAAAACAAGTTCACTACCGTTATCGCTGTGATTTGTAACTTCTATCGAAAAACTCGAATCAATAAAATCTCCGGTGTATTCAGTCAAAACAGGATGAGGGTATTCAACTATTTGATTTCTCATTTGACACCTCCATTGTAAATTCAGGAATTACAGCCATAATTTCTTCATTGGCAAACTCAACGTAAATATAGTTGTCTCCTTCACGCAATGAAATGGGTCCCATAATTTCACTGTTAACATCTTTCAACGGCAAATTTTCAAGTTTTACATTTTTAATAACAAGTGCATCTTTTCCGTTATCTTCACGTCCTGCATAATATCTAATATATACATTTGAATACTCTTGCGGCGAGTTCAAATATAATCTGTATTTGTTACCTGCCATCAGATAAGTTCTGTGCTCTGTGATATTAAGAGAAACAATTTTAACTTTTCCGCTTCCGGAAGAAACACCTTTTTTATCGCCGCTTGACTGCTTGACAACCTTTATTTTTTTATTTTGCCTTTTTTTGTGTTTGCGTTTACCCGCCTTAATACCGCTGCCTTTAACTGCTGTACCGTTTTGGCTTTCTGCGCTTTCATATTGATTATTATAAAAAACTCGTCCGTCATAAGATGAAATTTCTTTAATCTTAATATCTGTTCTCAGACCATCCGTTCCTTCACTTGATACCGACATATCTGAAGAATCCGGCAAATAACTACCAATGCCTGCGTCAACTTTATCAGTTATTTCAGCACGCTCAAATTCATCCAGTATATTTTGGATTGCTTTTGAAATGTTTCGTATATACTTTGCGGCAAGGTTATGTAGTTTCTTATCATCAGTTATGTTTTTAGCTTTCCATTCAGTATGCTGCGGAGGTTCGGCTTTACGCAGTGTTTTGCTTAGTTTTTTCTCTCCTACATCATTTACAATAACAACAATTGAATAATGAGGCAATGATTCAGAAGTGGTGTTTATCAGCATACCGGTTGATCTGAATCTTGACAGAGAAGCACGATAAGAGTCATCATAGCGCACATAAATACTAAGGTCATTACTTTCTTCAATTTTTCTGTTTTGAGGCTTACTCTTTGTCACCGTTTCATATATTTGACGGGTATATCTTAACTGAACATCCTCTGAAAACTTGTCAAACAGCAATGACTCAAGATTGTTTTTATCAACGACATATGTAATATCGTCAGATTTTACCGTAACCTCCAACTTTCCTTGCAAAACCGCTAAAACAAAGTTCTTGAGTATAGCAACAACAGTTGTTTTTTCCCAGCTTGGATACTCATCAGTCTTAAAACCAAATATGGCTACATCTGTGCCCGGTTCCGTCCTTTTGAAAATATCTAATTGTGCAACATCACAATTATCCTCCGGAAGTACAGGTCTCCAAGTGTATTCGTTTTCAAAATATAAATACTTGCCTGTTGACTGTGTCGGCAGATTTTTTCCGTTAATATGTCGTTGAGATGTAACAATATGAGTTACTCCCTCAAATGCACGACCGCCGTCTTCTGCTAATGTGTTATAGCAAACCATATTATATGCCGAATATGCAAACGGTGCGTTTTTTCCTATACCGAAACTACCGGCACTGCTGTCATTTTGTTTTATGGATATACCTTCTGTGTCAACCAAAAGATTCCATACCGATTGTTCACCGGGTTTAGGATTTACGCCTGTAAGACCGGAGGTGTTATAGTCGCTCATAACAAGAACAGGAATAAATTCTTCAGTTAACGCTGATTTTATATTTGCTAAAAATGATTCAATATCCGGTGTACGAAGAGGATGATTGTTCCAAAAACTAATTGCATTATCAACCATATTTTCATATTCCGAGAACAACGGGTATTTGCTTTTTTCTAAATAAACTAATTCAAATTTCATCTTTACCGGAACTTCATCGGGTAAATCTTTTCTTTTAGCGTCCAAAGAGTTTTGACAAATTTCACGTGCTAAGCCATCCATTATACCGGTGCCTTTAAACATTGTGATGGCTGCATTATTGCTTCCGCTTAAACTTGCTGTTCCGAGAAGCGGAAAATCCCAGCGAATATTACTCATAATACGCCTTGTATGATATAGTCAGAAACTAAATCATACCCTTTCATTTATTTACGCTTAACTTCA
>CAVLCA010000014.1:0-64793 GCA_963661495.1 bacterium
AGAGCTGATTGACCATATAATCGTGAGCAAAAACAGTACCGTTTCTATGGCAAGGGACGATGATTATTCCTTTGTTTTTAACAGAAAGTAATTATGCGTATATATAACTTCTACAACAATTACCGTATTCAAACTAAAACAAAACTGACTCCGCTTGAAAAACGAAATCAGTTTGTTGCTTAAAATTTAATTATTCTACCTTAGGCTCCTTTTTTGTACTGTCTGCACAATCTGGGGCGGTTCAGTTTAAGATGCACCGTTTTTACTTGATTTTTATGCTCGTTTGTATTATAATTTTTCTGTCAGTTCGCAAAATCCTGACCAGTCACATCCTGTGGCTTCTAAAAATAAAACTAAGGAGAATTTGATATGAGCATCAAAAAGAAAAATGCAATTATTGCTCAAACGGCGATAATTGCGGCAATGTACGCTGCACTTACTTATGCACAAAACCTTATTTTACCGGGCACAACAACTATGGCTGTGCAGTTCAGAGTGTCGGAGGCACTTAATGTTTTGGCGTTATTCACGCCTGCCGCTATTCCGGGGCTTACGCTCGGCTGTATCATTTCAAACCTTGCAAGCATCGGACAAGGCTTGCCGCTTGATATGATTTTCGGTTCACTTGCAACTCTCGGTTCAGTTACCTGTATGTATTTTTTGCGAGAGGTTAAAATCGCTAAATATCCGTTTTTTGCAATGCTTATGCCAGCAATTTGGAACGGTGTGGTTATCGGTTGGGAAATTGAACACTTCTTTATTGAGGGCAATTTTGAATTTGTAGGATTTCTTACACAAGGCAGTTTGGTTGCACTCGGAGAGATTGGCGTTATGGCTGTGCTTGGCACTGCACTTTATATTGTTATTGTTAAAAATAAATTGGACAAAACCGTTATTGTAAAACCGCAATAAATCAAACAAATCAAATAAATGCGTATACTCGGAGCGAACGGGTATACGCATTTTTTATTATTCCTTTTTTTGCTTTGAACCGAAAATGTCGGCGACTTCGGTAATTGATATGTAAGCACCCGGGTCAACGGAATGCACAATTTCTCTCATTTTACCGATTTGAAATCTGTTGAGAACAAAGTAAATAACAGTTTTGTCACTGTCGGAATAGTAGCCCTTGGCGTCAAAAAATGTTATTCCGTTTTCAAATTCTTTAGAAAGCTTTTGGCAAATTTCATCGTGTTTTGTGGTGATAATCATTGCCGATTTTGAACGGTCAAAACCTTCAACAATATAGTCTATTACTTTGAGTGCAACAATGTATGTGACAATCGAATACAGTGGCAAAATCCAACTGTGATAAATAATTCCGCAAACAACATACAAAATGACATTGTATATCATTACAAATGTGCCTACGGTGAGTGACAGTTTCTTTGCAAAAATCACCGCAAGAACTTCAATGCCGTCCATTGCTCCGCCGTAACGGATTGCAAGACCGCTTCCCGCACCTGAAATAAGTCCGCCGAATACCGCACAAAGAAATAGGTCATCTTTTGCAAACGGCGATAAAAATTCCACATTAATCGGCAAAATATCGCTTATCAGCCAGGCGGAAAGCGAATAAATCGCAACTACATACACTGCGTAAACTGTAAATATCCATCCTTGTTTTTTCGCTCCGAATAAAAATATCGGTATGTTAAGCACTGCCAAGAACAGCGAAAGCGACATCCATTCCGGCGTTAATTGACCTAAAAGCATTGATGTGCCGGATATTCCGCTGTCGTATAATTTTACGGGTGCCAAGAACATTGTAACGCCTATTGCGTTGATTATTCCGGCAACGGTGAGCATAATAATGTTTTTTATTTTAATTTGTTTTAAATTTTTCATCAGTCGTCCTTTATGAGTCGTGGTGTTTGTGGTTACAATTTGCTTTGCTGTTTTGTTGCATTTCTCCGTGCAAAAATTTGATTACGGCAGAATCACAGTTGCCTGTGTTGCCTGCATAAATGGTGATTCCTGCGGCTTCAAGCGAGTCAACCGCACCTTGACCGAGATTGCCGCAAATGAGGGTGTCAACACCTATTTCTTTAATATAGCCGGCGATTCCGTGGTGCGAATGTTTGCCCATACTTTCGAGATGAACTTTTTGGATTTCACCGTCTGCACTTGTTTCGTACACTTTCATATACTGTGTTTTGCCGAAGTGTTGGTTAATCACTCCGTTATCATATGTTACTGCTATTATCATAATTTGTCCTCGCTTAGGTTATTTTTTTAATTATACATTATTTCGTGTTCATTAACAAGTAAAGTAATGTAAATAAATTGTGTATACTGTTTCTTTTTAAATAAAAATCGGTTATAATATGCTTGTAACGAAAGGAGCTTGGTTATGAGTATTAAAGAAGTAAATGAATCTTTGGAAAAACTGAAAAGTTTGCCAAAGGTTGATTATTCAAAAAAAGATGAGCTTGCACAAAAGATGATTAACACTGTCGGCCATCCGCTTTATACACTAAATAAGGAAAACGAAGTGCTTAAAGGTCTTATCGAAAAAGCACAGGCGGCACTTGAAAACGGGGCGGATATTGACGGAGTTTTTAACGGCATTCGCGATGTGTCAATCCATTATGCCGAAAAAGGCGATTTGCTTTATCCGCTTTTAAAGGTGAAATATGAAATTTCGGGGCCGAGTGATGTTATGTGGACTACGGACGATGAAATCAGAGATGAGATTAACGCACTTGCAAAACAAACCGAACGAGGAGAAGCGTGGAGAGACGCATTTATGAAAGTGCTTGCACGGCTTACTCAAATGATAAGACAGGAAGAAAAAGTCTTATTCCCCGTATCGGCGGTTAATCTTACCGATGAAGAGTGGCACAGTATTTACCGCGACCAATTTTCCTATGACCCGGCTTTTGGAATTAAAGAGGAAAAATGGGATGAGGTTGAAGAACACTCAAAGACAGTGCCTGCTTTTACGGACAAAATAACAATGTCGATGGGCAGCCTTACGCTTGAACAGTTGGAAGCACTTATGGATACAATTCCGTTGGAAATTACCTTTGTTGATGTTGACGATATTAACACATACTACAATGACAACGGTGAAAAATTCTTTAAGCGTCCGCAAATGTCACTCGGCAGAAAAGTCTATTCCTGTCATCCGCCAAAGGTGGAAGCGATGGTTAAGGCTGTCATTTCTGACTTCAAGTCGGGCAAACGGGACGAAGTGCAGATGTGGAGCGAGAAAAAAGGAATGCCGATGTGCATAACATACCGTGCCGTGCGTGACAAGGACGGCAAATATCTCGGCACTGCCGAATTTGTGCAAAATATGACATTTGCAAAAAATCATTTTACAAAAGGAGAATGACAATGAGTTTGTTTTTGGGACCTATTCATTTTTGGCTTTATGATAAAATAAAAAATCAGGAAAGACTTACATCACTTATTGCCGAGCATTTTGGCAAGGAAAAAGAATATACAAAGGAATTGCCGCCGCTTGAAGAGGTAATTGACGAGGGCAACATTCACGGTTGGTTGCAGGCTCAAATTGCAGATGCTGAAACAAGATATGCAAGTCTTGTAAACCTGCTTTTGAATGAGGTTTCACTTGATGAAATTAAAAAAATCGCCTATGACTTCGGCAGACAAAACAGTCTGAACGAAAACACAGACGCAGAAAATGCTTATCAGGCGTTTAATGATTTTTTTGTAAACGGTATGCCGTGCGACAGAGTGAATATGATTGTACGCAGTGATGTGAATTCGCTTACATTTAAAGAAACCGCCGATATACATTCACAGTATTGGAACGGTGACAGTACCGCTTACTGTCAAATCAGAAATGAAGTTATGCGTGGAATGTTAGACGGCACGCATATTGAGCTTGAAATTAATGAAGATTGCTATGTGCTGAACAAAAAATAATATTGCGAAAGAACATTGTCCTCTCGCAATAGATGTTATTTATTCAAAAATGCTTTTATCTCATCGGCACGGTCAAGTCCTTGTTTGTAGCCGAGTTGATATATTGCTTCAAGTTTTGAAACATCTTTTTCAAGCGTGGAAACATGGAGCGGTGCTGTCGGTTGAATCACAATCGCAGTGCCGTTTTGTTCACATTGCTTTACAAATTCAAGCTGTTTGTTATACATAATGTGACGGTTTATTGCCGCTTCACCGACTTTTGGGAATTTTTTAAAAATTCGTTTAACCTTTGGATTCATCGGTTCTTTAACATATCCTTTGTGCTGAGTGAGAATCACAACGGCTTTTTGACAACCGTCATCAAATGCACGCTCAAGCGGAATTGAGTCAACAAGACCTCCGTCAAAGAATGTTGTTCCGCCGATTTCAACACCGTTTGTAACCCCCGGCAGAGAACAGCTTGCTTTTAGTTCGTCACAGCCGTTTCGCATACTTTTCGGGTAGAAATATTCAGCCTTGCCGGTCAAACCGTTTGTTGCAACTGCACAAAGAACGGCGTCGCTTTTGTCAAACTCATCTTGATTAAGCGGTAAAATATCATAAGCAAGTTCGCCGAAAATCCAGTCGGTGTTTAAAAACGAATGACCTTTTAATATGTTGCCGAGCCCCATATATTTCTTGCTGTTTGAGTAATTAATAACTATATCGTGCTGACGGCGGTAGTTTTTTGCAATAAACGATGTTGCGTTGCAGCTGCCTGCCGATACGCCGATAACATAAGGAAATTCTATTTCTTTTTCAATAAAGGCGTCAAGCACACCGCTTGTGTAAATTGCACGGTTGCCGCCGCCTTCAAGTACCAATCCTGCATTATACATAATATCACCTAATATTAAAAGAGCAACAGAGGTTGCTCTTTTTGTTTGCTTTTATGATGTTTGTTGATTATTTTGCATCAGCATTTTTCTTTGCAGCCTTCTTTTTAGGAGCAGCTTTTTTCTTAGGCTCTTCCTTCGGTGCTTCCTCTTCAGCCTTTGCTTCTTCAGCGGCAACATCTACGATTTCAATCTCGTTGTCACATTCAAAGAAATCGTTGTCGTCAAAATATTCAGGCTGCTTTTTAGCTGTAAGCTTTTGAATAGCAACATATGCAGCTGCAGCAAGTGCTACAAGAGCGGCAATTACACTGATAACTTTAACAAATTTTTTAAATTTCATGGGTGAACCCTCCTTGATGTCATATATTCATTATAATATTTGCAAATCATAAAGTCAATAGCATAATTTCAAATTAATTTACTGTTCATTATTAAAAAGTCTGCTGTGCTTGTTTTCGGCAGATGTAAACTCATTTTGACATGATGTAAAAGACTTTTAGATAGACTTTTGGGCATCGCTTTGGTAGAATGAAGGCAAGAAGGGAGTTGATTTAATTGGAAATAGGTGACAAGATAATTACGGCGAGGAAAAATGCCGACCTTACTCAAAATCAGTTGGCTGAAATTCTCGGCGTGTCGAGGCAATCGGTTTCAAATTGGGAAAACAATCGTGCATATCCTGATATTATAAGTGTTATTAAAATAAGTGACATTTGTAATATCAGCCTTGATTCATTACTTAAAAATGATGAAAAAATGATGAAGCACCTTGAAGAAAGCACAAATACAGTTAAAACAAAAAGCAAACATATTAAAATTGTTGAGATTATGTTTTTTGTTATCGCTTGGGTGCTGTGCCTGCTTACTTTGTATTTGACAAGATACGAATATCAATCGGTTATCAATATAGTTTTATATTGTGTTATGCCACTTGTGATTATCGTTTTGTCAACATTAATCGGCAATAATTCCTGGGGACGGGAAAAAACATTTATGCCGTTTATTTTCGGTGCGATGTACAGTACACTTACATTGTTTGAGTATGTGTTTATCCCTGACAGCATAGGAGATAAGCACGATATAATGTATGTTGTATTTAATTCTGCCGGTCCGCTTTTGATTTGGGGAATAGCACTGTCCTATTTAGGCATATTATTCGGATATAAAATAATTAAATAATGAAATTGGAGGAATTTATGAAAAAAGTTATATTATTTGGATTTACATTAATTGTTTTCTAACTTACACACTTTATTTTATAAGCTCTATATATGTTTCTTTTTCGTATTATTTATTAAACGAATATTAAAAAACTGCCTCCTGATTTTTGTGAGGCAGTTCCGCTTTTGTGTTATGATAAAAAGTAACTATACATTTTTATGTTTTGATGTTATAATAACCTTGGTGATGTTATGACTAACGAACAGTATATCGAAGCGATAGAAAAGCGACACTCACGCAGGGCGTACAAGCCGAAGCATTTGTCGCAGGAAATAAAAGATGTAATCAGACAAATGGTTGATGTTGTAAACGAAAGTGCCGACCTTGACCTTTTGTTTATAGATGACGCAACGCCGTTTTTCAAAATTTTCAGCGGCAAATTCAGTATGATTGTAATTGCCGGACCCGACAGTCAAAAGGCGAGAGAAGATTGCGGATATTACGGCGAGGGAATTGTGCTTCAGTGCGTTTATCACGGACTCGGCACTTGCTGGGTAAGCGGAACATACAATGAAAACAAGGTGTATGAGGCTATAAATCTTGCAACGGAAAAGCGAATTTATGCCGTTATCACAATCGGCTATGCAAAGGACAGCTATTCGCTTGTTGAAAAAAGTATGTATAAGGCGACGCATAAGAAAAACAAATCATATCAGGATATGATTGAGGTGTGCGACGAAAAGCTACCTGAGGCGTACAGTTATGGGCTTTCACTTGTTGAAAAAGGACCGTCGGCAGTTAATCGGCGACCGGTAAAATTCAGATACGAAAACGGTGTTTTCAGTGCTCATGTTGATGAACCGTATTCGGATAAAAGCGTGGATTTCGGTATTGCCAAGTTGCATTTTGTTATCGGTGCAAAGGCTAAAGGCGTAAACGGCAGTTGGAGTTTTGAAAATGTGTTTGAACCAATTGACGCTAAACGCTTAAAATTTGAGGCGAAAAGCGAAGAGGAGGAAGAAAACAATGGAAACACAGAAAAAGAAAATGAGTAAGGGCAAAAAAATATTAATTATTGTCCTTTGCATTATTGCGTTTTTGCTTTGCGTTATTGTGGCAGGCGGAGCCGTTGCTCTTCATCAATACTGTAAAGTTGCCGATTATACGGTTTCGTCGGCAGGCGATATTGCAAACGACAAAACGGTAATGATAGCACACAGAGGCTTTAGGGCGGTTGCTCCCGAAAATACCGCTCCGGCATTTGAAGAAGCGGGCAAAGCGGGATTTGCGGCTGCCGAGTGTGATGTTTATCGCACAAAGGACGGCGTGTGGGTTATTCAGCACGACAGAGTTACTTACCGTATGATGACTGTTAACAAGTTTGTTGAAAAGGCAACATACGATGAGCTTAAAGAGGCGGATACCGACAACGGAGTTAATATTGACAAGTATCCTAATCTTAAAATTTGTACGCTTGAGGAGTATCTTCAAATTTGTGAGAAGTACGGAATGCAGGCAGTGATTGAATTTAAAGAAGAAAACAACCACGAATATTACGGCGAAGTCATTGATATGTGCAATAAATATCCCGATGTAAAGGTGACATTTATTTCCTTTAAATTCAGCGATTTGCAGGAACTTCGCAAGTTGTGTGACAATGATATGATGTACCTTGTGCAGGAAATTGAGGACGAGGATATTGAACTTGCAAAAACTATTGACAACTGCGGAATTGATTTTAACGGCAACAAGGAAGAAAATTTTGAAAATAACGCCGCTCAAATCAAAAAGTGCATTGACGAGGGTATGCTTGTCGGTGCGTGGACGATTGACGACCCGGAAGTTATGAAAAAGCTTGTTGATGTCGGCGTAAATCTTATAACCACCGATTGCATAACATATTAATTGGATTGCCGATAAACTTCGGTGTGTTAATAGCCTAATGTATATAGTGGGGTGCTCCGATGGGCACCCCTTTATATTGCGGTTGAATGTCGGGCTGATATTTGGTAAAATATTTAGTATATTTGGTGAATTGAGGTGAGCAAAATGCAGTATCAAATTGTGCCTGTCGGCAACATTTGGCAGGACGGAATGATTGCCGTACCTAAAAAGGCGGTCAGCGATTACATAAAACTTGCGAGTGAATATCAGTTAAAAGCATTGTTGCTCATTTTGGCAAATAATGCTCCGTGCGACAGCAAATTTGTTGCAAAGTCGCTTGGTTGTACCGAGGCGGACGCAACGGATTTTTTGGAGTTTTGGGTTGAAGAGGGCGTGCTTTCGTGCGACGGAGTTGTAAATACCGTACCTCCAAGTGAAACGGCGGCGGTTCAGCCTAAGCCGGCGGAAGTCAAAACCGTTGAAGTTAAAGAGTCCATTCCGGTTCCGACACTTAATCCGAGCGATATTGTTGCTATGTGCAGGGAAAACAAGGAACTTACCGAGCTTATTCAGCACGCACAGGAAGTTTTTGGCAGAACAATCAGTCATGTTGAACAGGAACTTATTATTAATATGGCAACATATTACGGACTTCCGAGTGATGTAATACTTGTGATTTTGCAATATTACAAAACCGAAAAATCAAAGGGCAGGGCAATCGGTACGGGCTATATAGGTTCAATGGCAAAAAAATGGAGCGAAGAGGGAATTGTTACTCTTGAAGCGGCAGATGAAAAACTCCGTATGCTTGAATCGTCCGACAGACTTTGGAAAGAAATTATGGCTCTCAGCGGTATAAGTCATCGTAATCCTACTGTTAAGCAACGGGAAATGATAAGCCGTTGGAGTGAGGATTTTGATATTCAAATGATTTCAATCGCTTGTGATATTATGAAAGAAAACACGGATAAGCCGACACTCAGATATGTTAATACCGTGCTTAAAAATTGGAAGAAAAACGGTATATTTACTCCGGAGGCGGTTGCCAAAGAGGAAGAAAAGAAAGCCGATGAAAAGAAGCAAAAATCAAAGTCGGCTATTGATGAAACCTATGATATTGACGAGATTAACCGCCGTGCAATGCTCAATGACGATTATGATATATAAAGGATAATTATGGCATATTCAAATAAGATATATAACCAAGCAAAAAGAATACTTGAAAAGCGACACGATTCGGCTGTTATGGAAGCGGATATCCGTTCGGCACAGATACGGGAAGAAATTCCGGAAATCGGCAAAATTCAAGCCGGTCTTCAGCAGGTCGGAATTGAAATCAGTCAGCTTTTTTTCTACAAGCAAAACACGGATGAAAAAGTTGCCGACCTTCGCGAAAGAAGCTTTGCTCTTGTTGAAGAACGCTCAAAACTTCTCAGAGCAAACGGTTATGACGAAAATGCACTGAAACCGCAGTTTATTTGTGAAATGTGCGAGGATAAGGGCTTTATTAACGGCAGAATGTGTTCTTGTCACAAGCAACTTTTAAAAGACTTGATGCGTAAAGAAGTATCACGCTTTGCACCGCTTGATAAGTGCACATTTGATAATTTTGTACTTGATTATTACAGCGAACAGCCTATGGAAAATGCGATTATTCCCCGTCAAAGAGCGGAAAAAATCTTTGATACTTGCAGAAAGTACGCACAGAATTTTTCACTAAACAGCAAAAATCTTATCTTTTTCGGCGGTGCCGGTCTTGGCAAAACGCATTTGAGCCTTGCAATTGCAAATGTTGTTATTAACAAGGGCTTCAATGTTTGCTATGGCACGAGTCAGAATATCTGTGACGATTTGCAAAGCGAACAGTTCGGCAGAACGGAGAATATAAGCTACACAAAAAATCAGGTGCTCGGCTGTGACCTTTTGGTGCTTGACGATTTGGGAACGGAAATTGACAATCAGTACAGTATTGCTACTATTTATAATATAGTTAACTCCCGACTTCTTGCCGGCAGACCTACGATTATTTCTACAAATTATACTTTTTCAAAGCTTGAAGAAAAGTATGACAAGCGTATTACAAGCCGTCTTACCGGCGAATATGTGCCGTTCTATTTTATCGGTAACGATATAAGAAATTTATAAATATATACAATTATATATGGCTGTTGCTTCGGCAACAGCTTATTTTTTTGCCTCGTTCAATTCCTACCTGTGTGCAGGGTTATGCAATCAAAATGAATAATTGTGTAAGAATAAATTTATTTTCGCTTTTTTGGGGTGAAATATGCAGGAAAAGTGAATAAAAGTGCCGTTTTCAGCCTATAGGTGAAAGGGTTTGTTGATTACAAGTCAAAAACGCTTTCAAAATATCGACTTGAGGTGAAAGAATGGCGAAAAAGAAAAAATCCCTTGAAGAGCAAATTGAAAAGGGTTTAACCGACCTTGCGTTCGGTTCTTGCTGTGATGCAGTAAAGCTCCTTTTTATGACCGAGGAGGAAACAATGCAAAAACTTCCGAAACTGAAGCTTATCAATGTAAGCGAAATCAAGCGACCGAAAAACGGCGGAATGGAAATAAAGTTTTTTGACCGCATAAAGGCTTTTGAAAAACTGATTGAGCGTGACGGCGAGAAGCAGGAGAACGGTTTGAGTTTTTACGAGGCACTTGAAAAAAGTGCACAAAATAATAACGGAGAAAACGACAATGGTTAAGTTTTTTCCTTTTTCCAAAAAGCAACTTCAAACGCTTAATTGGTGGTGCAAAGGCAGTGAGCACGGTACAAAAAACGGAATCATCTGTGACGGTGCCGTAAGGTCGGGCAAAACGCTTTGTATGTCGCTGTCGTTTGTGCTTTGGGCATTTTATTCGTTTAGCGAAACATCATTTGCGTTGTGCGGAAAAACAATATCATCGCTCAGGCGGAATGTTGTTACACCGATGATACCTATGCTTAAATCGCTCGGATTTAATGTAACCGAAAAAATCAGTAAAAATATGCTGGAAATTCAAAAAGGAAGCGTTAAAAACAGATTTTATATTTTCGGCGGCAGGGACGAAAGTTCAGCTGCTCTTATCCAGGGTATGACCTTGGGCGGTGTCCTTTTTGATGAGGTTGCACTTATGCCGCGTTCGTTTGTTGAGCAGGCACTTGCACGGTGTTCGCTTGAGGGCTCGAAGTTTTGGTTCAATTGCAATCCGGAGCATCCTTTTCATTGGTTTTATAATGAGTGGATAAAAAAGACGAATGAAAAGAATATGCTTTATCTTCACTTTACCATGGACGATAATCCTTCACTTTCGCCAAAAATCAAAAGTCGATATAAAAATCTTTACACAGGTGCGTTTTATGAGCGTTTTATAGAAGGCAAATGGGTTGCTGCCGACGGACTTGTTTATCCTATGTTTTCGGCTGAAAAGCACATAAAAACGGCAAATTCATTCAGTGAATATTACCTAAGCTGTGATTACGGCACGGTCAATCCTTTTTCACTCGGGCTGTGGGGCAAAGGTAATGACGGTTGGTACAGAATTAATGAGTATTATCATTCGTCAAGAGATAAAGGCGTTCAACTGACGGACGAGGAATATTACGAACACTTGAAAGAGCTTGCCGGGGATAAAACAATAACGGCTCTGATAGTTGACCCGTCAGCCGCTTCATTTATTGAAACGGTTCGCCGTCACGGAGAATTTGTCGTTATCAAAGCGGACAACGATGTTCTTACGGGTATAAACAGGGTTTGTACAGCACTCAGGCAAAACGAAATATTTATATCTCCCGCTTGCACGGACACGATAAGGGAATTTTCGATTTACCGTTGGGATAACGATATAAAACGCGACGCACCTAAAAAAGAAAACGACCATGCAATGGACGACATACGGTACTTTGTAAACACGGTTTTAGATGTTGGCAAAGAGGACTGTTCGTTTTCTGTTGCGGTAGAAAGGATGTGAAGCCTTGAGTATATTCGGCAAAAATAAAAAAGAAGGCTCTTCGGCGGCATTGGAAACGGCATCGGTGCAAACGGCAGGCAAAAATTGTCATCCGTTCGGATTTTACGGCGGATACAGTCCGCTTGCGGAGGCGAACGGCAGAATTTATCGCTCTTTGAGAGAAGGTATTCCGATTATTGACAGTGCGATTAATAAAATTGTCAGGCTTATGGGCGGTTTTGAGCTTGATTGCAAAAACGAGCAAATTAATGACGATATGAATAAATTTCTGTCTTGCGTTAATGTCGGCGGAAATCAGCAGGGAATACAGTCTTTTGTTGATAATTTTATGAATCAACTTTTGACTTACGGCTCTGCGATAGGTGAAATTGTGGCTGATGAGCATGGATTTTATGCACTTTATAACGGTGAACTCGGTTGCGTGAATGTAAAACGGGCGGAGAATGATTTAGATTTGATTTTTTGCTCCGGTCATATGAGCGGTTCTGTGCCGTTTAAGTATCAGGACAGGATTTTATTTTCCGTATTAAATCCGGAACCTAATGAAATTTTGGGTACAAGTCTGCTCAGGGGCTTACCGTTTGTGTCGGATATTTTGCTGAAAATATATAACACAATAGGCACAAATTGGCAGCGGCTCGGCAATTTGAGATATGCCGTAACATACAAACCACAGGGAGACGGTATGGATAAGGCGTTTGCAAAGGAGCGTGCAAACCAAATGGCACGGGCGTGGAAAGACGCTATGAGCAGCACGGAAACGGTCAAAGATTTTGTTGCTGTCGGTGATGTTAAGGTAAGCGTTATCGGTGCAGACAATCAAATTTTGGACAGCGAAATTCCCGTTCGTCAAATGCTTGAGCAGATTATTGCAAAAACAGGACTTATGCCGTATATGTTTGGTCTTTCGTGGTCTACTACGGAACGAATGAGCCAACAGCAGGCTGATATTTTGACAACGGAGCTTAAAGCTTATCGAAGGATAGTGACACCGATTATTAAAAAAATCGGCGAGACTTATCTTGCGACTGTCGGAATTTACAGAGATGTTGAGGTAAAGTGGACGGACATTACTTTGCAAGACGAAATTCAAATGGCACAGGCACGGCTTTATAATGCACAGGCAGATAATATTTTAAAGGAGGAAAAATGATGACGGATACCTTTATTCAAAAAAGCGTTGTGAATGAAGACGATATGAAAAAAATCAGCGTATTTACAAGGCGAGAAATGTCGTCCGATGAGGTTTATACATTTAATGTTGACCTTTGCAACAACGATGTTGACAGAGATTATGAAAAGTTTTCGGTACAAACGCTGAACGAACTTGCAAAGATGTTTGTGGGCAAGACGGGCATATTTGACCATTCAATGAAAGCAAACGACCAAAAAGCAAGAATTTATGACGCTTATGTTGAAAATATTCCAGGCAAAAAGACCGCCGACGGAGAAGATTTTTACACTCTCAAAGCAAAGGCATATATGCTCAACAACGAAGAAAATAAGTCACTTATATCGGATATTGACGCCGGTATAAAAAAGGAAGTGTCGGTATCTTGCAGTGTTAAAAACTCATATTGTTCTATTTGCAATAACGATAACCGACACGGCAGGTGTGAGCATATTAAGGGCAAAACATATCAAAACAAAATGTGCTTTAACATTTTGAACGGTGCGACCGATGCATATGAGTTTTCTTTCGTTGCCGTTCCGGCACAGAGAGAGGCGGGAATTACAAAATCTTTTTTGAACACAAAGGAGCGAAAAATGCAGGAAATTATTAAAACAATCGCCTTGGGTGATGAGGTTAAACTCACAAAATCAGAGGCGAACAAGCTTTGTTCTTACATCGAGGAACTTGAAGACAAGGCGGCTCTCGGAGAGGAATACAAGCAAAAATTGTCAAAGGAGGTTGTGGATTTGTTTAAATTCGCATTCCCCGATATGGACGCAAAACTTTTTTCGTCTGTCACGGCTGTTATGACAACAAAGGAACTTTTGGGCTTTCGTGACGGAATGAATAAAAGCAAATCAAAATCAAAAATCAAGCCGCAGCTTGCCGCTGAGGCAAACAACAAAACAAGTGATTTTTCACAATTTAGAATTTAGGAGGAAATAGTATGGTTTCTTATAACGGATTTGATACAAAATACATCACAATGCAGTGCATTAATTCAACACCGGACGATATTAAGGTGGGGGATTTTGTCAAGACAAGTGAAAACGGAGATGTTTTCTTGGCAGATGCCGGCAAGCCGTTTTTCGGCGTTGTTGTGGGCGTAAATGAAAATTATTACACGGTTCAGATAAGCGGTTATTACGAGGCGCAATATGTAGGCGATACTTTGCCTATGTTTTCAAGACTTGTTATGAATAAGAGAGGCATTCTCCAAATTTCCACAGGTACGGACGCACCGCTTCGCAAGGTTCTTTGGGTAAACAAAGACGAAAACCGTGCAGGCATTATTCTTTAATTTTGAAAGGAGAAAAACAATATGACATTTGATACATTAAAACTTGACAAGGGTCTTTACACATCGGAAATGGGGTTTACAAAATCTCTTGAGATGATTGACCCGAGCGAAAACTATAAGGGAACACAACTCGAGGGACTTGATGCGTACGAGCGTCAGCTCAAACGATTTGATATTAAGGTTAAGGGTGCAAATTCGGACACAATCTCAAAGTTTTTCCAAACAAGCGATTCGGCTGTTTTATTCCCGGAATATATCAGAAGATCGGTCGCTGCCGTTGTTTTGCAAGATAATGTGGTTGACGATCTTGTTGCCACAACAACCATTGTCGACTCGCTTGATTACCGTTCTGTACAGTGTGAACCGGTTGATTCCGACAAAACGCTTGATTCGTTTATTTCCGAGGGTGCATTTATCCCTGAAACAAGCATTAAAACAAACGACACGCTTACAAAGCTCAAGAAAAGCGGCAGAAGTCTTGTTGCTTCGTATGAATCGATTAAGTCCCAGCGACTTGATTTGTTTGCTGTTATGCTTCGTCAAATCGGTAATTACATCAACAGTTGCCAACTTGCACAGGCACTCATTGCACTCAGCTATGACGGCTCAAAGAGTGTTCAGGCAGAAACCAAAAACGCAATTTCTTACAATGATTTCATTACTTTGTATACAGAACTTGCACCGTACGAGTTTAACACAATTGTTGCCGAAACGGACGAGTTTAAAAAGATTATCAATATGAATGAATTTAAGGACGCCACAGCCGGACTTGATTTTCACGGCACTGGTAAGCCGGTTACTCCTCTCGGTGCAAAACTTATTCATTGCAAAACAAACCTTCTTGACGGTGCCGTTGTTGCATTTGATAAGAATTACGCATTAGAAAAGGTACAGTTTGGCGACATTGTTACCGATTATGATAAGCTTATCGACCGTCAAATCGAAATGGCAACGGTTACAAGCACGGTAGGATTTAACAGAATCGTTAATCCTGCTTGCGTAAACCTTTTGCCTAAAAATTAATTTATGAATATTGAAAAAGCAACAGAAATCCTTTGCACAATCGGCAATTTTTCAAAAGACGAAGCGGAAAAGTATTCGGATTTGATAAAGCTTAATTATTATCCGTTTGCCGATAAAGAGTACAGCGAAAGTGAAGAACATATGATTGCATATTTTGTTGCGGCGAAAACCAATTATCAGATTGTACTTGCCGGCGGCGATAATGAAATTACTTCGTTTTCCGCAGGAGAGGTAAGCGTTACTGCCTCTTCAAACGGAAGTGCTCAGGCAAACGCCAAAATTCTTTTTGAAAACGCTTATGCCGATATTGCACATTTTGCAGAGGACAAAGGATTTTATTTCAGAGGGGTGTAGGTATGCTTGTGAATAATCTTGCAAAAATCACTGCCCGTTTGATTGAAAAATATGCAAAAAGTTGCACCGTTACAACTGAAAACGGAACAGTCATCACCGCTAAGGTGATGGCTGAGCAGCTATGGAAAAAGGATAAGGTCAGGTTTGAAACAACTCCCTCACGAATAGGGTACAATCAAAAGAATTACATAAAATGTATTTTTACTCTTGATGTTACTTCTTTCGGAAAAAACGATATTATGACTCTTATGGGCAAGCGTTATTATTTTATAAATTCAAGTCCCGCTTGTGTGGGCGATGAGGTTATATATTATTCTGCGGTGCTCAGAGAGGCAATAAAGGGGGATGAGGATGTATTTGGATAACGAAATAAGCGAATTGCTTAATATGCTGAAATCGTCAACCGCTTTAAAAGAAATCAGCTTTATCAAGGCTTGCCCGTATGCAAAAAAGCCTACAAAGCTTTTGAAAAAGGTATGCACGCTTTCGCCTGCGGAACTTGATTTGGAAAGTATTAGCGTTGATGATGAAAATTTTTACGGCAAATATGCCGTTGATGTTGACATTTTTGTGCCGTATGAATTGGGCTCGCCGGTTGCTTTTGACGATATGGAAGAAATCGTCAGATGTGTTATGAATGAAAAGGTGTGTGCAATTAAGCTCTCGTCGATAGTAAGAGACAGTACTGCGGAATGCTACAAAATTACGGCAACCTTCACTTTTTCTCTTGCGTATTCAAAGGAGGCATAGTTTATGGAAAACGAAAATATAATCACATCTCGTGATAGTGCCGAAATGCTCAGCGATTATATAATGCTTGATTCAAGAAGATACGATAATAATGTGAGGGATGATTGATGTGCAGTATATGAAAATGAAATACGGGGGATTTGAGTTTAATGTAAATCCCAAAAGTTTCAAGGCTTCTATGAATAAAAACCTAACGAAATACGACACCGTTTTTTCAGAGCAGATGTGTGTTGACAACGGTCGTGAATGCACTCGTGTTTCGGGAGAGGGATATTTTATCGGCGAAAATGCGGCAGACAAAGCGTTTGAATTGGTGCGTGTGTACAATAAAAAAGGCAGTGATTATTTGTTTTTGCCAAATTCCGTACCGGTTAAAGCGTACTTTTCTTCTCTTGATATATCGTATTCGAGTGCAAACGACAGGGTAGAATATTCATTTGTTTTTACCCAGGAGTGCAACACAAAAAACGAGGTACAAACGCCTGAATTCATCTATGCACTTAAAGATGAAAATCTTTTTGATGTGTCAAATCGAACGGGAGTTGAAATAGAAACGCTTGTAAAATGCAACGACATCGGCAATGTTTTTGCAATTAAGGAAGGTGACAGAATATGGCTGATTTGAATTTTGAACTGTATGATTTGGACGGACACAGGGTTGCCGTCGGTAAACTTCAATCATATGAACTGTGCAGAGAAACCGACGCTGCCTGTGACGGACTGAGGCTTAACTTTGTCAACGACGGCACTTTGCCGGAACTTTACAAGGTAAAAGCATATGCCGGCAAGGAGTGTGTATTTAACGGCTATGTTGATACTCAGCGTGAAACTATCTACGGCAATTCGACAGAATGCTTTTTGTACTGTCGTTCAAGTGCCTGCCTTTTGACCGACAGCGAGGCAAAACCGTTTACATACGCTTCGCCGAGTGCTAAAGCATTGTATGAAATAAATATAGGCAATGATTTTAAGTACAGTCTCGGCGATGTGTTCAGTGATATAACTTATCAGGTGGGCAAGGGAACTTCGCTTTTCGGAGTTTTGAACAGCTTTGTTTATTCTGTTACGGGTGAGAATATAAGAATTACGCCGAATAATGAAATTGTATTTTTGAAAACGGACAAAACCGTTACGCTTGATAAATCAAAAGTTGTTTCATTAAAAAGAATAATTAACCGAGGCGGTGCAATTTCAAAAATTGATTACAAAATAGATAATTCCACCGATTATATTTATCACCGTGTGAGCAAGGCTATGAGCGATAAAAAGATAACTGCATCAAAGGTAAACAATATTTCAACTGTTCCCGATTGGCAGAGAGATACAACGCTTAAAGCAGTTTTTTCATCTGCGATGCGTGATTATTGTGAGTGCAAAATCACTATGTGCGGTTATATAAATATTGATTTGGCGGATAGGGTTGTGCTTGATATTGACGGATTTGAAGAATACGGCGATGTTATTGTAAACGGAATTACGCACATTTTTGATTCAAAGGGTGAGCGTACCGTGATTAATGCAAGCCGTGTGTTAGATTTACAGGAGTTCAGTTATGTGGATGAGTAAAAAAATTGCATCGCAGTCAAAAAACGATGTTGCGGAAAAGGGCAAAGTTACATTGTCAGACAGCCAAATAGAAGCAGGTGCAACCGTTACAAGACGAAACATAGATTGCTATGCACCTTACGGCTATCAAAGTGTACCGCCTGTTAACGAGGAAGTTATAATGTTGCCGTCAAATGACGGCAGCGTTATGCTTGGCACATTGAACAAATGCACGGATATTGAAAGCGGAGAAGTGAAAATCGTTTCAAAAGGCGGAGCGTATATAATTTTGAAAAACAACGGCGACATTGTTTTGAACGGGTTGGTGATTGACAGCAGAGGAGTGATACAAAATGAATAATTATAATGTTGTTGATGAAATTTTGAAAAATGCCGTAAGATGTTTAACGGTGAAAAGAGGAAAATTTTACGCAGATAAAAATTTCGGTTCAAAAATCAGTGCGAGCCAAAGCAACGCCGAGATTCTTGCCTATGCAAGACATAGCGTTGACGGACTTGACGGAGTGTTTGTAAAATCTGCCGTAAAAAATAATAATTCCGTTACTTTTATTTTAACGGTTAACGGAGAGGAAAGGTCGGTGATTGCGGATTTTGATTAGCTATAACGAAATTATTGAAAACATAAGAACCGCTTATTTTGAACAGTCAAACGAAGTTCTTGATATGAACAGCGAGTCAGGCGTGAGAATTAAGGCAATAGCGACGGAATTGTACAATTTGTATGTCACGGGTGAATATCTGTTGAAACAAGCCGGTTGGAAAACCGCAACCGGAGAATATCTTGACCGTATTGCCGCCGAATGCAGTGTTGAGCGAAAAACCGCAAGTAAGGCGAGCGGAGAAATTACATTTTCGATTGACGAAGCAAAAACGGACGATATGGTTATCCCATCGGGTATTATTTGCTCTAAAAAGGGACATAAGTATATTCAGTATAAAACGCTTGAACAGGGCGTTATTACAGCAGGCACTCAATCTGTTACTGTAAAAGCGGAGGCACTTGCCGACGGTGAAGAATACAATGCCGATTACGGTGAGGTTTGTGTTATGGTAAATCCGCCGAGTTCGGTTGCAAGAGCGGAAAACAGGGTGAGCTTTATCGGCGGTTGTAATGACGAGGACGACGAGGCGTTGCGTTTGAGGATAAAGGCGGCACTTCGCTATCCGGCAAACGGCGTAAATGTTGAGTTTTTAAAGGGTAGAATAATGACATTTGATGAGGTTGTCGGTTGCGATATTATCAGAGAAAATGATAAGCCGGTGTGCATAGTTAAAACGAGGGATAATATTATTTCTGCCGATTTGGAAAGCAGGATAAGAGACACGCTGTCGCTTCTTACTTTGCTCGGCGTTGATTTTGATGTGAGGAATGCTTATGAAAACGGTGCTTGAACGAATTGAAAATCTGTATAAAATTGCAAAAATCGACACTGTGGATGTTCTCACATCAGCCGAAATCGGAGCAGTAAGCGTTGAAATAGAAAAGCTCGACGCATATTTTCAGAACATCAAGGGTGCAACGGCAGTAAACATCTTTACTATGCCGTGCGGTGCCGACATTGCAACGGTATTTGAAAATATTGAATACAGAATTGACGGCAAAAATGTTTACATTTCAAAATATGATATTGAAACGGTCGGTAAGATTTTTAATGCTTGGTTCGGTTTGATTTTTGACTTTTATCTTGACGGCAACGGAAAGGATTGGGATTTTATCGACGGTGAAAAGGTCGCTTGGGACAATATTGACAAGCGTGAGCTCAGGTGGACTATGACAGAAAGCAGGTGATTTTTTTATGAGCAGTACAAACAAAACAGAGGAACTTGAACTTAATCAATGGATAGGTTCGGATATTCCGAAAATGGAGGACTTTAATCGGGATAATGAAATTATCGACAAAACACTCGGTGAACATATATGGGATGTTTCAAAACATGTTACTGCCGAGCAAAAAAAGGTGTGGAGCAATCCGTTGGGCTGTGCGTCGTATATCGGTGACGGCAGTGACAGCAGAAGTGTAAATCTCAATATGGGGTTTGAACCGTCGGTGTGTTTCGTTTTTGCAACGAACAATGCCGTGGGGCTGTCCGATTTTGCGAACAGCGTGCATTATAATTACTTCGGCATTGCAACAGTAAACGGAAGTACATACGGCTTAAGCCTTGACGGGAATGTGCTTGATGTTAAAAATGCGGCGACTACAGCAAAGTTTGAAATGACAAATTTTAATCAGGTAGGCAAGAGTTACCTCGTTATCGGGTTTAGATAACTATACAAAGAGTAAGAAGTTGTAATAACTTTTTGCTCTTTTTTTATATTTGTATTGCATATATTTTACAATAATGGTAGAATGAAAGAGGTTTATATTTTTAAAACTATGGAGGTAAAAGTTTTATGAAAGAAGAAAACAGAAAGTATGCCCGTGAAGCCATGAGCATTGTTGAACATGCGGCTCATAAAATCGGCTCTCGCTTACCGGGTACAGACGGCGAAATTAAACTTCACGAATATATGGGTGACAAGCTTCGTGAAATCGGAATTGAACCTAAAACGGAAGAGTTTGCAGTATCGCCTCGTTCATCAATCGGCGGATTGTCGTATGCAGGTTGGTCGGGCGTTATTTTGAGCATCGGTGCAATTATTGCAAATGCCTGTCAGTTTGACGGATTGTGGTACGCTCTTGCAGGTCTCGGCTTTATTACAATCTTTTGGCTTGTAATGAGCTGTTTCTTCTACAAAACATGGTTTGATATGTTCTTCCCGCAGGAAATCAGCCGTAACACTCTCGGCGTTTTGGAACCTGAAGACGGCAAGTACGATTATACAATTATCCTTTCCGGTCACACGGACACATCATGGTGCTGGCGTCACAGCGAACACGCATACAAATATAAAGACACCAAACCTGTAATGGGTCTTATTGCTACATACGGCAAGGTAGGATTCGGTGCTGTTTGCTTTTTCTTTATCGCACTTTTCTCAATCTTTATGTCTGTTGCAAACATTTGCGACTTTGCCGGTGCGGCTTGGGCAGAAACTTTCTTTGCTTCAAAGGCATATGAGAATCTTATGTTTGCAATGAATTTCGTTCCTATTGTTACAGCTATCGGTTCACTTTTTGTTGTTATGTGGGGCGACCCGAATCCTCGCAACGCTTCTCGCGGTGCTATGGACAATGCAACAGGTATCGGCCTTAGCTATGCTGTTATTAAGTATTTTAAAGAGCATCCTGAAAAGATGCCAAAGAATTGCCGTATTGTTGACGCTAACATCGGTTCCGAGGAAGCAGGTCTTCGCGGTTCTATGTATTTTGCACAGGAACATCGCTTTGACGATTTGACAAAGAATGCTTGGAATATCAATATTGACTCCGTTGCCGACGAGGATTATTTTGAAGTTGTTGTTAAGGACGATTGGCAGGGCGTTAGATTTGATACCGATATGGAAAAGATGTTTAAAGATTCATTTGCAGAACTCGGAATTAAGTCAAAAACAAACGGTTGTATTCACAATCCTGTAGGCGGTTGCGATTCTACACCTATGACAAGAGCAGGTATCAAGTCTGTTACATTTGCCGCTCAAAACCCAATGCTTACATATTATTATCATACTTGGAGAGATATGCCGGAGCGTTTCTCTGAAGATACTGTAGGTCAGGGCTTCGATGTTGTATTGTCGGTTATCGATAAGATTGCCGCTTTCCAAGAAGCAAACGGTTATAACGGCCCTCAAAAGAAAGCTAAATAAGCAGTAAAGTTTACGGTGCAGTCTTTAATGATTGCGCCGTTTATTTTTTTGATGTATTATAAAAATGAAAAATTTTCAAAAAATATGTGAGATTTTTATTTGAATGCTGTGTATATGAGTGAAGGCTGATAAACAGAAAGGAGGCTTTGCAATGGAGGATAGCAAAATAGTTCAGCTTTATTTTGACAGAGATGAAAGTGCAATACTCCACACACAGGAAAAATATGGGGCATATTGTACATCTATAGCAAAAAATATTTTAGGCTGTGCGGAAGACGCCGAAGAATGTGTAAACGACACATACATCAAAGCGTGGAATAGTATCCCGCCGCACAGACCCGGTGTTTTGTCAACATTTCTCGGAAAAATCACGAGAAATCTATCCTTTAACAGATACAAGCAAAACACTGCACAAAAAAGGGGAGGGAGCGACATACCTGTAATACTTGACGAACTTGAAGAGTGCGTCGCTTCAACAACAAACGGTGTTGAAAACGAAACGGATTATAAAGAACTTGTAAAGACGATTGACGATTTTTTGTCGTCGTTGTCGCAAGAAAAACGCAATATTTTTGTTTGCAGATATTGGTACAACGAAAGCGTATCAAAAATCGCAAAAGAATACGGAATGAAAGAAAACGCCGTTTCGATGACATTGCACAGATTAAGAGCTAAATTAAAGGACGCTTTGGTTGAAAGGGGGTATTCGGTATGACCAATGAAGATTTATATAAAGCAATCGGTGATATTGATGATTCATATGTTTTGGGGGCTAAGAAAACAATGAAAATAAAGAGTAAAAGAAGTTATAAGATTTGGGGCACAATAGCGGCTTGCTTTTGTTTGGTAGCGTTTGGGGCGGCTATGATTAATTATAATGCAAACCTGCCGACAAAACCGCAACCGGAAATTGTTCAGGTTGCAAATCCGCTTATTGAAGTTAATTCCGTTGATGAAATGGAAAAATATCTTGATTTTGAGGTTCCGACACTTGACAAAGAGGTTGAGGCGTATATTGTTATCGTTGACGAGAATGATTATCCTAAAACCGCAAGAATCGAGTACAAGGACGGCAGTACCTTTAATATGGAGTACGGTTCAAACGATGTGAGCGGTATTTTCGGAGGCACGCTTGAAAAAACAGAAAAAATCAACAAAACAGATGTTCAGGTTTATACCTATACAGACGACAGTTCAAACAACATTGAATATGCAGTTTGGGAAAAAGACGGATTTAGCTACAGTCTTTCAAATTCGGCAAATCTCCAAACAGAAATAGAAAATCTTACCAAATAAAATAATAATTTCCTAATGTTCTCCTAAAAAATACCGCGACAGTAAATTTTCTACTGCCGCGGTATTGCTGTAAGTTTAATTATTTTAGTTTTATAAGCTTTGCACCGTGAGGGTCAACTTCCAATGTGAGCGAATTCTTTGCTGTGCCGATTGACTGATTTTGCCAAATGTCGTATACATCATAGCTTGTGTTCGGCATAAGAATTTGTGTGAGGTCGGCTTTTATTTTCTTAATTTTGGTGTCGGTGTTGAAAACCGCAAGATATTTGCAATTTTTGCCTTGTGACGCCCAAATTATGTAACCTTTGCCGTTTTTTTCTTCTCTTACTATGCAATGCGGATTTGTCGATTCTCGGTGCATTTGCATATAATTGCTGTTTATAAGAAGCGAGAGTGTGAACTCGTCATTTTCGGGCATATTGCCGCCGATAAAAAGCGGACTGCCGAAAATTCCCCAAAGTGACATCAGCGTATAGTGCTCCGGTTTTGTGAAGTTTGACATTCTGTTTTGCTTGCCGTGATATGAGCAAAGCTTGGAAATTCTGCCGATAGGAAGCATATCACAGTCGGGATAATTGCCCGTTTTGCGAACGCCCTGCCATTCTTCACACTTGTCAAACATAACATAAAGATGTTCCCACAAATCCCAAAAGTCGCCTGTCATTCGCCACATATTGGCATTCTTGCAAAGGTGGTCTGCCTTGTCACGAAGTGCCGGACCGGGCGAAAGCGAAAGAATGATTTTTCTTCCACAACCGTCAATAGCTTTACGAAGCATTTCAATTTCATAATTGGCTGTGTACGGATTGTCCCATTTTCTGAATTCGGTAACCGCAATGTCGTCGCACTTTATAAAATCAACGCCCCACTCGGCATACATATTTATAATGGAATTATAGTAATCCTGTGCACCGTCACAGTTTTTCATACCGTACATATCGGTGTTCCAAGAACATACGGAAAAGTGGTGTGCAACATCCCTTGCCGTGCGTTCACTGCCGAAAATCGGCAGATTTTGATGAACGGCCTGTCTCGGAATACCGCGCATAATGTGAATTCCGAATTTGAGTCCGAGCGAGTGAACATAGTCGGCAATCGGCTTGAATCCCTTGCCGCCCTTTGCACTCGGGAAGCGATTTTCAGCCGGCATAAGTCTGCCGTATCCGTCTGTGTTAAGTTCTGTAAAATTGTGATAATCGTTGCTGTCGGCGTTCGGTTCGTACCACTGAATGTCGCAAACAACATACTCCCAACCGTACTGCTTTAAGTTTTTTGCCATATAGTCGGCATTGGCTTTCAACTGTTCTTCGTTGACGCCTGCACCGAAACAGTCCCAACTGTTCCAGCCGCACGGCGGAGTTTTTGCCCATTGCTTAAAATCGCTCATATTTGCCCTCGTAGTTTATTAGTTTAAGTTCGTTAAGGGGAATCGGAGAAATGCCTAAATCTTTTAAATATTCGTGTGCTTTTTGCAAATTTTCTTTGTCGGAATAAACCTCCGGTTTGTGTGCGTCAAGCCCGATGATTACAGGGTTGCCGACTTTTGCGATTATCTCCCAAATTTCCGGATTCGGATAATGACGGTTTGTCGTGTAACCTAAAAAATTAAATTCAAGCGGAATTTCAAGCTCTTTTAGTGCGATAATCATATCCGTCATTTTTTTCAGATAAATTGCCTTGTCACCGATAAAATTGATTAAATCCGGGTGAGCGATATAGGTAAAACAACCTGTTTTTGCGGCTAAAATAACCTGAGAAATATATTTGTCCAAAACGGCAACCGATTCGGTTTCATGTCCCGAATAATGTGCAAAAGGTTCGTATTCGTTATCGGTATAATGCTGACCGAGAATAAGATAGTCGTACTTAAAGCCTTTGAGATATTCGATTTCTTTGTCAAACAAAGCCGGAAAGTACTCAAGCTCATATCCGAGTTTGATATCAATAACGCTCTTGTATTTTTCTCTCAGTGCGTTTACGGAGTTTGCATAATCCTCTGCCTCATCAAGTTGAATGCGGTATCCGCTTTTGTATCCGTCGGGAAATAAATACGGTGCATGGTCGGAAAACCCCATAACTTTGTAGCCGTTTTTGACAGCTTCAAGAACATATTCTTCGTCTTTTCCGTATGCGTGACCGCATCTGAATGTGTGGTTATGAAAATTGTACATTAATTTACGCTTTCAATAAATCTCAAAAATCCTGCCTTGCCCTCATCATCACGGGAGTATACACCGCATTGACCGAGGATTGAAGTGAATACAATGCCGATTTCTTTTTGCAAAATTTCGTTAATGTTGTTTTCGTTGATGTCATACTTTTGCATAATCATCTCTGCCCAATCCTTATGAGCGGCAATGGCCTCATTTGCAGCAATATCTTCACCGTCCACCATAGCTTTGCCGAGGATGAGCATTTCATTTTTAAGTCTTGACGGCAAAACGGCAAGACCCATAACTTCAATAAGACCGATGTTTTCCTTTTTGATGTGATGATATTCCGGGTGCGGATGATAATATCCGAGAGGACAATCTTCAGTCGTAATATTGTTACGAAGAACAAGGTCAAGTTCGAATTCGCCGTTTCTCATTCTTGCTATAGGAGTAATTGTGTTGTGCGGTGTGCCGTCGGTTTCTGCATAGATAAACGAGTCTTTGTCGGTGTAGCCTCTCCAAGAAGTCAACACTTTGTCTGCAAGTTCAACAAGTCTTGCCTTGTCCGTGCCGATTAGTCTTATAACGCTCATAGGCCATTTTACTATGCCTGCCTTTACATCTTCAAATCCTGCAAACGTAACTTCTGTTTCAATCGGAGCCTTTGCCATTGCAAATTCGTAATTACCGCCCTGAAAATGTTCGTGTGTGAGAATTGAACCGCCGACAATCGGCAAATCCGCATTTGAACCTACAAAGTAGTGCGGGAATTTTTCAACAAAATCAAGAAGCTTAACAAAAGCGGCTCTGTCTATTTTCATAGGCGTGTGTTCTGCGTTGAAAACTATGCAATGCTCGTTGTAATACACATACGGTGAATATTGCATATAGAAGTCGTCACCGCCGAGAGTCATAGGAATAATTCTGTGGTTTTGTCTTGCCGGATGATTGATTCTGCCCATATATCCTTCGTTTTCCTTGCAAAGCAAGCATTTAGGGTATGATGTCGTCTTCATTTTAAGAGCGGCGGCAATGGCTTTCGGGTCCTTTTCCGGCTTTGAGAGGTTTACTGTAATATCAATGTCGCCGTATTCGGTTTTTGTAATCCATTTGAGGTCGTTTTTGATTCTGTATCTGCGGATATAGTCGCTGTCTTGACAAAGTTTGTAATAGTAGTCGGTTGCGGCCTTTTTATCTTTGCTGTAAAGGGAGTGAAATTTTGAAATAACTTCGCTTGGCTTAGGTGTGAGAAGTCCCATAATTTTTGTGTCAAACAAATCACGGTAAGCCACGCCGTCTTCGCAAAGACCGTTTTTAATCGCATAGTCAAGAATTGAGCTTAAAATATCCTCGAGTTCCGTGCTTTCTGCTTCACATTCGGCATATGCGTCCGTATTGAGAGCCTGACAAACTGTGTTAATTGCCCAGATTTCATCCGCTTTTTCAATCATATCATTGCTTATTGCGTATTCAACCAATGACTTTATTGCAACATTAATTTCCATAATCCAACCTCTTTCTGAAATTTTCGCTATTATTATATAGGTTATTAATAAGTATTTCAATATAAATTCTTACTAAAATTATATAATTTTTTATAAATTTTTATGTAAAACTCTTTACCCGACGAATTTTTAGTGATATTCTAAACATATAGAATAATCGGAAGGAATGATTCATATGAATATATGCGTTTTTGGTGCGGCAAGTAAAGCAATTGATGAAAAATATACCGTTCCTGTTGAAAATATGGGAGAGTATTTGGCAAAGCACGGTCACAATCTTGTGTTCGGTGCAGGCAGTACGGGCGAAATGGGTGCCGCTTCAAGAGGCTTTAAAAAAGGCGGCGGAAGTATTCACGGCGTTGTACCGAGGTTTTTCAAAGAAAGTCTTAATGAGTTTGTAAATTGGGACTGCGATGAACTCACTTTAACCGAAACTATGCGTGAACGCAAAGGAGTTATGGAGGATTTGTCGGACGCTTTTGTTATCACTCCGGGCGGTGCGGGTACATTTGAAGAATTCTTTGAAGTACTTACTTTAAAGCAACTCGGCAGGCACAGAAAGCCGATTGCGATTTACAACATAGACGGCTACTATGACCATATGGTTGATACCATTAAGTATTCAATTCAAACGGAGTTTATTAAGCCGAACTGTGAAAAGCTTTTTAAGGTGTTTAATGAAACGCAGTTTGACGAAATGATTGATTATATTGAAAATGACAATATGGGCAATTTGACAGTTGAAGATTTAAAATAAGAACAAGGAGGAATGTTCTATGAAAAAATATGCAATTTGTATCGGTAGAGAATTCTGCTCGGGCGGCAGAGAAATCGGAAAGATGCTTGCCGAAAAACTCGGCATAGCCTATTATGACGAAATTGAACTTCGTGACAGGTCAAGAGATTTGGGTATTGAGGACGGCATTTTTGAAATGTTTGACGAACAGCCTACCCGTTCGTTCCTGTTCTCGGTTGTTATGGACCCATATTCGATTGACAGTGCGGTTAATTCGGGCAGAGTGCTTGAAGCACAGCGTAAGGTTATCGAATCTGCGGCTGATGAAGGCCCGTGCGTTATCGTAGGCAGAAGAGCCGACAAAATCCTTGAAGATATGGAGGATGTTGAGGTTGTGTCTGTATTTATCGGTTCGGATATGGAGGACAGAATCGAACGCTTTATGCAAAGCGACCAAGTCGACAAGCCTCGTAATGTTCGCCGTTATATTGAGCAAAAGGACAGAGAACGCTCATCGTATTACAACTTCCTCGGCGACGGCAAGTGGGGCAGAGCCGCAAATTATACAATGTGCTTTTCAACATCAAAGATGGATAAGGAAAAGATTTGCGATATAATTTGCAATTATGTCAATGAACTTTAAAAGTAAAAAAATGCAGAATGTAGAAAATACCGCGGTCTGTACTGCGGTATTTTTTGTTTAAAAATTGGGCGAAATTTGCTCGGAATTTTAAAGTTTTCTTATGACAAATGTAAGAATTTTGAAAAATTTAAAAAAGTTGTTGACATATGTCAAGAAAGTGGTATAATGCCATTGAAGCAAATAAAAGGCATTGTCGTTACGGAGGTGTTTTTATGGCAAGACCAAAAAAACCCAGACGCATTTGTGCTTACCCTAAAACAATGGGCTTTAAGCCTTTTGGAGACTATGCCGATGTGGTTGATTTAGCCTTTGACGAATATGAGGTTATGCGACTTATGGACACGCTCGGCTATTCTCAAGAGGAATGTGCAAAGCAAATGGATGTTGCAAGATCCACCATTGCCGCAATATACGAATCGGCAAGGTTGAAAACCGCAGATGCTATTATTAACGGAAAGTCACTTGTTATCCACGGCGGATATGTGGAGCTTTGCAAAAGCAACGCAATATGCTGTCACAGGTGCGGTCAAAAGGCTTGCATTGATTGTGAACACGGCACAAACCCGCAGTGTAAAGGCAATGTGACTCGATGATATAACAAATATTTTACGGAGGAAAACAAAAACATGGAAGCATGGAGAAATTTTAACACAGGCGTTTGGTGTGACAAAATTGATGTTTCAAATTTCATCAAGATGAACTACACACCGTATGATGGCGACAGCTCATTCTTGCAGGGCCCTACTGAGAGAACAGAAAAGACAATGAAGAGAGTTAACGAACTCCTTATCGAAGAAAACGAAAAGGGCGGCGTACTTGATGTTGATACAGAAAGAGTACTTTCGATTCTTTCTCACGACGCAGGTTATGTAGTTGACAAAGATACAGACATTATCGTAGGTTTGCAGACAGACGCACCTCTCAAGAGAGGCGTTTCACCTTTCGCAGGTCTCAGAAATACAGTTCAGGCTTGTAACGCATACGGCTATGAACTTTCAGAAAAAATCAAGGACGAGTTCACTTACAGAACAACTCATAACACAGGTGTATTCCGTGCTTATACAGATACAATGAAGGCTGCCCGTCACGCAGGTATTCTTACAGGTCTTCCTGATGCTTATGCCCGTGGCAGAATCATCGGTGACTACCGTCGTATCGCTCTTTACGGTATGGATTACCTCATTGAGCAAAAGAAATTTGACAAGAAAAAGATGGGCGAAAAGGAAGTTCTTGATGAGGATACAATCCACAATCTTGAAGACCTTTCAAAGCAACTTGACTTTATGAATCAGCTTAAAGGCTTGGCTCTTCGTTACGGCTATGACATTTCAAAGCCGGCAACAACTGCTAAGGAAGCTGTTCAGTGGCTCTACTTTGGTTACCTTGGTGCTATCAAGGAACAAAACGGTGCCGCTAACTCAATCGGCAGAATTGCTGAATTTATGGATATCTACATTCAAAGAGATATTGAAGAAGGCGTACTTGACGAGGTTCACGCTCAAGAACTTATCGATGACCTTGTTGTAAAGCTCAGATTAGTTCGTCACCTTCGTACACCTGAATATAATGACCTCTTTGCAGGCGACCCTGTATGGGTAACAATGGCTTTGGCAGGCGTTACAGGCGAGGGTAAGCACATGGTATCAAAGACTTCATTCCGTGTACTTCAAACTCTTTACAACCTTGGTTCATCTGCTGAACCGAACATCACAGTATTGTGGTCAGACAGACTTCCTGAAGGCTTCAAGAAGTTCTGCGCTCAGGTTTCTATCGATACAGACTCAATCCAGTATGAGAACGACGATGTTATGAGAAGAATGTACGGCGACGACTATTCAATCGCTTGCTGCGTATCTGCTATGAAGACAGGTAAGCAAATGCAATTCTTCGGTGCAAGATGTAACCTTGCAAAGGTTCTTCTTATGGCTCTCAACGGCGGTAAGGACGAAATCGAAGGTCATCAAATTGCACCGGTAGGTGAAGTTTTTGAAGAAAAAGAACTTGCTTTTGACGAAGTTTATGCTGCTTACAAGAAGTATCTTTCATGGATGGCTCGTTTGTATGTAAATACAATGAACATCATTCACTATATGCACGATAGATATGCTTACGAAAGACTTATGATGTCTCTTCACGACACAGATGTTGAAAGACTTATGGCATTCGGTGTTTCAGGTTTCTCTGTTGCTATCGACTCACTTTCAGCTATCAAGTATGCAAAGGTTACTCCTGTAAAGGATGACCGCGGAATCATCACAGAATTTAAGGTAGACGGCAAGTTCCCTAAGTACGGTAACGATGACGACAGAGCTGACCTTATCGGTAAGGACCTTATCGAATATTTCTATCACGAGCTTTGCAAGACACCTTGCTATCGCGGTGCAAGACACACATTGTCTATCCTTACAATCACATCGAATGTTATGTACGGCAGAAAGACAGGCTCAACTCCTGACGGAAGAAAAGCCGGCGAACCGTTTGCTCCGGGTGCAAACCCAATGCACGGCAGAGACTGCGAAGGTGCTTTGGCTTCACTTAACTCTGTTGCAAAGCTTAACTATGCTTGCTGCCAAGACGGTATTTCAAACACATTCTCAATCACTCCGGACGCACTCGGTACTGATGAAAATGACAGAGTTGAACACCTTACGACAATGCTTGACGGTTACTTTGAACAAGATGCTCATCACCTCAATGTTAATGTATTGAACCGTGAAAAGCTCATCGCTGCTATGGAAGACCCAACCCTTTACCCATCACTTACAATTCGTGTATCGGGTTACGCAGTAAACTTCAACAAGCTTACAAGAGATAAGCAAGAAGAGGTTATTGCCCGTACATTCCATCAGTCAATGTAAAATCTTGACAAATGGCTTAAAACGTGCCAAATGAAAATTATGCTTCTGTCTTTTTTGCGTAAAGAAGACAGAAGTGCATTTTGTCAGCAGACTGTAAAAACGCCTTGAACATTGAGTTCGAGGCGTTTTTGGCACTTTTTGTTTTTTGCTCAGTCGAAAGAAAAAGGCTTCCAAAAAATCCATTGATTTTTTGGAAAGAGGAAAAACATATGTAGTATACTTACAAAACTATGTTTTGTTCTATACGGAATATGTTTTGACGATGTACATCTTCCTTCGCAAGAAAACAAAATTTAAGCTCGTTTCTTAAGATTTGTAATAATCTTCATTTTTATATTATGGGGACTTTATTTTAACTTTGAATTGTGCTATTATGTATTTATTAAATTGCGGAGAGATATGTTATGGAATTGCAAAAGGGCAGGCCGGCCGATACGACAGGCAGAGAAGAAAAGGAAATAAGAGTGTACGACCTTCTTGATAAGCTCGGTATCGAGTTTTACCGAACCGACCATGAAGAAGCGAACACCATGGAAAAGTGCAATGAAATCGATAAGATTTTGGACACGATAATTTGCAAGAACCTGTTTCTTTGCAACCGTCAAAAAACGGATTTTTATATGCTTATGATGCCGGGCGACAAGCCATTTAAAACAAAGGATATTACAAAACAGCTCGGTTGTTCGCGACTGTCGTTCGCTTCTCCGGAATTTATGGAAGAATTTTTGGATATAAAGCCGGGTGCTGTGTCGATTATGGGACTTATGAACGACAATGACAACCGTGTTCAACTTGTCATTGACCGTCCTGTAGTTGAAAGTGAAACTCTCGGTTGCCACCCTTGCGTTTGCACTTCGTCACTCAAAATGCAGACAAAAGATGTACTTGAGAAGTTTTTGCCGGCGGTCAATCACGAACCGATTATTGTAGATATGCCGGATTATAAGGAGGAGAATGATGGCTAACATTCATTCGTTTGAATCTCTTGCCGCAGTTGACGGCGAGGGTTTGAGATTTGATATATTTTTTACGGGTTGTCCGCTTCGTTGTGCTTATTGCCACAATCCCGACACCTGGCGTAAGGGCGAAATCGATATGGAAGCCGATGAGGTTTTCAGAAAAGTAAGACGGTACAAACCGTATTTCAAAAACGGCGGCGGTGTTACTTTTTCGGGCGGTGAACCGCTCCTTAATGCAAAGTTCATCAATGAAATTTACCCTATGCTCAAAAGCGAGCAAATCGGCTACTGCCTTGACACATCGGGCTCTGTCGCACTTACGGACGAAGTTAAAACAGCGGTAGAAAATGCCGATATGATAATTCTTGATATTAAATTTTATGAACCTGAAGCGTACAAAAAGTGGACAAAGGGCGATTTTGCACTTCCGCAGGCTATCGGTAAATACGCAACCGAAAAGGGAAAAAGGCTTTGGCTTCGCACTGTTGTTGTGCCGGGCATAAACGATACGGAAGCGGATATGGACGCCTATGCCGAATACACAAAGCAGTTTAAATTTGAAAAATATGAGCTGCTTGCATTTCACACAATGGGATTTTTCAAGTACGAGGAAAGCGGAGTTGAAAATCCGTTAAAGGATTACAAAGCACTTGATAAAGGCAGACTGAACGAACTTCAAGAATACTTGAATAAAAAAATTGAAGAATTGAAATAACGAAAGCCGTTGTGACGATGTTCGTCCGACGGCTCTTTTATTTAAAACAATATTAAATGTATGTTTTGAAACCGTATAAATGGCACTCTTGTTTCTTAAATGCTAACAAAATGTGAATTTTGATTATTTTTTGAAAAAAGTGTTGACAAATTCGGTTTTGGGATATAATATAATAAATGTAGTTAGCACTCAGGTACAAAGAGTGCTAAAACAAGAAGGAGGAGTTGAGATGATTGGCAACAGACGGTCGGATATATTAAATTTGATTATTAATCATTATATTCGCACAGGCGAACCTATGGGCTCAAAAACGCTTTGTCAATTGCTCCCTTATGCAGTTTCCTCCGCTACAATACGAAATGAGATGGCAGCTCTCGGCGAACTTGGATTTTTGCAACAACGCCACACTTCGGGCGGCAGAATTCCTACTAAGGCGTCTTACAGATACTATGTTGATAATTTGCTTGTGCCTGAGCCGCTTACGCCGTTTGAAAAGCAAAAGATTAATCAGGTGCTCAGCGTAAACGCTTCCGACCCCGAAAGATTGCTTGCAGATGCGGCAAAACTTTTGGCAGAAGCAACGGGTTGCACATCGTTTTTTTCAACGGTAAAGGACGAATACGATTGCGTTCAGGGTGCGGATTTGATTCCGGCAGGTGAAAAAAAGGCAATGCTTGTTATGCTCACCGTCGGCGGCAAGATTAAATCTTCCGTTATTCAAATGCCGTGCAGGATAGACGATAATTTCAGACGGCTGTTTTATGTGCTTGCAAGAGAATTTTTCATCGGCGTTCCTGTAAGCGAAATTAATATGTCTCTCATTCAGTCAACGGCACCGATACTTCGTGACAGACTGTTTGATATGATTCCTGTTTTGTCGTCGTTTTGCTCACTTTGCAAAGAGGCAAGCGAGGGAACGCTCAGGATTTACGGTCAAAACAATCTGCTCACGCAAGAGGAATTCGGTGATTCGGTATTCGGACTTCTCACATTTCTTGCAGAAAAAACAAAGCTTGAAGAAATGCTTACAAGCATAGCGAAAAGCAAGGTTCAAAATATTCTTTTCCTCGGAGAAGAAAATCCAGTATATGAGCTGAAAAATACGGCAACGGCTGTTGCAAAGTTCAAGTATTACGATGACCAGCTTGCAACGCTCGGAATTATCGGCTCACTCAGAATTGATTATAGTTCTATTCTCCCGAGAATAGATTATATAGTAAAAACCTGTTCTAATTTGTTAAAGGAGGGTGGAGTTATTTATGAGTAAAGAAAAAACAAAACCGGAAGAAAATAAAGAACAAGAAGCAGTAAACGAAGAAGAAAACGCAGTTGAAACAGAGGTTGAAGAAAAGAAAGAACCTACACTTGACGATCAACTTGCGGATTTGAAAAAACAGCTTGCCTATACGGCGGCGGAATATGCAAATTTCAGAGCAAGGTCTGCAAAGGAAAAGGAACAAACTTATTCCAATGCAAAAGGCAATGTGATTGCCGAGATTTTGCCTGTTATTGATAACCTTGAAAGAGCACTTAACCAAGAAAGTGATGATTTTGAAGCACTTAAAAAAGGTGTTGAGATGACGCTTGAGGGCTTGATGACAACTCTTTCAAAAATCGGCGTTGAATCTTACGGCGAAAACGGTGACGGCTTTGACCCGAATCTTCATCACGCAGTAATGCATATTGATGATGACGGGCTTGAAGAGAATGTAATCGTTGATGTGTTCCAAAAGGGATATAAGATTGGCGACCGAGTTATCAGACCGGCTATGGTTAAAACAGCCAACTGATAAGAAATTAAATTGTAATTAATCAGAAAAGGAGATATTTATTATGGGAAAGATTATCGGTATTGACTTAGGTACAACAAACAGCTGTGTATCCGTTATCGAAGGCGGTGAACCGGTTGTTATTTCTAACGCAGAGGGTGCAAGGACAACCCCTTCTGTTGTAGCATTTACAAAAGACGGTGAAAGAATGGTAGGCGCAGTTGCAAAGCGTCAGGCTATTACAAATCCGGACAAAACTATTTCATCAATCAAAAGACATATGGGCTCGGATTATAAGGTAAACATTGACGGCAAGGATTACACTCCTCAGGAAATTTCGTCAATTATTCTTCAAAAGCTCAAGAGCGACGCAGAAGCATATCTCGGTCAAAAGGTAACAGAGGCTGTTATCACAGTTCCTGCATATTTCACAGACTCACAGCGTCAGGCAACAAAGGACGCAGGTAAAATCGCAGGTCTTGAAGTAAAGAGAATTATCAACGAGCCTACGGCAGCCGCTTTGGCTTTCGGTATTGATAAGGAAGACGATCAAAAGGTAATGGTTTACGACCTCGGCGGCGGTACATTCGATGTATCTATTATCGAAATGGGCGACGGCGTTCAGGAAGTTCTTGCAACAGCAGGTAACAACCACCTTGGCGGTGACGACTTTGATAAAAAGATTATGGATTGGCTTGTTGCCGACTTCAAGGCACAAAACGGAATTGACCTTTCATCGGATAAAATGGCAATGCAGCGTGTTAAGGAAGCCGCAGAAAAAGCAAAGATTGACCTTTCGGGTATGAGCCAGGCTCAAATCTCACTTCCTTTCATCACAGCAGACGCTACAGGTCCTAAGCACCTTGAAGCAACTCTTACAAGAGCTAAGTTCAACGAAATGACAGCAGACCTTGTTGAAGCAACAATGGGTCCTGTTCGCCAGGCAATGAAGGATTCGGGTCTTTCAATGAACGATCTTGACAAGATTCTCCTTGTCGGCGGTTCAACCCGTATTCCGGCAGTTCAGGAAGCTATCAAGAAATTCTCGGGCAAAGAGCCTTTCAAGGGCATTAACCCGGATGAATGTGTTGCTATGGGTGCCGCAATTCAGGGCGGTGTTCTTAATAACGATGTTGACGGATTGGTTCTTCTTGATGTTACACCTCTTTCACTCGGTATCGAAACAATGGGCGGTGTAAACACAGTTATCATCGAGCGTAACACAACAATTCCTACAAAGAAATCACAGATTTTCTCAACAGCCGCAGACAACCAAACTTCTGTTGAAGTTCATGTTCTTCAGGGCGAGAGAGAATTTGCAAAAGATAACAAAACTCTCGGTATGTTCCACTTGGACGGCATTATGCCGGCTCGCCGCGGTGTTCCTCAGATTGAAGTTACATTTGATATTGACGAAAACGGTATCGTTCATGTAAGTGCTAAGGATCTCGGTACAGGCAAGGAACAGAACATTTCAATCACAGCATCTTCAAATATGTCTAAGGACGATATTGAAAAGGCTGTAAGAGAAGCAGAACAGTTTGCTGAGGAAGATAAGAAGAAGAGAGAAGCTGTTGACATCCGCAACAATGCAGACCAAATGGTATATCAAACAGAAAAGATGCTTTCCGAAGATGCAGACAAGTTCTCGGCAGATGACAAGACTGCTCTTGAAGCAAAACTTAACGACCTCAAAGAAGCTTTGAAGGGCGAAGACACAGACGCTATCAAGGCAAAACAGGAAGACCTTACAAATAAGTTCTATGAGGTGTCTCAAAAGGTTTATGAAGCTGCACAGGCTGCACAAAATGCTCAGGGTGCCGGACAACAGCAGGCAGACCCTAACGCACAGCAACAGGGCGGTGACGCAGGTTATACAGATGCCGATTATACAGAGGTTGACGATAACTGATTTTACAAATACTAACGGAACGGGCGACTTGTTCGCCCATTCTGTGATATAATAGGAGGGCAGTCGATTTATGCCTGAACAAAAGAGAGATTACTATGAAGTGCTCGGTGTACAAAAGGGCGCTACAAATGACGAAATCAAAAAGGCATTTCGTCAGGCGGCAAAAAAGTATCATCCCGATTTGAACAAGGATGACCCGTCTGCCGCAGAAAAATTTAAAGAATGTAACGAGGCATACTCCGTTTTGTCCGACGCAGATAAAAGAGCAAAGTACGACCAGTTCGGTTTTGCGGGCGTTGACCCTAATTATGCGGCAAGCCAAGGCGGCTACGGCGGCGGAACAGGCGGTTTCGGATTTGACGGTGATATAGACCTCGGCGATATTTTCAGCAGTTTCTTCGGAGGCGGCAGCGGTTTCGGCGGCTTTGGCGGCGGTAGAAATCCAAACGCTCCGCAACGAGGCAGAGATATTCAAACAACCGTTACCATTTCGTTTGAAGAAGCGGCAAAGGGTTGTAAGAAAACCGTTGAGGTGTCAAAGGTTGAGGATTGCTCAAAGTGTCACGGCACAGGCTGTGCAGAGGGCACAAGCCCTAAAACCTGTACGCAGTGCGGCGGCAGCGGTCATATTACCGTTCAGCAAGGCTCGGGATTTTTCCAGGTCAGCTCAACAAGACCTTGTCCAACCTGTAACGGTACGGGTAAAATCATTGAAAAGCCGTGTACAAAATGTGCCGGCAGAGGCAAGGTTCGCAGAAAGACAAAGGTTGATATCAACATTCCTGCCGGTATTGACAACAATCAGGTTGTTACGGCAAGAGGTTTGGGTGACGCCGGTGTAAACGGTGGACCTGCGGGCGACCTCAGAGTAGGCGTTATCGTTCAAGACCACGAAGATTTCGTCCGTGACGGTTACGACATTCATTACGAAAAGCACATCAGCATTGTTGAGGCTTGCCTCGGCGTTAAGGTGCGCATTCCTACTCTTGACGGCGATGTTGAATATTCCGTTCCGTCGGGAACACAGCCCAACGAGGTGTTCCGCCTCAAAGGCAAGGGTATTCAGCGACTTAACGGTATGTCAAAGGGCGACCTTTATGTTCATATCGTGGTTGACATTCCAAAGTCCCTCACTGAGGAACAAAAGAAGTTACTTAAAGAATTTGATAAGTCCTATGTTGCCAATAAGGGCAAGGAAGGCTTCTTTGACAAATTCAAAAAGAAATAATATTGCAAAGCAAAAGACAGAACCGAAAATTCGGTTCTGTCTTATTTTATTTGCTGTTCAAGATTTTTAAATTCTTCGGTGTCAAAAAATTCCGTTAATGAAATTCCGAGTCCGTCGCATAACATCTTTATTGTTACAATTCCGGGATTGTTACTTTTGCCGTACAAAATGTTTTTTAGAGTCGACGGTGGAACTGCGGCTTCGGTTGAAAGCTTATTAATTGACATATTTTTTATTTCGCACAGTTGATATATTCGGTTTTTTACTGCTGTGTATGTATCCATAACCAAGCTCTTTTCACGATATTTATAATTTAATTATAAATAATCGTTATTGACAAAATAGGCTATATATGATACTATTAGGCTATAAATAGACTATTGCTATTTTGTAATTAATTAACAAATTTATAATTTAAACAGAGGAGAGTATAATATGAGGTGTAATAAATGTGGAAAAGAAATTAAAAATGATGAAAGGATTTGCCCAAATTGTGGTTCTTTAGTTGAGAATCAATGTGAAAATTCAAGTGATCAATTAGTTGATAATAATAAAGAAATTGAGGGAAATTTTGAAAAAACATCTGATGATAATATAAATAATGGTGAACAAACGAGAAACTTGTTGACTGCTAAAAAGGAACGTACTATGTTAGTAATAACTGTATGTGTATTAGCTATAATTGTTGTAATTATTACCTCAACTTTGAACAGCGTTGAAGTAGAAAAAACAAGTAAAAAGGTACCAATTACCAAAGAAAGCGTATCCGTAAGTTCTACAGAAAAAGAAACAACCGAAGTTACGACAAATGTTACAACTGAAACTACGCAAGATAATTTGCCGTCTAATGCTATTACTTTTTCAGATTTTAAATATCGAACAAATGGTACACCAATAATGAATCTTGTTTATGATGGATTCAATCCTACTGAAAACGCTGGTGGATATAATGGTAATATAGTTTACCGTTCTCAAAGCGGAAATCAAGCTGATTATGGTAGATTTCTTATAGTTAAAGAAAATGAACGTG
The DNA here is from genome assembly GCA_963661495.1 of bacterium. Lineage (GTDB taxonomy): Bacteria > Bacillota > Clostridia > Oscillospirales > Acutalibacteraceae > Eubacterium_R. The sequence continues at coordinate 38,500 of CAVLCA010000014.1, forward strand.
TTATCTTTAATTATGGTCGTATGGAATATGCAGAATACATTGACTTGATTGAACCGTCTGAAATATATGATTTTTTTGTTTTGAATGCGTTATCTTGTTGTGCACCGTTAATATTTGGTGACACATATGTTAGCGAAAATGATTTATCAGAATTAAAAAATTCCCTTAATTGTAAAGCGGACAGCAGTGATCCATATAAATTTATTCTATATGGTGAAAAATGATGTTGAATATAAAATAAATATTAATTTAAGATATTCTTCTGTGGTGTTTTCCTGTTATCCTGCAGAGTATAGTTCTCGATTTAGTGAATAGGATACATTTATTTAAAGTATATATGTGTGTTGAAGAGATAAGGGGCTGTAAAAAAACAGCATAAAGAAAAGCCGAGATTCACGAATCAGTGAGTCTCGGTGATTTTTTGTTTAGATTTGCTTTAAATTGTAGAAAAGTCTGCGAATTGGAGCATGTAAAATAAAGTGAGACAGTTCCTTATTTTTTTGTAAAGTCCGTGATTTTTGAGAGTTTTATATTCTTCTTTGTTTCGGATATATTACAGTAAACGGTTAAGTCTTTACTTGCGATTTGATTGTTTAATTGCTTTTTGAAGTTGTCGTTATTGATTGAATTTACAAATTCCGTAAGTGTGTATTGTAAGTCGTAAACCGTCAGTGCTTCGGTATCAATGTAGTATATATGTTTGTTTGATTTTGTATCGGGGAAGTCGTTTATAACAGCGTAAACACCGCTTTTGTCCGATGCAAAAATGTTTATGTAAGGTACGGTATAAATTTGCGTTGAGTAGTCCTGTTCATCGAGAAAAAAGTTTATGCCGTATTTTTCTTTTGCCGTGTTGATAAAATTTGAATCGTCCCCGTCAACAATCGGAGTTGCGATTTTTCCGCAAGTTACAAATTCATCATCTTTTGAACCGATGAAATATGCGGAACAATCATCAAAAAATATTTCGTTTGTATCAATATAGTAAGTCATAAATCAACATCCCTGTACCGTTGTAATTTAATTATAAATTGTGTTGTAATTAAAAGCAAGGTTGAATTTTTTTGCTGTTTCAGGCGTTTTTATAGAGCTTATGTTGTATATGTTAAATGCTCGTTGTCCGCAAAATAACACCTTAGGTTGCAGGGTCATATTATGTAATGTAATATAGAAGTTGTCCCCGGAGGTGCAAGGCACCTTTAGTTAAGAAAGGAGCGAAAGCGTGAACGGCTTGGCACAAACAGTTATAACCGTAGGTGCGGTGGTGACAGCCTGTCTTACGGTTTTCGGCGTGGGAAGGTCGTTTGCAAAATATCTTTGTTCTGTTAAGGAGAGAGCACGAACCCGTGCCGAACATTCCACGGCACAGGACAAAGACATTGCAAGGCTGAAAGAAGAAAACAGGCTTATATGTTACGGACTTTCCGCCGCACTTGACGGCTTGGAGCAACTTGGTGCAAACCACTCCGTACCGATTGCAAAAAACAAATTGCAAAAGTATTTAAACGAGCAGGCACATAAATAATTCCTTTTTGATGTGTGTAATGCTTTGAGACACATCGTTCGTAGGGTGCGTTGTCCTCGACGCACCGCTAAATAATTTAAAGGAGGCAATAGATGATTTGTACAAAAACAACACTCAAAAGAGCAACGAGAACCTTTGTTCAATCTGCTCTTGCGTACATCACGGTCAATGTGGTGTATATTAATTTTACAGACGATAAGGTAAGTGTAAAATCCGCTGTAACCGGTTTGGTTATAGCCGCTGTGTCGGCAGGAATTTCCGCTGTGATGAATCTTGAAAAGAAAGACGGTGATTGTAAGTGACTTTTGACGAATGGGTAAAGAAAAATATCGGCAAAGGTATTGATTACGACGGCGTATACGGCGTGCAGTGTGTTGACCTTGCCAAGCATTATATCAAAAATGTTCTCGGCATAACTCCGCAAAGTATCGGTAATGCCATTGAATATTACAACAAACGCAAGACAAGTGAGTATCTCACCGAAAACTTTAAGTGGATTGACAACACGCCCGAGTTTATCCCGAAAAAGGGCGACCTTTGCGTATTCACATCAAAGAGCGGCAACGGTCACATTTCGGTTGCAACAGGTGAGGGCACAACTTCGTATTTCTACTCGTACGACCAAAATTTCCCAAAGGCAAAACACGAGCCTATGACATTGATTAAGCACACATATACTTCATTTTTGGGTGTGCTTCGTTTTAAAAATAAAAGCTCATTAAAATATTTCAAAACTTATAAAGGCGACAGCAAAAGTATTGTTGACGCACTTGAATCAATAGGTGCAAAAAGTGATTTTGCTTATCGCAAAAAGATTGCCGCAAAAAATAAAATTGCCGATTACAAAGGTACGCCGGAGCAAAACAAAAAAATGCTCGCCCTTTTAAAATCGGGTAAGCTTATAAAACCGTAAAAACAGAGACCGGTTCACGATTTTTGTGAGCCGGTCTTTTTTCTATTCTTCGATTAAGTTGTTTTCTTTAAGCATTGCAATGAATTTTTCAACATCGGCTTTTGCTTTTTCTTCGTCAACTTCGTATTCAGAAGTGACCTTTTTAACAACATCGTCAACGGTTGTGTCCTTTAACAAAGCGTTCCAAAAAAATGCACCGCTGTCATTCAGGGTAATCATTCCGTTGAATATCTTTTCGGCGTTGCCGACAGGGACAACAATGTTTGAGCCTGCGATATTACGCACAGTGAAGCCTTTTTTTATCTTCATCAGCCTTTTAGTCCTCTCTCCTGTCTGTCCATATCTTCAACTACAATGTCATAAATTTCGCCGAGACTTCTGCAATATTCAAGCACTTTCCACGGTTCATTGGTGTGATAGTGGATTTTAATTAAATCCTCGTCGCCGACGGCAATAAGGCAGTCGCCTTTGAAGTGCTCCACAAAGTAATCGTTGATTTCGTCCTCGTCAAGGTCTGTGCCCTCAATGAGAAGTTGAGTGTCATATCTGTATTCAAGCATATTTTTACTCCTTTTGGAATTTTATTTGATTATTTTTTTGCGGTTAGATTTTTTCGAGAGCCTGCTCAATGTCGGCAATGATGTCCTCTGCCGCTTCTATGCCGCAGGAAAATCTTACCAAATCAGGCGTAACTCCGCACTCGGCAAGTTGTTCGTCAGTCAGCTGACGGTGAGTTGTTGAAGCCGGGTGAAGGCAACAGGTTCTTGCATCTGCAACATGGGTGACAACTGCCGCAAGCTCAAGACTGTCCATAAATGTTGTTGCCGCCTGTCTGCCGCCTTTAACTCCGAATGAAACTACACCGCAGGTGCCGTTTGGCATATATTTTTGAGCAAGTGCGTGTTGGTCGTCATTTGGCAACATTGCACATTTTACCCATTCGATTTTTGGATGATTTTCCAAATATTCGGCAACTTTCTTCGCATTTTCGCAGTGCCTTTGCACTCTCAAATGAAGCGATTCAAGGCCTACATTCAAAAGAAATGCGTCGTTAGGGGATTGAACCGAACCTAAATCTCTCATAAGTTGAACAGTTGCCTTTGTGATGTACGCACCTTTGCCGAATGTATCGGTATAAACAATGCCGTGATAGCTGTCGTCCGGAGTGGTAAGTCCAGGGAATTTGTCGTTTTGCGTCCAATCAAAATTACCGCTGTCAACGATTGCGCCGCCGATAGTTGAAGCGTGACCCTCCATATATTTTGTTGTGGAGTGTGTAACAATGTCAACGCCGAAATCAAACGCACGGCAGTTGATAGGAGTTGCAAATGTGTTGTCAACGATAAGCGGAATTCCGTTTTTGTGAGCAACCTTTGCAAAAGTTGCAATGTCTAAAATATCAAGGCTCGGATTTGAAATTGTTTCGCCGAAAATCGCTTTTGTGTTCGGCTTGATTGCCGCTTGGATTTCTTCTTCGGTTGCTGTCGGTGAAACAAAGGTAAAATCAATGCCGAGTTTTCTCATAGTAACATTGAAAAGATTGAATGTGCCGCCGTAAATTGCCGATGACGACACAATGTGGTCACCCGCCTGTGCAATGTTAAACACTGCGTAAAAATTAGCCGCCTGACCTGAACCGGTGAGCATTCCTGCCACACCGCCTTCGAGTGACGCAATTTTTGACGCAACATTGTCACAAGTCGGATTTTGAAGTCGTGAATAAAAATATCCGCTCTTTTTCAGGTCGAAAAGGTCGCCCATCTCGGCACTGCTGTCGTATTTGTAGGTCGTTGATTGAATAATCGGTATAACCCTCGGTTCACCGTTTTTCGGTTTGTATGTGCCTTGCACACAAATTGTATCAAGTTTCATTTTCTTTTCCTCTCTGCAAATGATAACTTATTTGTTTTTGTCGTATATAATACGCAGTCCGTCAATCAAAAGATTTTCATCAATTGTCATATCGTGACTGCAATTTTTTGCTATTGATTTTCCGAGTCCGCCCGTAACAATAACGGTCGCCTTTTCGCCGAGTTCTTGCTCAAATTTGTCAATGAATCCGTCAATCATACACGCCGTGCCGATAATGCAACCCGATTGCATACTTTCTATGGAATTCGTGCCGATGATTTTTTTCGGTGCCGTTATATCGATTTGCGGAAGCAATGCCGCTCCTGCCGATAGGGCATTAATGGAAGTTTTGACACCGGTTGTGATAATCACTCCCAAAAAGTTACCGTCTTTATCAAGGACAGAACCGGTTGTGGCTGTGCCCAAGTCAAAAATGATTGCCGGAAGCGGATATTTTTCTTTTGCCGCAACTGCCGCAACAACAAGGTCTGCACCGAGTTGTGCCGGATTGTCGATTTTTATCGAAAGCCCTGTTTTTACACCCGGGCCTACTACAAGAGGATTTACCTTGCAAACGGTTAAAATTGCTTTTTTCAGCGTCCTCACAAGTGCCGGCACAACAGATGAAATAATTGCACCGTCAATGTTTATCGTGTCGTGTATGTTCAAAAACGAATATATTTTCATTGCACATTCGTCTTCGGTCTCATATATATTTGTTGAAAATCTGCCGGATTTGATTAGCTTATCACCGTCAAGAATACCCAAAACGATATTCGTGTTGCCGACATCAACTGCAAGTAACATATAATTACCTCGCTTTATAAAATGTATCTAATATATATTAGCATATAAGGTGTATTTTGTAAAACATAAAATTTTAAATTTTCTATTGACAAATCATTTTTTTGTGATATAATAAATGTCGTTGACCACGGAAGCATAGCTCAGCTGGGAGAGCACCTGCCTTACAAGCAGGGGGTCACAGGTTCGAGCCCTGTTGTTTCCACCAAATAATAAAAGACATCCGTTTGGATGTCTTTTATTATTTTGATAAGATGAAAAGGGCTCGAACCTTATGAAGGTTTCGGCGTTAAGAAAACAGTCCGGCGGACTGTTTTTAGCCGGAAGCGTGAGTCCGGTACCGAAATGCAAAGCATTTGGGTGGACGAACGAAGTAGGGTGCGAGGCAAAGCCGAAGCAACCGCCGAGCCCTGTTGTATATTGCTCGAACCTTATGAAAGTTTCGACTGAAAATTAAATAAAACTATAATATACAATAGCGAAAAAGTGGATTTTAGTGCTGTTGTATATTTTTTTCAAAAAAGTTATAATATTTTGTAACCGTTTTCGGTTTTCATTTTGTTATATATAGTAGAAGGGCAAAAAATATGTTGGCTTTTTATATGACGCTCATTGATGATGAGCAAAACAAATCAAAATTTGAACAACTTTATTATGAATATCGTGACCGTATGATGTATGTCGCTTTGTCGGTGCTTTATAACAATGAAGACGCCGAGGACGCCGTACATAATGCTTTTATCGGTATTGCAAAGAATATGGATTCGATAGGTGAGGTGGTTTCCGTGCAAACATTGTCTTATGTGCTTAAGGCGACAAAAAACACGGCGATTAATATGCTTGGCAAAAATAAAAGATACGAGACTGTGGATATAGAAAATTTTGATGTCGTTTCCGATGATGATTTTTTCGTAAGTCTTGATGTAAAAGAACGCTATAACGAAGTTGTAAATGCTATTGTAAACTTGGACAAAAAATACAAGGATGTGCTGTTTTATCATTATGTCAGCGATATGCCTGTTTCAAGAGTTGCCGAGCTACTCGGCAGAAAGGTGTCAACCGTAAAGCAACAGCTTGTGCGTGGCAAAAAGTTGCTGATTGAAAGTTTGGGGGCAAATGAAAATGACGAATAAAGAATTGTTTGTAAGTGCCTTTGTTGAAGCCGAAAAAATCCAATACACAGGCTATCTTGACAAGTCATTTTTTACTTTTGAATTTTCACCTAAATTTGAAAAGAAAATGTCAAAACTTATTTCAAAAGAGCATCTGATTAAGTTTTCAACCCGCCGTAAAATCTCCAAATCTCTCCTTGCCGCAGTTATTGCCGCCGTTATTATGTTAACCGGCACAATGTCGGTATCTGCAACTCGCCGAAAAGCTATTGATTTTATTGAAAAGATATTTCCGAAACATATTACAGTTGAGTTAACAGATGATTCTATACCGGAATATGATTATTTGCAAACCGAATATACACTTTCTTCTGTTCCGAACGGATATAAACTTGTTGAATATGATAAAAGTGAATATAGTGTTTGGTCTGTTTGGGAAAATGAAAATGATGATGAAATCGTATTTTCACAAACTGTTGTCGGCGGCAGTATGTCGGTTGATAATGAACACAATTTAGAGTATTTGAAAATAAACGGTTATAAAGCATATTTGATAACAGAAAATTATAATTGTACACTGACTTGGAATGATTCTAATTATAGTTTTATGATAGATGTTCCGATAAATGAAAAGGAAAATATAATAAAAATGGCAGAAAATATTGTTGAAAAATGATATTTTATTTATAATTTTTAAAAAATTTGGAATATTTTGTAACCTAAATTCTCCTTTGTTTTGTTGTATATTGTGAAGGCACAAATACAGCAGGAAAGGAGGTTTTTTATGAAAAAGATTATTGTTGCTTTAATTATGACTTTGTTGATGTTTTCCATTTCAATAACTGCTTATGCTAAAGATTTTACTGTTTGTGATAACAATTGTAATAATGCTTATACATATTTTTCAATTTCAAACGGTAAGGCAAATGTTGAAAATAAGGTTATTGGTAAGAAAGGCGTAACAAAGAAAATTGTTGTCAATACCAAAGTGCAAAAGAAAGTCGGCTTGATTTGGGTAACCGTTGATAACGGTAATTGGACTGATACATCAAGTGCCTACAATTTTTCAAAATCACATTCGGTTCAATTATCAGGCAAAGGTACTTATCGGGCGCATGTTAAATTTACTGTTTCCGGTACCGGTGGCAGTGATGATGAAATCACATTAAATTCAGAGAAAATTTATTGAGGAGAATAAATATGAAAAATTATAAGTTTATTTCAAATGTTATTGCCATGTTTATGGTGATTTTGGTATTTTGCTCAACGAGTGTTATGGCATTTGCAGATACAACAGAACATAATGCGTCTGTAATAACACATAGTGATGTATCATTTGAAAATAAAATCCCTACATATGCATCTGCATCAGGTGTTGGCGGTATTTCTGTCGGTACATCAAATAACAGACTCTTTACTTTAAAGGCAAAAGAGGGAACGGTTAACACTTCGGTGTTGTATTATTACAGTAATTTATACAGTTCGGCAGCTCCTAAGAAAATTGTTTTTAAAGATAATCTTTTGGGACATGCAAACGGTATGTCACTTGACGATAATTATTTGTATGTTACATGTTGGCAAAATGATACTCCTAATGCAAGTATGAATTCAAGTATTATGAGAATTTCAAGGTCTGCAATTGCGGCTATGAAAGATAAAGATGATGTTGAATTAAGTGATAGCAGTTCAAAAACCGATATAAATGTTAATATGACAATTAACGGTAAGTCATATAATGTTTTAAAAGAAATCAAGCCTAAAAAACAAGATGGTTCTTTATATAAAGGACATATCAAGGCTATTACAAGATTAAATTATAATAAAACTAATGCAAATGACCCGATTGTTAAATTTATTATTGATTATGATCTTTCTAAAAGTAGTTTGTCTCTTCCGTATAACAGTAGTGAAGGATTAATGTATACGGTTGCAACATTAAGAAACGGTCAACTTACAGTTTCAGAAGATGAAAAGGATATGTTTTTTGTAAGAACAAACGGTGTTTTGTATAGGGAAAACGGAACAGGTACTTTGCAAACATTATCATATAATACAAGACAGGATATATTCTATGAACCCGGTTACGGCTTGTATATTCCTGTATGGAACACGCAGGTAAGAGCAAAAAGTATTGTTTTAAGGGTTGATATGACTCCGTTTAATTCATCACACAGTGGGGTAATGGAATTGTCCCCGTCAACTGTAACTGTATTTGATTTTTCTGCTTATTGTACCAAGTTTGAAATTGAATCAATTGCTTTTGTTAAAAAGGAAAGCGACAAAACAACAGCATGCAAAAAGTTTATATTTGGTGCTAATATTGAGGGAATCAATAATGGCAGCAATCTTGGTGACAGGTATTTTATTTTGAAAAATACAAAAAATTTATTAAGTAATTTCTAATGTTGAATATTGTATATAAATATGATATTATCAAGTTGAGAAGTACATAAATGTATGGGCGGATAATATTCGCCCATATAGTATAATTCGGAGGTGTTATTATGAAAAAAATATTAAGTATCTTATTATTATTGGCAACCGTGCTGTGTGCATTTTCGGGCACAAGCGTTTTTGCCGATGATGAGTACATACCGTATCATATTTGTGAGTATGAGAAATATGTTGAGCCGGGAAAATTTGTTAAAGGTCTGTACGGCGGAACAGACTGGCTTGACGGTGAAAATGGTCAAAAATGTAAGATTTGCGGCGGGAAAAAGGATGTTGAAGTAATCACTTGCCCAAATGTTAATTTGAGCAAAGATTTTTATAATTACAACGGCAAACAAAAAACGCCAAAGGTGATTTGCACCAAAGAAAACGGCGATTTGCTTGTTGAGGGTGTGGATTATACCGTTGAATATGTCGGCGAAAGAATAAATGTTTCGAGATACAGAGTTACTGTGCACTTTATGGGCGATTATGCAGGGTATGTAAACAAATATTTCAGCATTTGTCCTAAAAAAGTAAAAATCAAAAGCGTTCAGGGAATTAAAAACGGCTACAAAATTTCTTGGAAAAAGTCATCGGGTCAATTTGACGGATATAAAATTACAATCTATGACGGCAATTATAAAGACAAAAATTCGCCTTTGAACAGAACAAAAACCGTTAAAATCAAAAACAAAAAGCAAACCTCTGCAACTGTCAAAGGTTTGAAGCGTAATCACAAATATTATGTTTTTGTTGAGACTTACAAAAAAGCACCGCTTGATTACAGAAAGAAAAATACAGAAACTTTCTCATCGGGAGGGTATGATTTGTTCAAGAACTTACCTATTAAGCAGTATAAAACAAAATAATTTTATAAATGACCGTAGGGGCAAACTTTGTTCGCCTCAAATCACGGGAACTGTCAGAAACGGAGGATAATTGTGCATTATGCTGTTAACCAACCTTTTTGAACTTTTCGGATATTATCTTGTTATTTATATTCCGTTGTTTGTGGTATTGATAATTGTTGACAGAATTTTGAAGAAGCGTAATGTAAAATGCTTTATAACAAAAATGAGTTTTGGTAAAAAAGTGCTTGCTTTAATATTTGCGGTGTATTTATATATGCTGGTTTATTTGACGCTTCTTGACAATATGTATATGAGAGCAGGTGCCGGCGGAATAAATCTTGTACCTTTTAGCGAGATACATTTTCCGTTGTCAGTTTTGGACTCGTATTCTCTTTTGGCAAATATTGTGTTGTTTGTCCCTTTCGGATTTTTTGTCCGTCTTTTTTGGCAAAAAACATACATTGCGTTAACGGCTTCTTTTTTGACAAGCGTTTGTATCGAAATAATACAAATCTTTATCGGCAGAACCTGTGATATTGATGATGTTATCTGTAATACATTGGGTGGCGTTATAGGTATTTGTTTTTGTGCGATTGTTTTGAAGATAAAGAGCACTGTTAAAAAATGTAATTGATTTTGACTTGTTATAATTCGAGGTGTTTCTATGAACTCAAAAAAATTGAAAGCACTTAAAGTTGTTGATATAATTGTTCTTATTATTGCAATTGCACTGCTTGCCGCGGGTATATATGGATGTATATTTGCAGCTTTTGTCTATGATGGCTCGGGATCACTTAATAAGAGCGATTTAGTTATTGCATACGCTGTAATTTATGGTGTACCATCTATTGTTTTTTGGGGATTGTTTTTTATTATCAAAAGCAAAATCAAAAAGTACGACAAACTTGATGATTAATCGTGACAAAGCGGTTGTATTTGCATATAATTCATCTTGCGATATAAACGCAGTCTGACTTAATATGTTACTTTAATTTAAATTTCTCTTGACTTTTTGTTCTTTTCTGCTATAATAGTTAAGCCGCATATTATGGGCAGTAAGAAATGCACATCGGTGTGTTCGCCTATCGTAGCGAGACTTATGAAGGAGAGTTATTACTATGTACGCAGTTATCGTAACAGGCGGAAAGCAGTACAAGGTATCTGAAGGTGATGTTCTTTACATCGAAAAGCTTGATGTAGAAGCAGACGCAAAAATCACTTTCGACCAGGTTCTTGCAGTTGGCACAGACAAGGGTCTCAAGGCAGGCAAGGATTGTGCAAAGGCTACTGTTGACGCAACAGTTGTTAAGAACGGCAAGGGTAAGAAAATCACTGTTTTCACCTATAAGCCAAAGAAGAACGAAAAGCGTAAGATGGGTCACAGACAGCCTTACACTAAGGTTGAGATCACAAAGATTAACGCTTAATTGTTTGACTTAAAATGATTAGAATAGAATTTTTCAAAAACGGTGATGTGCTGACAGGTTTTGAATGTAAAGGTCACACGGGGCTTGCCGACAGCGGCGAAGATGTTGTGTGTGCATTTGTCAGCAGTGCATGTTATCTTGCGGCAAATACGGTCACGGATGTTATCAAACTCGACGCCCGTGCAAATTCCGCCGACGGATATATGACACTTCAAATCAAATCGTCACCGGAAAAAGCACAGGATATACTTAACGGTTTGGTGCTTCATTTAACCGAACTTGAAAAGGATTATCCGAAAAACATTAAAGTAACTATATCGGAGGTGTAATTATGCTTAAGCTTAATGTACAACTTTTTGCTCATAAAAAAGGTATGGGTTCTACAAAGAACGGCAGAGACAGCGAATCAAAGCGTTTGGGTGCAAAGAGAGCTGACGGTCAGTTCGTACTTGCAGGCAACATCCTTTATCGTCAAAGAGGCACACACATTCATCCGGGTACTAATGTAGGTATCGGTAAGGACGACACACTTTTTGCTCTTGTTGACGGTACAGTAAAGTTTGAAAGAATGGGCAAGGACAGAAAAAAAGTTTCTGTTTACCCTGTTGAGCAGTAATTGACTAAAACATCCGCAGTCGCAGGATTGCGGATGTTTTTTGTTCGTTCGGTTGACAATCGGGCAGAATATAATTATAATTAAAATGTTGCAGAACAGATAATGAGAAAATAAATTGAATTATTTGAAATATGTCTCCGTAGCTCAGTTGGATAGAGCGACTGCCTCCTAAGCAGTAGGCCATCGGTTCGATTCCGGTCGGGGATGCCAAGTCGGCAGTGAGTACGGTGCTCACTGCCAGTTTAATAAGAAACGGGAAAATTATGTTTGTAGATATTGCGAAAATAAAAATCAAAGGCGGCGACGGCGGTGCCGGTGCGGTTGCCTTTCACAGAGAAAAATATGTTGCGGCAGGCGGTCCCGACGGCGGTGACGGCGGTAAGGGCGGCGATATCGTTTTTGTAGTTGACGACAACCTTGCAACTCTTGCCGATTTCAGATATAAGCGTAAGTATTCCGCTCCGAACGGCGAGGGCGGAAAGGGAAGCCGTTGCAACGGCAAAAAAGGTCAAGACCTTGAAATTAAAGTGCCACGCGGTACTATTATCCGTGAAGCAAACAGCAAGGCAGTTATGGCTGATATGAGCAAAACAGAGCGTTTTATTGCGGCAAAAGGCGGCAAAGGCGGCTGGGGCAATATGCACTTTGCAACATCGACCCGTCAGGTTCCCCGTTTTGCAAAACCGGGTGTTCCGGGCGAAGAGTGGGAAGTCAGTCTTGAACTGAAACTTCTTGCCGATGTCGGTCTTGTCGGCTATCCGTCAGTTGGCAAAAGCAGTCTTATTTCCGTTGTTTCACAGGCAAAGCCGAAAATCGGCGATTATCATTTTACAACACTTGTACCTAATCTCGGCGTTGTAAGTATGGGCGAGGGCAACAGCTTTGTTCTTGCCGATATTCCGGGTCTTATTGAAGGTGCAAGCGAGGGCGTCGGTTTGGGTCATCAGTTTCTCCGTCATGTTGAGCGTTGCAGAATGCTTATTCATATTGTCGATGTCAGCGGCAGCGAGGGCAGAGACCCTATTGATGATTTTGAAAAAATCAATGAGGAACTCAAAAAATTTAATTCAGACCTTGCAGAGCGTCCTATGATTGTTGCCGGTAATAAAATTGATATGGCAGAACCGGAGCAGATTGAAAAATTCAAGAAGTATGTTAATGACAAGGGTTATGAGTATTATTCGATTTGTGCCCCTATTATGGAAGGTACAAAGGAGCTTATGAATGTTACTTGGAATATGCTCAGAGATTTACCGCCTATCAAAGAATACGAAACTGAGGAAATTCCGCTTGAAGCACTCATTCCCGAAGACGATAATAGCTTTAAGATTACTCAAGAGGACGAGGGCTACTATCTTGTTGAGGCAAAATGGTTCCCGAGAGTGCTCAAAGGCATTGATGTTACCGACTACGAAGCACTTCAGTATATGCAAAGAGTGCTTGAAAAAAGCGGCGTGTTTGACGCATTAAGAGAGAAAGGGATTCAAGAGGGCGACATTGTAAGCCTTTACGATATTGAATTCGAGTATATTCCGTAATGAGATTTACAGACAAAGAAGCACATCCAAATGAGCTCAGCCCGCTCAATCTTGCGTTTATCGGCGATTGCGTTTACGAAATGCTTGTCAGAGAAACGCTGGTGCTTGACGCCAACCGACCGGTAAACGATTTACACAGAGAAAGTGTAAAGTTTGTGTCGGCAAAGGCTCAAACTTTGGCGTATGACAAAATAAAAGATGTTCTCACCGAGCAGGAAACGGCGGTGTATAAGCGTGGCAGAAATGCCAAGGTGGGGCATAATCCTAAATCCGCAAGCCAGGGAGAGTACCACATCGCAACGGGTATAGAGGCTTTGTTCGGTTATCTTTACTTAACCGAGCAGGATGACAGAATCAAAGAACTGTTTGGGATAATAACAAAATAAAAAATAAGAATGCAGCGTGTCGAAAAAGTATTTTCGGCACGCTGTAGGCTGTTGAGAAAGGTTCTGAATTTCGTTTTCTTGCAAAGGAAGATGTACGATGGTACCTCGACTGAGCAAAAAACGAAAAACGCCAAAAGTACCGCAAATTCAATGTTTGCGGCACTTTTCTTTAAACGGTGCTATTAAAACGATAAATATTTCGGGATAGGCAAGCCGGTCTCACCTGCCGGTTCGGTCGGTGCTTCTGCACTAAGGTGCAGAGGCCTCCACCGGAGACCCGCACCACCTACAAAGCTTCACTGAAATAATTTTGGCGTGCTTCAGGGGCTTTATCGACAGTCTGAAGAATAACCGTTCTTGTATTTTCGTGATACAGGGCGGTTATTTTTATAAGATTAAGTAATAAAACTATAGGATTAGTGTGTTGAATTTTATTGACACAAAAAGTACACAATGGCATTATATAATTATGGCAAGGAGGGAGAAAGATGTATAGAATTTTAGTTACAGATGATGAAAAAGCAATCAGAGAATCGGTTGCCGATTATTTGAGGGCAAAGGGTTTTTCCGTAGCTGTGGCATGTGACGGCAGAGAAGCTGTTGAAAAAGCAAAGTCGGATTTGTTTGATTTGCTTATTTTAGATGTTCGTATGCCGAATGTTGACGGCTTGAATGCTTGTAAAATGATTCGTGAATTCTCCTTGGTGCCGATACTTTTTCTTTCGGCTTACGGCGAAGAAAATAATTTTTTAAACGCTTATAAGGCCGGTTGTGATGATTATATTGTTAAGCCGTTTCCGTTGTCGGTGCTTGTTGAAAAGTGTAATGCAATGATTAAAAGAAGTAAAAGTGTTGATGCCGAAATTATAACCGTCGGAAGTATCTCGATTGACGCTGAAAGACGAAAGGTTTTTACTCCCGAGAGCGTTGTTAATTTGAGTAATATTGATTTTGAATTGCTCCTGTATCTTTGCAGAAATAAAGGCATTGCTCTTAACAGAGATATAATTTTAACTCGCGTTTGGGGGTATGATTTTGACGGTGATGCAAGAGTGGTGGATACTCATATCAAGAGAATAAGAAAAGTTCTCGGCAGGTATTCCGCTCAAATAAAAACAATATCCGGTGTCGGTTACTCTGTAGAGGAGGTGTGATTATGAGCAAGAAAAAAATGAATTGCATAATTGCCTTGTCGCTTGTCGTGTTGTATGCTATTTGTGCCGGACTTTCATTTAATATTTGTTATTCTAAAGAGGGACGGGATTTTGAAAACGCTTCAATGAATTATGTTAATCTGCTTTTGGATGATATTAATAACATTATTTATTCCGATGGCGGAGCACAAAATCTTGACGAATTGCAGGAACAGCTTGCAACTGCCTATACCGAATTTTATCCGTCATATTACGGTGTTTATAATAAGGACGGAAAGCTTGTGTTTAAAAACAGCTCATATATTCAAAGCGATGATATAGGCTTTATTCCTGTTGATGCGAATGATGAAGTGACAGAACAGTATTTGTTGTTTGATAAGGAATTGACTTCATATCCCGTAATTGATAAATTTTATTATATTACGGAAAATAATAGGATTGTTCCGACAAAATTACATTTTGTTCCGGCAGATGAGAGTATTGACAAAAACGCTTCAAAAACCATTGTGCTCAGCAATAAAAAAGCAACAGATAAATATGTAAGTAAAACCGAATATTTGGTATTTACAAGCAACATCTCATATGATTATAACAAGGTTAATAAAAATATAAATAATGATTTGATTGGCCTATATTCCGATAAAAATGTAAGCGTTTCCGACATAGAAAATACGGGAGGATATAACGGAAGCGATGAAGCAAAATATATAAGTATATTTGAACTTGACGGCAAAAAATATTATTTTGTTGTTCATGTAAAACACAATTTGTTTTACGATACAGTCGTAAGTCAAACCTTTAAGAACAGTCTTTACAATCAAACTTTTTTATTTTTAATTGTTTCTGTTGTGCTGTTTGTTACGCTTAATAAGATGTTTGATAAAAACGAAAAAATAAATCAGGCACGGCAGGCTTTTACATCTGCGGCAGCACACGAACTTAAAACGCCGATTACAATTATTAACAATCAATGCGAATGCTTGATAGAAAATGTAGTACCCGAAAAGCAGCAGGAATACATTTCAAATATTTACAGGCAGAATAGGCATATATCGTCACTTGTAAGCAACCTTTTGCAGTATAATCGTATTGATTTTGAGAAAATTCAAAAGACAAAATTTAATTTTAAAACCGCTTGCCTTGAAGAACTTGAAAAGTACGAGTCACTTATTGAAAGTAAAAATCTCGGCGTTGATATATCGGGGATTTATGACGAAGAACTGATGGCAGACGAAAAGCTTATCAGGCTTGTTGTTGATAATTATATTTCAAATGCGGTTAAATACACCCCTAACGGTAAGAATTTAAAAATATCATATGATAAGTACAAGGGTTTTGCTGTATTTAACGAGGGCGGTCATATTGCCGAAACGGATAAAAATAAGATTTGGGAAGTGTTTAACCGTTCGGTTGGCAATGATGTGGTTGAATCAAGCGGTATGGGACTTGCGGTCTGTAAAAAGATACTTGATGCACATAAGTTTAAGTACGGATTTAATAATCTTGCAACCGGTGTTGAATTTTACTTTAAAACAAAATAATTCTTTACAAATTCTGTTTTGTGTGATATAATCGATTTGCTTAATGCGGATGACTCGGTTCTGGGGGCAAGTCGGATACGACATACACCGAGCCCACTACTGTGTTTTTCGCAATGCAAATATTATTATGAAAGGTGATTTTAATTATGACACAGGCAGAAAAGCAAGCTATTATGGCTGAATACGCTACTCACGAGGGTGACACAGGTTCTGCACAGGTTCAGGTTGCAGTTCTCACAAAGAGAATCAACGAACTTACAGAGCACCTCAAGGTTCACAAGAAGGACCATCACTCACGCAGAGGCCTTCTTAAGATGGTAGGTCACAGAAGAAACCTTCTTGCTTACATTTACAAGAAGGATGTTAACGAATACCGTGAACTTATCGCAAAGCTCGGCATCCGTAACACTCTTGAGCGTAATATGGCTGAAAACGAGGACTAATAATCCAATGGCAAGTGATATCTGCTTGGTATCGCTTGCCTGTTTGTTTTTGATACCAAAGGAGGAGCAAACAATAGTAGTAAATTGAGGGTGTAATTGCACAGATTTATGCCTTGAATTTATTACTATTGCCCTCCTTTTGATATAGATTAATAAAAGATTTAGAGAGGTAAAAGTAATGTTTTTCAAAAATTTTAAAGTATGGGAAACCGAACTTGCAGGCAGAAAGCTTACCCTTGAAACAGGTAAGATGGCAGGCCTTGCAAACGCATCAATCCTTGCCCGTTACGGCGAAACAGAAGTATTGTGTAATGTAACAGCTTCAGCAAAGCCGAGAGAGGGCGTTGACTTCTTCCCGCTCAGCGTTGACTATGAAGAAAAAATGTATTCCGTAGGCCGTATTCCGGGCTCATTCCAGAGAAGAGAAGGCAGAGCATCCGAAAAGGCTATTCTTACATCACGCTGCATCGACCGTCCTATCCGTCCTTTGTTCCCAAAGGATTTGAGAAATGACTGTTCTGTTGTTGCAACAGTAATGTCAGTTGACCCTGATTGCTCACCTGAAATCACTGCTATGATTGGTGTTTCGGCTGCAATTGCAATTTCCGATATTCCGTGGGACGGCCCAATTTCAGGCGTAAATGTAGGTCTTGTTGACGGCAATATCGTTATCAACCCGGGACTTGAAGACAGAGCAAAGAGCGACCTTGTTCTTACAGTCGCTTCCACAGCAGACCTTATTGCTATGATTGAAGCAGGCGGTAACGAAATCAGCGATGATTTGATGTTCGACGCTATTATGGCAGGTCACGAAGAAAATAAGAAAATTGTTAAGTTTATTCAGGGCATTGTTGATGAAATCGGCAAACTTAAGTTTAGCTATGAATCATCCGATCCGGATCCTGAAATTCTTGCTCAAATCGAAGAATTCTGCATTGAAGATGTTAAAAAGGCACTCGACACAGATGACAAAAATGTCCGTGACGAAGCACTTCTTCCTATTTACGATGCAGTTCACGAAAAGTTTGACGAGCTCTTTGAGGGCAACGAAGGCAAGATTGACGAGATTATGTATCTTGTTCAAAAGCATGTTGTTCGTGCTTGGCTCAAAGATGAGCACAAGAGAGTTGACGGCAGAGGAATTGACGAAATCCGTCCTCTTAACGCCGAAGTTGACCTCCTTTCAAGAGTTCACGGTTCGGGTATGTTTACAAGAGGCCAGACACAGGTACTTTCTGTTGCAACACTCGGCCCTATGAATGACGCACAAATCCTTGACGGTCTTGATGAACAGACTGAAAAGAGATATATTCACCACTACAACTTCCCGTCATACTCTGTAGGCGAAACAAAGCCGTCAAGAGGTCCGGGCAGAAGAGAAATCGGTCACGGTGCTTTGGCAGAAAAGGCACTTGTACCTGTTCTTCCGTCTGTTGACGAATTCCCTTATGCAATCCGTGTTGTATCTGAAGTTCTTTCTTCAAACGGTTCAACATCACAGGGCTCAATCTGCGGTTCAACACTTGCTCTTATGGCTGCAGGTGTTCCGATTAAGGCTCCGGTTGCAGGTATTTCTTGCGGTCTTATCACAGGTGACGAGGGCGTTTACGGCGACTTTATGACGATGGTTGATATTCAGGGTCTTGAAGACTTTTACGGCGATATGGACTTTAAGGTTGCAGGTACAAAGAAAGGTATCACAGCAATTCAGATGGACCTTAAAGTACACGGTCTTACTCCTGAAATCATTAAGGAAGCTTTTGCAAAGACTCACAAGGCAAGAAATTACATTCTTGATGAGATTATGCTTCCTGTTATCAGCGAACCTCGTAAGGAACTTTCAAAGTACGCTCCAAAGATGTACACACTTCAAATCGACCCTGACAAGATTGGCGATGTAATCGGTAAGGGCGGCAAGGTTATTCAGGAAATCCAAGCCGAGTATGAAGTTAAAATTAATATTGAAGAAGACGGCAGAGTTTATATCTCGGGCGTTGATGCAGAAAAGTGCGAGGGTGCAGTAGGCGTTGTTAAGCTTATCGCAACCGATCCTGAAGTTGGTGCTTTCTACAACGGAGTTGTTACAAGAATTATGAACTTCGGTGCGTTTGTTGAAATCGCTCCGGGCAAAGAAGGTCTTGTTCATATCTCTCGCCTTGATGTTAAGAGAACAGAAAAGGTAGAAGATGTTGTTAATGTCGGCGACTCAATCATTGTTAAGTGCATTGAAATCGACGACCAGGGCAGAATCAATCTTTCAAGAAGAGACGCTTTGATTGAACTTGAGGGTATGAAACCTGAAAATGATATTGAAGAAGCTCCTCGTAAGCCAAGACGCGATAATCACCGTCGCGGCGACAGAAGATAATTAAATAAAGTTTATGCTCCTCTTATTAAGAGGAGCATTTTTTTAAACCCTTTCGTCTTTTTGCTTCGCAAAAATCCACCTCCCCTTACGAAAGGGGAGGTAAATATTTATGTATTTCGTTCAAAAATTGTTTTCTTGATTAAATATTTTATATATAGTATAATATTAGTACTATTTTTAAAGGAGTATTTTTATGAGTGAAAAAATTCCAAATATGGATTTTGACGCAGATGAAGTAATTGACAGCTTCAAGTCAAAATTCAAGTGGCCTTCAAGTGATGAGGTCGAAGTGGTGGTTAAGCCGCCAAAGGTAGGTCTCAAACTTTTGATTTCGCTTCTTATCACTTTGGTTGTCGGTGCCGGTGTTTATTATATGATGATTCCGGCAATGAATTTTAAGTCAACCGATTTTTACACATTTTGGTTTATAATCATTGCGATTTTCTGTGCTTCGTTTTATTTTCTTTGCGGAGCAAACAAAAAAATTGAACGCCGAGAATATTGTAAAAAGCGTTCGATTTTCCCGATTGTTTTGGTTGTTATGATGCTTATCGTTATGGGCATAGGTTGGGTTGCCGGTTGCACACTTTTCCGTGCAAAAAGCTACAGCGATTTGGTTGAAGTTAAAGAAAGCAGTTTTTCCGAAGATTTCAAAAACATTAATTATACCGATGTTCCTCGACTTGACGCGGCAACATCAAAGGTTCTTGCCGACCAACAGCTCGGCTCGCTTTCGGAATATAAGAGCCAATATGTTGTGTCTAATTCGTCAACACAAATTAATTACAAAAATCATCCGGTAAGAGTTGCGTATCTTGAATATGCCAATGTTTTCAAGTGGTTTAACAATACCAAAAACGGCTTGCCGGCATATATGCTTACAGACCTTGTAAGTCAAAATGTCACGGTTGTTAACTGTGTTGAAAAATTCGGCAGCGGTATTAAATATTCTCCGACGGAACTTTTTAATGAAAAACTTATCCGTCATTTAAGATTTCAATATCCTACTGCTCTTCTTGATACACCGAATTTCGAGATTAACGATGACGCACACCCGTATTGGATTACTCCGGTTCTTGACAAAACAATCGGACTTTTCGGCGGAACGGATGTAAAGGGTGCAATAATTACCGACGCTCTTACAGGCGAAAGTCAGTATTACAGTATGGGTCAAATTCGCACGGACGATTCACTTAACTGGATAGATGTTGTGTACAGTGAAAGTCTTGTTGTGCAGCAGTATAATTACCACGGCAAACTCTCTCACGGTTTTTGGAATTCCATTATTTTCCAAAATGATGTAAATGTTACTTCGGACGGTAGCGGAGTTATTGCAATGGACGACGATATGTGGGTTTACACCGGTGTAACATCTGCCGAGTCGGATACTTCAAACTTTGGATTTATCTTTTGCAATCAGCGTACCAAAGAACTCAGATATTACAAAAACGGCGGTGCTCAGGAAAACTCGGCACAGGAATCCGCAGTCGATATGGTTCAGCAATACCGTTATCAGGCAACATTCCCGATTCTTCTTGACATTGAGGATCAACCTACTTACTTTATGTCGCTTTACGGTGACGGCTATACGGTTAAGGGTTATGCACTTGTTAACCTTGACGATAAAACTATCGTAGGTACAGGACTCCTTGACAGTGAAAAGTCACATACAAACGCACTCAATGCGGCAGTTGAAAATTATATTGCGGCTCTTAAAGATAAAAACAAGGTAGATCAGGACGCAAATGCCGAGGATTACAAGGTTGACGACTCTTCGTCGGATAATATAATTAACGGCGACAGCACTTCGTCGAGTGCAACAACCGAAGAGCCTCAGGAAGAGGAGAATCTGACCGTAACAGGTGAGGTCAAGGATATTAAAACTTCTGTAAATGACGGCAACACGGTTTACTACTTGCAGGTTAAGGGCAGGTATTATTACATCACCGTGACCGATTGTATGGATGTTCTTCTCATTAACAAGGGCGATAAGGTTAAAGTTACTTACACTAAGGACAGCGACAAGTTCGTTCTTGCAATCAATGTTGAGGTTGTAAAATAATAAAAAACAAAACGCATTCGGTCAAACTGAACTGCCCCAGATTGTGCAGACAGTACAAAAAGAGCCTACTTGAAGTAGAAAATTAAATTTTAAGCAACAAACTGATTTCGTTTTTCAAGCGGAGTTGAGCGGTAATTCGTTTTGTGCTGTGATTCCGATTAAAATGTCGGGTTCAAACACAGTGAATATTTCGGTTGATGACGGCACAAATGTCACCTCCGAACAGATGGATATTGATTGGGTGGGCGAGTATTATGTCTTTACAAATCAGGTTCAAAATTATGATATTGACACTTCCGGAACAAATGAAAGAATAATATTTGATGACACTACTTACATTGAATGGGAACAAAATTCCGAGTGCCCTAAAATCAAAAAGGCTTATGTTGAAGCCGTGGACGAAAACGGAAAAGTAGTTTATTCAAAGAAAATAAAAATTGTTCCGTTTGAGTCTGTTTATAAGGCAGAAACGGTAAGCTTTTACAGCGATGTTATGATTACCGATGTTTATGTAAAGCTTATAGATGAATACGGTACGGAATGTAAATTGAAATGTGCTTATCTTTATAACAACACCGACGGCTTTGATTCAACTGCCGAAGCGGTTGAAGCGACTCCCGAAGTGGTAATAAGATTTCCCAATGGAATGAAGCTGATAAACTAATTAAACATAAAAAGGCTATTTTGGTGTGAATACCAAAATAGCCTTTTTGTTATGTTTGTTAAAATGCGATTTTTTCTTCGATAAATGCTTCAAGCTCTGAAATAGGAAGTCTAACCTGTTCCATTGTATCTCTGTCACGAACGGTTACGCAACCGTCGTCAACCGACTCAAAGTCGTATGTGATACAGAACGGTGTACCGATTTCGTCCTGTCTGCGGTATCTCTTGCCGATTGAGCCTGCATCGTCATAGTCAACCATAAACTTCTTTGAGAGGTTTTGGAAAACTTCTTCAGCCTGCTCGTTGAGCTTCTTTGAAAGCGGAAGAACTGCACACTTGTACGGAGCAAGAGCCGGATGGAAGTGCATAACGATTCTTTTGTCGTTCTTTTCTTCGTCTAAAATTTCTTCGTCATACGCTTCGCAAAGAACTGCAAGGAACAGTCTTTCAACACCGAGTGACGGTTCGATAACATAAGGAATGTATCTTTCGTTTGTTGTGCCGTCAAAGTACTCGAGGTTCTTACCCGATGTATTGATGTGCTGTGTGAGGTCATAGTCCGTTCTGTCTGCTACGCCCCAAAGCTCTCCCCAGCCGAACGGGAAGTTGTATTCAAAGTCGGTTGTTGCCTTTGAGTAGAAACAAAGTTCTTCAGGGTCGTGGTCACGCAATCTGAGGTTTTCAGGCTTGATGTTGAGCGAGTAGAGCCAATCTCTGCAGAAGCCTCTCCAATACTCAAACCATTCAAGGTCTGTGCCCGGCTTGCAGAAGAATTCAAGTTCCATCTGCTCAAATTCACGAACACGGAAGATGAACTTACCCGGAGTGATTTCGTTTCTGAACGATTTACCGATTTGAGCAACGCCGAAAGGTACCTTTCTTCTTGTTGTTCTTTGAATGTTTGCAAAGTTAACAAAGATACCCTGTGCGGTTTCAGGACGGAGATAAATTTCGTCCTTGCTGTCCTCGGTTACGCCCTGGAAAGTCTTGAACATAAGGTTGAACTGACGAATGTCGGTAAAGTTGTGAGCACCGCAGTTTGGACAAGGAATGTTCTTTTCCTTGATATAATTGCTGAGTTGTTCGTTTGACCAGCCTGCAACATTTGTGCCGTCAAAATCTTCGATAATCTGGTCTGCTCTGTGGCGTGTTTTACATTCACAGCAGTCCATAAGAGGGTCCGAAAATCCACCCAAGTGACCCGAAGCAACCCAAGTCTGCGGATTCATCAAGATTGCCGAATCAAGACCTACATTGTATTTGTTCTCTTGGATAAACTTCTTTCTCCAAGCGTCTTTGATGTTTGTTTTAAGTTCAACACCCAACGGACCGTAATCCCAAGTGTTTGCAAGTCCGCCGTAAATTTCACTGCCCGGATATACAAAGCCTCTGCCTTTGCAAAGAGCAACGATTTGGTCAAGTGTTTTTTCTGAATTTAACATTGATTATGCCCTCCAAAAATTTATGTTTAATATTATACTATTTATAATGTTTTTAGTCAACCTATTTTGTAGTGTTCATCTTTGAGTACCGCCTCGGCACATTTTATGCCGTCAACGGCGGCAGATACAATACCTCCGGCATAGCCCGCACCTTCGCCGCACGGGTAGACACCCTGTATGTTGCACTCCAAAAATTCGTCACGCAAAATGCGGACACTGCTTGAACTTCTTGTTTCGGGAGCAGTGAGCACAGCATCATAAAGATTAAAACCGTGAAGTTTGCCGTCCATTTGAACTATTGCGTCTTTCATTGTGGCTGATACCTTTTGCGGCAGACACTCTTCAATATTTGTGAGTGTAACTCCGGTTGGGCAGGTTGGCTGAACGCTTCCCAACTCTTTGCTTTCTTTACCTGCAAGGAAATCACCAACCAGCTGTGCCGGTGCCCTGTAATCTCCGCCTGCAAGCTCAAAGGCTTTGTGCTCGATTTCTCTTTGATAGTAAATTCCGGCAAGCGGATGTTCGGACGGAAAATCCTTTGGCTCAATACCAACCAAAAGTGCGGAGTTCGCATTTTCGCCGTCACGGGCAAGCGAACTCATACCGTTTACAATTACACCCTCTTTTTCACTTGCAGCGGCAACAACCGTACCGCCCGGGCACATACAAAATGTGTATGCTCCCCGTTCGTGCAGACCGTGGCAGGCAAGCTTATAATCGGCGGCACCCAATTTCGGATGGTCGGCAAATTTGCCGTATTGTGCCTTGTTGATAAGACTTTGCGGATGCTCGATTCTTGCACCTACCGAAAACGGCTTTTGAATAATCTCAACACCCAGATTGTACAGCATTTCAACCGTATCCCTTGCACTGTGACCGATTGCCATAATTACGCTGTCGGTTTCAATATCAAAGCGTTCTCCGTTGTGTATATATGATACTCCCTGAACGGCACCATTTGCCGTGTGAAGTTTGTCAAGTCGACATTCGAGTTTAACCTCGCCGCCTAATTTTTCTATCTTTTTGCGTATATTTTTAACCACTATGGCAAGTCTGTCCGTGCCGATGTGCGGTTTCGACGAATAAAGTATTTCTTCCGGTGCACCCGCTTCGTAGAGTTCTTCAAGAACCTTGCGGATAAAAGGACTTTTTATGCCCGTTGTGAGCTTGCCGTCCGAAAATGTGCCGGCACCGCCCTCGCCGAACTGAACATTGCTTTCTTCATCGAGTTTGCGTTTTGTCCAAAATTCGTTAACATCTTTTTGTCTTGCGTCAATGTCTTTGCCCCGTTCAAGAATAATCGGTTGCGTGCCTGCCTGTGCGAGGATAAGACCGGCAAGCATTCCGGCAGGGCCGAAACCGACAACGACGGGACGGAATTGTGAATTCCTGTTGTTCGTCGGCAAGTCGTATTTGTACGGTTTAACAATCGCAGCCTTGTTTGATTTGCACTTAGCAACAATTTGCTCCTCGTCGAGCGATATTGTAACATCAACGCTGTATGTGAAGTGTACATCGTCCTTGTGCCTTGCGTCTACGCTTTTCTTAAAAACCGTGAGGTTCGTTATATATTTTTCGTTTATCTTCAAAGCTTTTGCCGCTTTTGATTTGAGAAGCACCTCATCATCGTCAAGCGACAGCTTAATTTCGTTAATTCTAATCATAATTCTTTTCGTTTAAGTTTGGTTGTTATGTTGTTTGCGGCATTGATACCGCTGTAAATTGCGTATGTCAGATTAAATCCGCCGCATTCAAATTGATTGTCCGTAAGCTCGCCGGTAATGTACAGATACGGTATAATTTTTGATTCGTTGCCGTCGGTCAATTCGCCGTTTGGCACACCGCCTTTTGTGATTTGAGCAAAGTCGTACCCCTTTGTACCGGTGATTATTATGCGTTGATTTTTAACGCACCGTGCCATTCTGTCGGATTCGCCGTCCGATTGCTTTTCAAGAATTGAACACAGCTTTTGCGGAAGTATTCCTACAAGGGAATCAAATTTTTCAAAATGATTTTTCAGCTCCGCTTCGGTCATTTCCGGAACAAAATCTATTATTGCAACGGTTTTGTCTTGTCCGGATGAAAGTCGTTTGTCATCAATAAATACAGAAAGGTTCATAATTACAATGCCTGACAAGCCGTAATCTGTAAAAAGCAGTTCGCCGTATTCCTCGCTGACAACTTCACCGTTCGTTTCGATTTTTACAAGGCATTTTGCCCTTGTGCCTTTGAGTGCACGGCAGTTCTTATTTGATGATTTCAGTTGGACAAGAGCAGGGGACAGTTCAGTGATTGTATGTCCGAATGATTTTACAAGTTCGTATCCGCTGCCGTCTGAACCGAGTGCCTTTTGAGCCTTTCCGCCTGTGGCGAGCACCAAAGTCGCACAGTCAAATACGCCCTTGTTTGTATAAATGTAAAAACTGTCGCCAAAATGCTCAATTCTTTTGATTTTACACTCGGTAACGGTTTTTACACCCAAACGGTCGCACTGTTCTTTCAGTACATCGACAACGCTCGACGCCTGCAGTGAATACGGATACATTCTGCCGCACTCGTCCTCACGCAACACAAGACCGAGAGAAGACAAAAAATCAAGTACATCGCTGTAGTGCTCGGCATTTTTGTTTGCAATATTGCACCTGCCATTGCCGGTTGCGTGGATTTTTTTGAGTATATCGTCAAGATGTTCCAATACGGTTACATCAAAATTAGGATTATTCTGTTTTATTTTGATTGCCGCAGCAATGCCCGACGCACCGCCACCGATTATAACCGCTTTCATATAGTTATCCCTCAATATATAACTGTAATTAATCAAATGTATATATATTATAATACATTACGGAAATATTTCAACTAATATTTTTATGCTTTCGTGCCTTTTGGGGCAAAAAGAAGATTTACATTGATTGTCCAAAGAAAAGGGTTGACATTTGTTGACAACTGTGGTATAGTTTTTGTACCTCGTAGAAAAGGGCTTTTATTTTTGTGCCCTGATTTTGATGAATCCGTAAGCGTTGCGGATTTTGACGGC
Organism: bacterium; assembly: GCA_963661495.1. Classification (GTDB taxonomy): domain Bacteria; phylum Bacillota; class Clostridia; order Oscillospirales; family Acutalibacteraceae; genus Eubacterium_R. Next base: position 64,666 of record CAVLCA010000014.1, read on the forward strand.
ACGAGGGAGATTGTTATCGAAATTAAATAGGAGGTGCCAAAATGAGAGTTAAGATTACATTAGCTTGCACTGAATGCAAACAACGCAATTACAACACAATGAAAAACAAGAAAAACACACCTGACAGA
>CAVLCA010000015.1:0-59289 GCA_963661495.1 bacterium
ATTTATTGATAATTACTTATTCTTTTACCCTGTTTGAAGCTCGCTTCTTTATTGACAATTTTTCATTTTATCTCGCCGTTCCACATACTGTGAATTAGCCGATTCATATAGGAATCTCGTTTAACCATACATTTCACCTCGCACTTGGGACGAAACCGTCCGAACTTCTATGTTAGTATACCACGATTTTTTGAAAAATATCAAGGTCGCAAGAAAAATTCACAAAGAAGTTACGCCACAAACGGACGAAGTACGAGGTGAACATCTTCGATATGTGTCAGATCCCATAGGGGATAATTTCATCAATGTTCAAATTCTGTTTTGGCTTGGATATACCATTATACTTCCTGTGGCATTCCCACAAATCCATTCGCTCATGGCAAGCGTAGTGATGGTGTTTAGTATTCCACAAAAAATCTCCGCCCATTGAAACAGATTTCTTGAAACCACCAACAATACGCAATCTAAATCCTGTCATATCACCAACAAAACGCAATGTTAAATGAGTATAATTCGTTCGCTGTACGCAAAACAATATTATCGTCTGGATATCGAAAACACTTTGTGGTATTTTGAATATCGGTGATAATTATGTATGAAATGTATAACAAAGATGGCAGTTTTAGGTGTTACCGAATTCAACGCATAGTCAAGGATTTGAATAATAATAAAAAGAAAATATATGCTTATTCAAAAACATCACTTAAAGACTGCAAAATCAAAATGAATAAAATGCTTACGGCAAATCAGTTTGCACACAAGGAAAACCAAAAACGACTGGAATCAAAATATAATTTTGACCAATATGCTTTAAATTATTATGAGTTGTATATAAAAAATGCAAATCTCTCAAAAGCGTACAAAATTTCTTGGAAGTCGATTATATCAAGTCAGCTAATACCATATTTTCAAGATAGGTCAATCAAATGTATATCTAATGATGACTGCCAATATTTTGCAAACTCGTTATGCGTATTCAGTAAATCATATATGTTAAGTATAATGAAAAAACTGAGAAAAATATTCAACAAAGCTCAAAAAGAAAATATTATTAAATTTAATCCTGCTGAAGATATCGTACTGCCAAAACCTATATCTAAAAAAACACCACGCCGTTCTTTATATGATGAAGAACGGCATTATTTATTATTAGCGACAAAAGATTCCCTTTTAGGATGTATGATAATAACTATGCTTTATACCGGGCTTCGACCTATAGAAATACAGAATATGTCATGGGATTGGATTGACTTCAAAAAAGCAACATTAACTGTAAAAAAATCGAAATCGCAAGCAGGAACTAATAGAGTTATACCTCTTATTCAACCTGTTATAACCGCCTTGAATGAACTTTACATAATTAATGCTGACAGTCAATATGTGTTTTGGCTTGAACATAGCAAAAAATGGAATCAACAAAACTTTTACAGAAGTTTTCATCAATACATTCAATTGATCGAAAACAAATACGAGTACCGCTTCCCTAATGATTTTTGCCCATATCTTTTACGCCACACTTTCTGTACAGATTGCCAGTCTGCAGGAGTGCCAATCAATGTAGCAAAGGAATTCATGGGACATTCAGATATTTACATTACCGCAAAAATCTACACGCATACTGTAGATGAGTTTTTTGAAATGAACCGAAAAAAGTATAATAAGTATTTAGAAAATCATTCACGATAAGCAATTGAATTTCATAACTTGCATATATTGATAGATAATTTCTCTTGATTAATATAACTTTATAATTCATGTTCTTTACAGAAATCTTATAAATATAGTTATCGACTTACCCTATTTAATAGGGTATAATAATAAATGAAAAGAGGAATGTTATGACCCGAGAGTTTATTATGCTTCCTGAATTCGATAATCAATGGAAGAGTATAGGTTTAACATCTGATAGGAGTTGATTATATGAGCGTTTATGAAAGCATTATTAAAGGTCTGAATGAGGCTATTGATTATGAAAATGGTCAAGGAACTGCAAAGGTAACAAAGTGTACAGTTAATCCTGCTCCAAATTATGAACCTGCTCAAATAAAGGAATTAAGACTTTCTCTTGGAATGACACAGTCAACATTTGCCGAAGTTGTCGGCGTATCTCCAAAAACCGTTGAAACTTGGGAAGCCGGCACAAATAAGCCGATTGGTTCGGCACGAAGATTTCTCAGTGTCTTACAAGCCGATCCGTCAATGCTTGCAAAATGCAACATAATCGTTGCTTAATATCATCTTTTTTAACACTACAATGATTAAATTCGTTGTAGTGTTTTTTATGTGAGAAAATACAAGATTAATATTTGTTATAAACAACCGGATTTTTCAGTTTACTTATACTAATAAATAACATCTCTTGCTATCATACAAATATTTGGTTGGATTGAATATAACAATCTTACCACACAGTGAAAAATAAAGTTTCACTAAAATGAGTTGTCACGGAAATTTCGTATTTGAACCTTACTCTATCTAAGGCTATTCTTCCGCTTTGATTTGATTTAAAAGTTCAAACATATCTTGTTGTCGTTCTTTTCTGCTTTTTCTTTTATGACGCATTGCTTCATCAATTTTTCCGATTGGTAATGATCCGCCTTTCATTTTCTTATTGTATTCAATAACCATTGCTTCCGAAAAGCCTGCAGCACCATTGCCTCTGTCTTTTGCATTTCTAATAAGAATTTTTGGTGGAATTCTACCTAATTTCTCCTTGAATATTTCTTCATTGAATAAAGAACCATATGCATACAAGATTATAGCTACACCTTTAAGCATATTTGCTGACATTGAATCATTTATTCCTTCCCAAGTTCCTATAATAACCCTTAATGTTCTATCCAAAATATCACATCCAAATTCATCGAGAATATATTCAAGCGCAGCTACTGCACAAATTCCTCCAGGAACTTTAGTTGGCGAAATCTTTAAGTTATAAGAATTCACGATATCATTTATCAGTAATTCCTTATCATTACCGGCTTCAATATTTGCAACAAAAATTTCATAAGGCATTAAGGATTTGGTGTATTTCAGCTGATTGGCGAATATATCGGCTTCTTGCTCATAATCAAGTTCTTCATATACCATGCACCATACAGGTGTTTCTCTTGAGCCGGAAGCTAAGGCAACTATTTCGATGGTATGTTGTCCGTTAAAAACATAGTTGTAGCCATTTCTTCTGCTTACCTTCACAGGATTTATTTGGTAAGGATTAAAATTTGCTGCAGCTCGTTCAACATGCTTCATGGATATATTTCTTTGATAATTTTGAGTCGATGTAAGATCTTTTATTGATATTAACTCGAATTTCACTTTTGGAATATAGTTTTCAATGTTATTTTCCATTTTTCTCCTCCGTAATTTCATTTAATATGCTTTGAACATTTTTATTCAGTTTTTTTAATTCATTTACTAATTTCACCTTCACATCAGTTGATACGGCATCAAAATCCACTTTCTTTTGTGTACTTGAAATACTTTCACACCAAGAAGGTATTGTGTAATAAAGCGTAGTCAGTTCGGAATCTGGATTGTGCTTAGGCACTTTTTTAATTTCTGCCAACGGAACTTGTGTATCAGATTTTATATTAGAAAATTCTCGTCTAATAATTCCCGGCGGAGTGTTTTTACCATATGATTTCACGCCGGTAAATAATTGATTTATTTGCTTTGGCGAAAGCTTCGCTATTTCTTCAATGTTGGAGTGCGAAATTTTTAATTTCCCAGACATTAAAAAATCTGCCGTGCCGGGAACTTTTTTGTCTATCTCGTCTACACATTTAGCAAATCGAGAGTATTTCTCTACCGTGCCGTGTGATATGTTATACTCTTTACCGATTTTTTTAGCAGTTTTATTTTGTTGCGGAGCATCCAAGTTTTTGTAACTTTTCTCATCGGAAAATGCACTTGTGTTTTTACTGTGCTGATTTATTCCCATGAGATTCTTGGCACCGATAGCTTTCTCGGTTTCAAATCTTTTACCGATTAAGTATTTTCTGGTTTCTTCTGATATATTTCTGCGTCCCAATTGATTTCTACAAATCCAAATCATTGCTTCTTCTGTCGAATCAAACTCAATTTCGATTGTAGAAAATGGGAGATTATGTTTTTTGCATATTTCATATCTATTATGACCATCTATAATCACTTTGTTCCAAATAATAATCGGAGAAATACAGCCATCAGATATGAGGCTTTCTTCAAGATTTTTATATTCATCAAGTGACAATGGGGGAATAAGTTTTTGAAATTTGGAATCAATTGTCAGCAAATAATATCCCGGTTTAGTTTGCAATATTCAAATCTCCTTCTTCTGATATTTTAACAGCATCATCTATTTTGAATTCTGCAATTTGAAGTGCCGGATTCACTTTGCCGTAAATTCTGTATGAATGTTCTTCATCCCATGAATTATTTATATTAAACAAGCGTGATAAAAAGGCATGACTGTAAAGTTCATAACTTCTTTCTTTTTGTAAAGCATCCCAATTAACAGAGTGTGTTATACCATCTGATATATTTGTTCCTTTGACGGCAATTGTTCTGGTGTCCGGATTTACTAATAAACAAATGTAATCCGGTTTCCCCATTTCATAAAGTGTTTCTTTAAATATTCTTATACGATTTTTGCGCCAATCTAATGAAATGGCAACAGATTTTGTTTCATTCACTGTCATTTGCCTCACTTCCCTCATTAAAAAAAATCTGTTTTTCTCTTATTCCGAAAACAGCATATCCATCAAAAATATTCACGCTCATACGCCTTCTGTGTTCTTCAACCGACAAACCAAACTGCTCTTTCCAGTCAGATGGAAAGACAGGAATTCTTGATGTTTTTTGCTTACCGCTCTCGAGCGTTTTTCTTTCAAAAACCTCAGTAGATGTCATATCGAAAACCATTAATTTCTCATTTTCTGTTATAACGAGTCTTCCCAAAAGCTTGTATCGAAAATTTTGATTCCAATCCATCAAATCAAAAAGCTTTCCGAAAAAAATACGGCAGGTTACTTGCTTGGGCACGACTGTACCATTCTTGTCGGTTCTGTTCCAAGCAAAAGAGTCTTTGTCATTTTCGCTGCAAGGATGAATAATTAATTTGCGTTCTGTTGGATTAATAAGAATTTGCACATAACTAACTTCAGGAAGTTTATTCAATGCTGCTTTGTTTACGTAAATTTTCCCTTGTGAAAAACTGATTGATGGGTCATAAACATGAGAAAAGAATTCTCTCCTAACGACTTGATATCCTGTATAATTAAATGTGTCCTGTATTATTTCGACCTCATTTTCTAAGATTTGATTATCCATTATTTGCTTTCTCCTCCATATCATTTATTAGATTCGCTATATTACCATGTAATGTGCGTTCGTCGGTTACATTAAGTGGCTCAATGTTACTGTAAATTTCGCTGTTATCCTGTTGATTAACTTTTGCGGTATCAACTTCCGAAAACGGCTGAAAGGTTAATTGCGTATAATACTCATCGCCAAAGGTTTTTGCCCAATTTTCAGGATATGCTCTTACATTCTTTTTTGTTGAGCCATAGGAACTTGCCAGTTCGTCTTTAGATGTTGAAGTTATATTTCCGTAAGGAATAAAAACTTCAGGTTCAGATAAATCAAAAATAATGACTCCGCCAGACTTTGTTTCATGATATACGCCGTTAAATTTGTATTTGCAACTGTCATTCCATTTGAACATGTTATATATTAAAGGAACGAAAGACGAGCCTGCAATTTGACGCGACTGAAGTTTACCGGTTGTTTTCTTGCACCATTTCAAAGCATATTTGCTGCCTTTTTTGCACCCACGAACAGCCAATTCTTTATTCTGAGGATATACGAGAAGTTCAATATATTCATATTCCGATATTTTTCTTATAGCATTAATTGAAAACGCCAGTGCTTTTTCTTCAAAAGTGAGTGACAATTTTTTCTGAGAATCAATAAACTGTGAACGAACGATTTCATAACCTCTAAAATCAAATTCACCGTTTTTTGCCGTATGTGTACTTTGATCTGTTTTTTCTATATCTTTCGTCAAAGCTAATTGAGAAGCCTTTATATAATCGTCAACTGAAAAACCTGTCCAATTTGGATGTATAACTACATATCCTTTAAGTAGCCCTTCGGTTATTGACTGAAGTTCAGGTAAAAAAGATTTGTTTGCATACTTACTTTTGTATTTTGCATTCTGCATAATATGCTGAACAGCTATAAAATCGTCTCTCGAGATAATCGCCTCATGATCATCTTTCCATAAGTATTTGTTCCTTTGGTTAACATTTCTTTTATGCTGATGAGTTAAAAAATCAGGCGTATATGTTTTTCTTGCCAAAACATCTCCACAATGACGCTCGTTACAAAGTATTTGTCTTACAGAACTTGCCGACCATTTTTCTCTTTTGATTTTTGTTTTTCTACCTAACGATTGTAGCTTTTCTGCGATTTGTTGACAGCTCCAACCATAAAGATAAAGAAAGAATATAAGCCGAACAGTTTTGGCTTCCTCTTCATTTATAACCAAATGTCCATCTTCATCTTGGTCATAGCCTAATAATTCAGGAGTTAACAAAATGCCTCTGCTGAATCTCATATCTAAAGAGATGTCCATTGATTTGCTTTTAATACTGCTTTCTTCCTGAGCCAAATATGAAGAAAATGTCAATCGGGATTCCGCTTCAATATCAGCAGAGTCTATAGCATCCGTTTCAAAATATATGCTTACCGGTGGTGTTAATCTTCTTAAATGGCGAACATAATGAATACAATCTTCAATGTTTCTCGCGAAACGAGAAACACTTTTTGTTATAATTAAATCGATCTTTCCTTTTTCACAATCTGAAATCATTCTCAAAAATGCATCTCTATGTTTCAAAGAAGTACCCGAAATACCCTCATCAGCGTATATTTCAACCAGATCCCAGTTCGGATGTTTGGAAACTGAATCGGTATAATAATTTTTTTGATTTTCATATGAAGATGTTTGCCGTGGATCGCCTGTCGACACACGCACATACACCGCTACTCTTTTGGGTGAATCATCATATATGACACTTTCTTTTTGAACAGCTGGGATGAGTTCCATATTTTCGGTATTGCTGCCCTTGTATCTCTCACGAATCTTATTCTTTTCTTCCTCTTTGCTTAGACCATATTTCATATAATTGTAATTGTCTCCTATTTTTTTAATAATTATCAAGCAAACCCTCTACTACAACAATAGACAAAACGGAAAGCCATTCCATTTTGTCTATTGAATGGAAAAATAATATGTTATAAATGCCAAATATCATAATTAAACTGGATATATTTATTGTTTTAGTTATTATTCTTTGTTGAAAAACATTTAATTGCCACCACGAATATTTGGAGGTATTAGATGACGATCAACTATCTTGTTTTAGGTAAAAGAATAAAGGAATATAGGAGGATGAACGGTTACTCTCAAGCTAAACTTGCCGAACTTTCCAAAGTGTCTGTAAGTTATATAGCAAAGGTGGAAGTTGGAATCAGAAAGTTAAATCTGGAATCAGCGGTGAACATTTGCGAAGCGTTTGGTATAACAATGAATCAATTGTTAGTTGGAAACACTACCTTGACTTCTACCGACTATTTAGAGGACTATGCTTTTCTACTGTCGAATTGCAACAGGTATGAAAAAAGAATTATCATCGATATTTCATATGCAACAAAAAACATACTGCAAAACAATCGTGAATACTTGAAAAATGTATATGCAGATGAAATAGCTACTGAATTCATGAAAAGTTTTGACAATGAGTAAGGAGGCTCCTTTTAGCGCAAATTTATACTATATAGGCATTAAATGTTTTTCTAATTCAAGCAATCGTGTTGAAAGGAATCCGTAGTGAAAAGAGGTTTGCCCTAAATGTTAGGGCAAACCTCTTTTTAAGCTGTGTCTCTATTTTTCACCAATTATAGCATCTCGCAAATGAGCGAATGTACTTTGAGTTTTGAGTTCTGTTTCATGTTTATCAAGTTCTTGCTTAACAGCATTTAAAATAGCAACGCTAACAGGTGGTGCAGAACTTTCACTATATTCACCCGGAGGTGCATATGGTCGATTTTCTTTGTTTGAAGTATGCGGATATTTTTCAAGTATACTGCTTATTAATTTTTTAGATGATGCATATTTAACCATGCGATTGCCTCGTTCATTAACAGCGTATGCTTCTTCAAATTTAATACCCCACTTGAAGAATAATTTCAATTTCACCTTCATAGGATAAACGCCCGTTTTCATAACAATAAATTGTCCTTTGGGCATTGATTTAAGTTCATCGGCAGTCATTAAAGGTCGTTCAATCATTTGAAGTGACTGTGAAGGATCATTAACACTTCGACTGACCGAACCACTCATAACAGTCCTGCTGCCAAGAGCCTTTGACATTGACTCGGCAGTAACAGAGTTTGGAGCAAAGCCGCCAAATATAGTGAGCTGAGTGTTATCAACAATGATTGCAGCACCTTCCTTGCCATAGTTCTTTTCGAGCTGTTGCAATGATTGAATAATCGCAACGATTTGAAGTCTTCGAGAACGAGATGCGGAGAACATCATTTCAGCCGATTCAATCTTTGGTAATGTTCCGTACTCATCGCACAAGAATACACAGCGATTCTTTAATTTGCCACCTTGCTCATCAGCAACCGAAAGGATTTCTCTGTATAGCTGTTGAATGATAAGTGAAATCATAAAGAATTTGTTTGGATCTTCCTCTGGCATAATAAGAAATATTGCACTTTTTTGATTGCAAAATTCCTCTGCATCAATTTCGGTGTCAAAGCAAAGAATCTGTTCGAGTTCTGAGTCAAGAAACGAATTAAGACGAGAAAGAGCAGTAGACATTACCGATGACATGCTCTGCTCCGAAGTATTAAGCGCTGCTCCTGCAAACCATTTTGCTTTATGCTCATCCCGTAAAAGCTCAACGAGCGCTTGAAATTTGTTTTTGCCTTTCATATTAGAAGGGGCAAGCAGTTCCTGTATGATCTTAAATACAGATACAATATGGCGCTCGTCGGCTTGGCAGAATTCAGCAACTAAAAGAATTGTCGCTGTAAGCAATCCTTCTGCAGCATCATAGAAATATGCGTTCTGTCCGAATGAGGCACCATCCATACCGGACATTATGATTGTTTTAGCGATAATCTTTGCATACTTCTCAGCCTTAGCTTTATACATCAAAGAATCAGGATTCTCACGATATAGGTCGTAGTATTTATTAACCAAGTGTAATAGATTATTGCCATTACTCCTTGTAGGGTTACGCAAGTCTATTACACTTATTTTATATCCATAATACTTCTCTGCTATTGTTGCATAGTTACGCATAACATCACCTTTTGTATCAGTAGAAAGAAATGACATTCCGCAAGCACAACAATATTCGATTTCGGGATATAACCAAAACGCCGTTTTACCTACACCGGCAGCACCGATCATAAGTGCATGAACATCTCCTGTATCAATTAAAGCTCCTGTTTTATCTTTCCCTACAAGTAAACCTTGTGGCAGAGGCTTTCCATCGCTTGTTGACGGTTGTACGCCCCTTTGTGCCTCTTTTCTCCATTTCTCAGGTGTATAAACGATGTGCTCATAAGTACGCCTAATTTCAGCCTTTGTGGCCCACCGTGCCGTCCCGTGCTGACCATCTCCAACTGTCTTACTTTTAATTCTGTTAAGAGAATATATGTGACTGACTATTGTAATACCGCCTAGAATAACTGCCATAATAACAAATGCCATGATAAGTGGCATTATATTAATATCGTTCATTTTACCTCCTTAAAAAAAGAAAGAAGTCACCAATTGAATGATGACTTCTTATTGTTATGCTTAAATAAGGGATTTAAGCATTTGCGTAGGACGGAAGCTTCCTACAATTGAATAATAGCACAACTGCCAATTGACTGCAATGCAAGAACGCATCATAGTCCCATAATTTGTACTTCTACATTTTCAAGCCATGAGCAATTTTCTTTTCTTGAATTTTACTCATTAACTTCTTGTCATTTTTAATACTGTCTGCCTTACGGCGATTATCTACATTGTTTTTGAATAACCTGCTAAGTTGATAAAAAAGGCTTAAGCAAGCAGAACTGCAAGAATGGATCTTGCCTTCAGATATGCGTTTCAATAAAAGTTGAGCATATTGATTATTCATATCAGCGGAAATCTGCAATAAAGAAATCGCTTGTGACAGATTTAAATCGACTCCTAAACCATACAAATACATTTTGCCAAGCTGGTAATAGGCGAAATCATTGCCATTATCAGCTGAGTGAACAAAGTATTCAATAGCTTTTTTATAGTCGACATAGCCTTGTTCGGTTTGATGTACTCTACCAAGAAGATATGATGCATATTTGTCATCGTCATCAACACAAGCAGTCAAATACTCTATAGCTAAAGGAATGCTTTTATTTACAACCTCGCCCATAAACAATGACTTTCCATAGTAGTATTGAGCAGGCTTGAAATTGCCATCTGCGGATCTTTTTATAAACTCCAAACCGGCAGAAACATCCTGTTGAACTACTTTTCCATTTATGAGTAACTTACCAAGAGCGTATTCGGCAAAATGGTTGCTTTCCTCAGATGCAAGATATAGATAGGTTATTGCTTTATCTATATCCTGTTCAACATATATGCCCTGCAAATATGTTTTGCCTAAGAAGTATAGTGCAAATGAGTTCCTTTCGCTTGCCGCTTTTTCTAACCATGCAATTCCAGTCAAAACATCCTGCTCAACATCTGCTCCGACAATAAGTAATTTGCCAAGCATATATTCGGCTATTGATAATCCTTGTGAAGCAGATTTGTACATGTATGATAGTGCCAAAGTTGGATTATATTCCAAGTTTGAATCATCAAGCAGATACTTTGCTATTTTATATTGTCCCCATACATTGCCACGCTCAGCACTTGCCTTTAAACTAAGATAGTCTTCGCTATGCTCGATTTCATTATCTGTGACAATATTATTGATTGCCTTTTCCTCAACTGCTTCCGCTTTTTCTACATGACAGTCGTTTGGTATATCAGGCTGAAATATGAAGTCTTTTTCATATTCTTTTTCATCAATCGGTTCAATGGATAAATTGGCAGCAGCTTTTATAATAGCATTCTTTATCGTCTTGAAATCCTTATTCTGCGATAGGGGAACACGAACCAGCTTTTGATTGCTGTAAATATCAATTATCTGTTCTTTATATGAATACCATGTCTCATACAAATCAGAAATAATTGGGTCTTTTTCCATTTCATCTATGATGGAATTTACTATGCGTTTGCCTTTAGTGCTGAAATAGCCATAGACCTTTTTACCTTCATAGTCAGAAAGGTACTCCGATAAAGAAACCAATAAAGCTTCTATCTTTGGATTATCATATAATCGTGAATTCACTTGCTTGATAATATCATAAATCTGTTGTTCTCCGACTTGTCGTAAATTATCTCTGCTTTCGTTTTGTTTATCATAAAGACACATCAAATCTTGACGAAAAATATGCTTGGTTAATTCACCTTTAATGTTAGATATTCCGTCAGCGTTTAAGAAAGCCTCATTAGGTTCAACCGAATAAGCAACCATATGAACATGGGGATGATGGGATTCGTTATGAAAAGCAGCATACCATCTGAAGTTATCAGGCTTAATGTTCATTTGCTGTGCTATGAAATTTCGTTCGCTTCTTAATAGAGGTATCCAGTTTCCAACGCTGTCATATCCAAGTCGCTGAGCATCCTCTCTTTTTAAGGATATAATATGCGTCCAAACATTGCTTTGACTTTCTGATATTTCTCTTGATATACGAGAAATATTCAAATCAATTTCAGCATCAGAAAACAAGCCTGTTTTAGAAATAATTTGAACTCTTGGTCGCTCCGATATATATTTCAAATATGTACCTCTGTCGCTGAAAAAGTCAGCGTGAGATTCCGTGATTTGAGTTATTAACTCATCAGCATTTTCTCTGCTTGGATTTTTCTCGAAATCTTTATATTCAAGAAAATCAACTGAATCCGGATACCGCTTCATCAGTTCATTGATTATATCTTTTCTGTCTTCATCCGAATAAGCCACCGAGTCTTTTTGTTTGATTTTTTCAACACCTTCACGAGTTGAAATATATCGTAAATAACCCTCTATTTTACCGGTCGAATTCGGTGGCAAATATGGACTTTTAACAATAAGCTGAGCCATTATTCATTCTGAAAACGATAGGCATTCTCAAAGGAAATCTGCCCTCCGAGTCTGCTAACCTCTTCCGTACAAAGTCGACGAAGTTCTTTCATTTTTGCCTCACTTATATTTCCGTTTGCTGCCGTGATATGCATTAGCATTGAAAGCTCAACAGCCAATTTGAAAATGATTCGTGCAATTCGATTTTCAGAATCTTCGATTTTTGCACTAACCACGGTTTCAAACATGGGTGCAACCACATTGCGAACGGTTTCATTATTTAGAAAATCAAGATAAGCATCTACTGCAATATTAATGTATTCACTTCTGCTTTTTACACCGGACTTTTTTAATTGTGCGTCCACCTTTGTAAGAGTTACACTATCTATGCTGATACCAATTCTTTCTTTTTGTTCGTTATCACTCATGTTCATACCTCCTCATTTTTGATTGTCGTTTTCGTCGATTTCTTTTTCTTAGTCGCTTGCATAGTTTCATCACGCATAGCAAAAAAATCACGAACTGCTATTGGAACATATTTTAGATACAGAGAGTCAATCGCCTTGGTTAATTCCTCTTCAAGGTTTACATTTTTCTGTTCCATATATATCCGTAATGTAGTCAGTCGTTCTTCATCAATTGGAATGGATATATTCTTTTTCATAATATCACCTCACATAATCATTTCGGGTTGAGTATCATTTAACATTGTATTTTCATTAGTTATTGCCTGATACATCCTATATAGATTGTCAGATACCTCATTGCCGAAATCACGCTCAAGCTCTACGCCTAAAATCAATATTTCTTTTTGACTGTCGGTAAGCATTGAGCAAATAACATTTACAGGATAGGCATCGCATAATCTGTCTGCAATTGAAAGATCAAAACTGTTTGTAGTTTTCATTGCATTCTCCATATCTGATAGTGCTTTTTCTACTTTAGGCAAATCATAATATGATTTCCAACCGACAAATTGATTGTAATTAAATAATCGAAAATCCTTGTTGATATTCAAATTTTCTTCCAGTTTTGCAATCGATTTTACAGTATCGTTATATGAAGCAAGACCATTTGAAACAAGTGTATTTTCAACATCGGTCTTAAACATTTCCCACGGAGTTCTGTATGGATATTCATTCATAAATTGCCATCGGTTATTTAAGTCCTTAACCTCTTGTGTTGTATAATCGAAACTGCAAAATTGCTTACCTTTTGGGTTCTCAATGTGTCCCGAACCATCTTCATATAGAACCCAAGTCCAATCATCAATAAGCATTGCTTTTTTAGTTAAGTCACACATAATCGTCACCTCACATATTCGGCTCAAAATCCGGAATGTCATTTTTAATCCAATCTAATTCGCTGTTAAACATTTCATCATTAGGTAAGTCCGTTTCCTCTAATGCAATATTTTCAATACAGCAATTCATAAAACTCGAACTTGTTGTTTGACAATTCTTAAGTACGGCTTCCTTGAAATTACTATGTGTGAAAAATGCTCTGGCAAGGTTACAAGAAAAGAACCTTGAATTTTGAAACTCTGCTTCTTCAGCTGTTACATTATATAGAGAACAGTTACTGAACAACGCATTTTGCAGATTACAGTTAACAAGCGATGCATTATCAAAAGTACAGTGATAAAACTTGCAATTCTCAAAATCAGCGCCATTCAAATCCTTGCCCGAAAAGTCAACATTCAAAAATGCCTTGCCGCTTAAATCCATTTTTTCACCTTCACCGCCATAAAGCCAAAGCACATGTCTTGCACATAAAATTTCAATGTCTGTAAAATCCTCATCGGAATAATCAAAAGGAATATCAATTGCTTTACTGTTAAGCATTAAGTCAATACTGTCGGAGTATAGAATTGTTTCATCGACATTACCCGTATCCCTAAGCATATCATCTATCAATGCACGATATACGGCAGGTTCTCCGACTCGGTTGTATTTGTTAATATCAACTCTGTATTCGGGATCTCCCGATTCTTCACAGCTTGCGATTGCTTGGTTCATTATGCTGTTGGTTACTTCAATCATTCGCTTATTGAATGATTCAAGAGCCGGGAACTGTTCAAGTGTTACGCTCTGCCTAATGTTAGGAATATATGCTGAATAACGAGCATAATTACAGCCTTCGCTGTTTATGAGAATGCCGTCTTCGGTATCAGAACCTAAAACGAGCAGACAATGCGTTATACCGTTATTGTCAACTCTCATAAAATCCTTATTTTTTGATATGTAATCCTTATCTTCAAGCAAACCATTACACAAAGCCGAAAATTCCGCCTGTGATATTTCAATTACTTTTTCGACCATACATTTTTGCAAATCGACTTGAGAATCTTTTCTTCTCATAACTGTATTTATAACCAAAATAAAACCTCCTTAATAAAAATCAGCGGTATCGTGATTGATACCGCTTTTTGTCTACATATTTGGAATGCCTAAAGCATTAGTCTCATCCGGATTTATTTGTAAATCCTTTTCAGCAATGGTTTCAAGAAACATTCGCTTTTGCATTACTTGACTTAATCCAGGCGTTGATGTTGCTTGATTATATGCATTGCAAATATCGTCAAGATGAAACTTATACCAAAAATCATCTCTGTTGTACTTGATAAACAATTCATTGTCCGAAAGATTAAAGTCAACCACAGATACAATGTTTCCGTCCGGTGCCATTGACTTGCAAAGTATCGGATAAATGCGTTCATCTATCATTGTGCCATCAGCAATGTTTTCGGCAATACTGTCAAGACTCCATCGGTCTTTAACATCTTTAATTGTATTAACATATGCATTAGCAGCTTCCCAAAGATAAAACGGTGCATCAGTTGTCAAACAATAATCTTCGTCATCATTATGAAAATGGACGATTGAGAGATCTTTTTCATCTTCAATATCATTATCAAAATTAAATCCAAAGAAATCGATCTCACTATCAGTCATTCCAAGTTTATCGTGTAATATGTCGAGCAATTCTTCTTGCTCATAATGTTCTGAAAACCAATCAAGAGCATTGCCGAGAATTTCGTTTTGTCTTTCATTTGAAATACTCAATTTGAATCAGCCTCCGTTTCTTCAATATAGTTAATATACGGAACTTTAAGCCAATGTGTCCAACCGCTTGAAGTAATCGGAGTTTTGATTACTCCATCGTATGTATTTGCTGCGTGAATTACATAACCGTTTCCGATATACACACCTATATGTCCTTGATGCCATACCGCTATACCGGGTATATCAGGCATGGTACTTATAGGTCCTTTCTCAACAGCAGCATTAAACATACCATCAGCAGTTACATCTTTCATCTCATTTGTTCCGTACTTAATAGTTCCGCTTGTCTCATCATACCAACCATAGCCTTTAATTAATCCAACACAGTCAGAAGTTCGTCTTCCGAGCCAATGAGACTTAATATATTCTTCTTTATCGGTAACATGAGCGCCAAAAACTTTTTTAAGCCTTTTAAGCTCACTTGAAGTTAATACATCTCCGTGTGAACCCCAAACATAACCCCATTTATTGTCATAAGCCATTTGCGCCCACTTAACTAAATCAAGATTATTCTTATCTGTGTTACTCAAATCAATATCGATAAAGGTATTTGAAATTACAGACATTAAGTGACTGAAATCCTCGGCTGATATATTCGTACCGAAAGCGAAATTCAACATATTAAGTAGTTCGTTATCGTCCTTTGCTTGCTCAAAACAATCAACATGTTTTGAAATGAAATCGCTGTCGGTTTTCTCAATATCGTAAAAAGCACAAGCGTAAACCGCCTGTGCCTTTTTACTTACGATACTTTTTAATTTTCGTTTCGAGCATTCCTTTGAAATCTCATTCATCACATTTTCAACATGCTGTAGTTTTGCTTTTTCTTCTGCTGACATATTTTGAACTATTGATTGCTGTACTTGGTTAGTGTCTATTTCGATAGAATCCATATTGCCGATAATACCCATATATGTAATTAAAGGAATAAGCAAAAGCCCAATAACTGAACCAATAATGATACCTATAACTTTTCTTGCATTTTTATCGCTTGCTACAGCTGATGTGATTTTAGCAACTGTTGCGGCACTTACAGCCATATAAACACCTCCTAATAAAGAAATAAGACTTGCAAGCGCAAGTCTTATCAAAACTTATTAAATTAAAGTAGATTTATATAATCTCTTCTGCCGTAAATAAAACGCATAATATAAATTATTTGTTTTTCTTCATCGACACGATAAAACATTATATAATTCTTTATAACCGCTTTTCTGTATTTCTTACTTTTCAGCCTATCATTATCGCAAAGGGCATACATCAAAGGATTCAACGAAATATTATCATAACATTTCAATATATCATCCAATAAATCATTTGCCGCCTTTGGAGCAGACAAATCTTTTGATATATATTGTAATATATCCGCTAAATCCTTTTCCGCCGGTTTAGTTATTACAAGATTATAGTTCATATTGTTTTCTTAAATCAGAAAGTGCTTTTCTTGCATCTCTGACTTCTCCCTTGCTTATTGCTTCCTCGGCTTGGGCTAACTTTTCCTCTACATCATGAATAAACATACTTTTCTCATATGTTTCCATACTCATAACAACCATATCGCCATAACCGTTTTTAGTTATAAAAACAGGCTCATTACTGCTATGGCACATAGCGGATATTTCACTCGTGTTTTTTAAATCTCTGATAGGAATAATCTGTGGCATAAAATCAACTCCTTTATATTGTGGTTTAATTATACCATAATTATTCCGCATTTTCAAGAATTTATTCAAAAGAATAAACATCTATCTTCCTCCGGCTTTGCCAAACATTTTTTGCTTAAACTCAGGTGCGATAACTTGAAGTAAGTATCGTTCATTACCGCAACGGAATAAACAAGTACCTCGTTCGGGATAACGAATCCTCTCAAATTCAGACTCTTCAATTTGCAGTACATCCATATAAACCTTAGGCTCAACACTTCCTGCATTAAACAGAAATTGATGTGTCGGAATTGAGAATAATGGCTTTGTGTATTCCTTAACGCCCTCAATTAAAAAGTCGTCAATATTCTGACTTGCAAGGATAACCGAGCTTTCCTTTTTACGAACACGCTTTGATGCATTTCGTATGTATTCAATAGCCGTCATATTAGTGAGGAATAGATACAATTCATCAATAGCAGCTATGGTATTGCCTTTACCGAGCAATTCATTTGTCATATATGAAAGAACATTAAAAAGCATTGCATCCTTAAGTCTGCGGTTAGTATCCATCAAACCTTTAACACCAAAGCAAAGGAAAGTATCATCAATAATATTTGTGTGACCGTTGAAATATTTTGACTCTGTACCTACACACATAGAATGAAGTCCAAGACAAAGTTCTTGTAATGTTTCTTCACGATAAATATTCTTTTGATTATGTTGATAACCCTTGTATTCCTTTTCAAGCAGAGCATATAAATCTTCCATAATCGGATAATCTGTTGGCTTTAACTTGTCATAATCGGTATAGTTGGTTATACCGAAATTTTGATACAATTTAGAAAGTATAATCTCCAATGTGTCAAGTTGTTCATCAGAGAAGTCTTTATATGCTCTGAAGAAGTCTTTCAAGTAGGCAATATGTTGACTTAATCTTGTTACTCTTCGGAACGCTTCGGGTGTAAATTGGTCATATTCCTTATCGGCATCGCCAAAGGATTTAGGCTCAAGAGGGTTGATAATATATTCGCCACTCATGAAGTCGATATAGCAACCGCCGAGAGCCTTGGTTAGTTCTT
This sequence comes from bacterium, assembly GCA_963661495.1. Classification (GTDB taxonomy): domain Bacteria; phylum Bacillota; class Clostridia; order Oscillospirales; family Acutalibacteraceae; genus Eubacterium_R. Next base: position 18,000 of record CAVLCA010000015.1, read on the forward strand.
CGTATTCCGCCTCAGGATCAAGTGAAATAACTCTTTTGCCCGATTCTCTGAAATTTGTAAGAATAAGTTTCAAAAGGAATGACTTGCCTTGACCGGAGTTGCCGAGAATCAAACAGTTTGAGTTGGTTTTATCTTCGGCACGCCTGTCAAAATCAACAAGAATATTCGTGCCGTATTTGTCTCTGCCGATAAACAAACCTTTAGGATCCGTCTTGCCCGAATAGTTAAATGGATATAAATTTGCAACCGAGCTTGCAGGGAGTACACGCTCAAACTGTTCTCTAAAGATATTGTATCCGACAGGCAATACAGCTAAAAAACCTTCCTTTTGTCTTAGGGTAAGTCTATCAACAGACATTTTTGACCTTGTAAGTTCCATTTGAATTTCGGATTGCAACTCACGGAGTTTTTGCATACTGTCAGCCTTTAATTCAAGAAATACAGCACAATGGAGTAACGGCTCTTTATTCTTTCTAAGTTCGGCTATCAAATTGACAACATCTTCAAGATTGCCCTCGGCTGTAATGTTTTCTTGGACATCATTTGAACCGGTTGAAAGTTTGTTTTTTCTTGTAGCATTCTGAATAATTTTTCTCTGCTCAATAGCGTCAACCATGCGAGAGTACAGATGAATAGTTAAATTATTTCTGTCAGCAAGAGTAGAAAACAAAGCAAGTTCCTCCGTAGTAGGCGGATATTCCTTGATTGCCCATACGCATCTATAACTGTCACCGCATACATAATGGTCTGTTGAGAATTTTATTGTGGACGGCAGAATCATATCAAAAAATGATTTTGTACGAATTACTTCCTTTTCTTCTTCGGTTAATTCTTTATTCTTTTTCTTAAACATTTTTTCCTCCAATAAAAAAGACCATAACTCTGAAAATGAGTTATAGTCTTTCATAAGTATTATTTAAATTTTTACATTGACATATCAAATGATGAATAATCTTCAGCAACATCGTTTTCAACATCTTCGTTAATGTCGTCATTGATTTGCCAAGTTTTTTCCAAAGCAAGATTATGGATATACTCTATTCTTTGGTTAATTGAAGATATGATTTTTTGCTTTCTTGCATCGTCAATCAAATTTAGATCGGCGTCATTCAATATGCCAAGTATTTCATTGTCGATATTTTTTAAAGCGTCAAAATCAATCCAATCAAAAGAGGTGACTAATCTTAACTGTTCAAAATGAGTTTTTTTAAACGGCTTGCAAACTATTAATGATTGTTTATCCATATTAGGTGTAACCTTATCATAGCCGAGTGAAGAACCACTGTCGAAAATCGGTGCAACGCCAATCCATTCAAGCGTATTTGCATTTCTGATAAGACCGAAATTATTAAGGTGTCTGTCCTCGTTGGCTATAATAAAATCAACTACAATCATTTGATTGATTTTATCAACGATATCCTCAATGCCTAAAGATTTGCAACAGTTAATATAATGCTGATAAACAGATAAGTGATTAGGTTTAGGATACCTTTGCAAAATTTTCCAAGCTGTAACAAGTTCCGTATCCCTTGAAATAAAATCTTCGCAAACACTATATGGCTTTTCGTCATCAATAATAACGGAATAACCGATATGGTCTATATTGAGTTTATCCATAATCAATGACGCAATAGCCTCATTGAACGGCTGTTGTTCATAAGGCAAACTGCCTGCTTTAAGAAGACAACGCTTTTGATTAATTATTTTCCATCTTTTCTTTAAGCAACCGTCAGATGTGTTGTCAGGTGAGTTCAAGCTGATGTTTTCAGAATCTTTTGCTTTTCCGAACAGAATATCACCGACATCTTCCGAAAAATCATTATCAAAGAAATTTACCAATTCCCATTCCAAATCAGAATTGATAGGCTTAACCCAATATTGATCCGAAAGGCTTAATCCATAACATTTTGCCAAAAGCAGTTTCGGAGTGCTTACACGCAAAATTTCAAGTGCATCTCTTACACCCGACCTACTTGCAGGAATTGAGCGATCGGTCCACCATTTATTGAGTAATGCTCTGTCAGCAGACAAGCCATCTTGAGTTGTACCGATAGGAAGATGCGCAAAGTTATATATTTCGCCTATTTTAACGATTGAACCGGTTTCTTCGTCTAATGATAAATCGGCTACTTTTATGTTTTTATGCATCAAAGTATAGTTCATAACAACGCTCCTTCCTAACTTATTTTCATTAATCATTATACACACATCCTTCTCTAAAATCAACTTTTAACACAAATCAATATTAATCTTCCGTCATTTTGCGAATACTCACAAGTGGACAATGTCAAAAACTCATCAGTGTATCCGAATTCATAATTTGAGCAATACAACGATTTTGAGTATAATCCCTTAATTTTTTCGTTGTAATCATCTTCGCCTAAATCATCGATAAACGAATACCATGAATCATCGGCTTTAACTTTAGCAACACATACAACATGATAAATTGATTTTTCATTAGGTGTTATGAATTCGACGCTTTGATGTTTGTCAAAATATTCTTTGTTCTTAAATTTCATAAGAGGTGCAAACATTTTGCCGTTCTTCATATTATGACCGTAAATAATGAGGTTTTTTGAAATACCGATATTGCAGTTGGCATCCATAAAAGGTGTCCCCATATATGAATATGACTTATTGAAATTACGGCGCAAATAGTATTCCGGTTCATCTTTGGTAAGCATAACAGGATAATCAATATCCATATCCGCAACCTTTAACCAACCAACACAATCTTTATTTTTAAGCATTAGGTCATATACTCCGTTTGTTTCATCGCTTGAATCATCTTTGTTTGATTCGTTTATTGTCTGTGCAATTTTGTCAAATTCCTTTTGGTCGTTAGAATCCTGTACACCGCATATAGTGAGATATGTAAAAATAGAGGCGGCGAAAGCAAAGGCAATAATGATAATTACAGTTAAAATTGCTTCAATCACTTTATACCACCACCTTTTTGAGCTTTTCTTCATCAAATCCATCCTCTCCGTCAACATCGGGAATCAATTCGCCCTGCATTGAAGCTCCGAAGTAAATAGCAAGAAAGCGCTTAATATCGTCTTTATTCATTCGTTTAACTTCAAAGCCTTGTTCGGCAATTGCTTTTTCCACTCTGTTAATCTGATTGAATTTCTGTTCTTCCTTTTCTTTTCTAAAACGAACAGCCATCATGAATTGTCGAGCTGTTGACATTTCAATTTGAATGTTATCAAGATAATCAATATCTTTTTCAAGGCATTTTCTGACACTCTCATTTTGCTCTTTTGCAAGGCGATCAAGCATAAAGTTTTTATTATCATCAAACCTTTCACATGAATCAATACAAGAGATTTCAATATTAGGCTGAGCCGATAACACCTGCATTAAATGCCATATTTTGATTTCGATATTTTCTTTTGAAAGGACAGAAATATTTGTTGGACTGATAAGGTAATAAACAAGCTCACCGTGAGTTGTTTTTATACCTCTTTTTGTAAATGTTTCAATACCGATAAGGTCTTGAACCGTATTTTTACTTTTCTTTTTTGCCATTTTCATCACCTACTTTTGTTTTATTCTGTTTGGGGAGTGTTTCGTCTTTCAAGCCCCATTCGTAATATTGCTGTGTTGAAATAAAAAACTTGATTCCATATTTAATGAAATCAAGCATTGTTGTTCCGTCCGCACGAATTGACAAAAGAGCATATGTTCCGACAAGTACAGCCGGAATCATCAGTTTTGTTGTTGCCAATACAATAGCTGAAAATAATGCACCGATTATAACTACAACAAAATCCTTTAATGACCACAGCCACAAGGTTGCAGACGCTCTCATGTTCTGCGGATAAATATATTGTTTTTTCATTTTTCCTCCTGAATTTCGGATAAAATAATAACGCCCATCAATGACGAGCGTTAATTGTTTAATATAATAATTACTTGCCAACCGCTTTAACAAGATTGACTGCAGAAGTACCCATATGAACTGCACTCATAACATTGACCTTAACGCTTGTATCCAAACCAAATTGCTGTGCTATTCTTGGAACTTCAGCAGCACTCATCATAATACCGATAGCAAGTAGCATATTTGTACTCCATGAAAGCAAACCGAGGAACAGAAGTGTAGTTTGTAAAAAGGCAGTTAAACATAAAGCAAACACTTGCTTTGTCCAATTATTAAAACCATCACCATAACCTCTCGGAATAGAGAACATATACAAACTGCCGACAGCAAGCTGGATAAGCAGTATTCCGCCTCGCTTGATATTGTCAAAGAAGATTTTAAATACACAGAATCCTAATGCAATCAGCGTAACAAGTTCAAAAAGTCCTGCTGTAATCATTGTGCCACTTGGATTAAACGATGAAACAAGCACTTTTGTAGCAAGACTTCCAAGGGAAACATATTGCTCACCAGCAGCTATCGTTACCAAGTCTTTAGCAAATGTATTTTGCAGAGAAACACAAAATTTGTACAACTCAATTGGCGTAATCGTAAATAAAGAAACTGCCATAAAACCTTTAATCCAATTAAGTGCAGTTGTTTTAATATTTGCTCTGCCGGTTTGATATTCGATTGCAAGATCAAATGCAGATACAACAACGCCTACTACAAATAGGCTCCAACCGAATAAAGAGAACAACTTAACAACAGCTTGTACCCATGACAAATCAAAAATCTCTGTACCCATATTTGAAATTTGCGTAAAGAAATTAGCAATCCCATCATATATTGACTTGAAAAGCCATTGAATAAATCTGTTTAGAATAGCATCAATGATTGAATCGGAAATACCCGAAAAGGCATTTCCGATCGCATCACCCATACCGGAGATTATATCTCCTAACCAATCAAAAATAATAATCACCTCCAAAAGACAAAAGCACCCTTATAAAAAGAGTGCTTTTCGTATCAGTATTAAGTTTAAAATAAATCGCTGTGTGTTCCTGTTCTTGTAAGTGTTAATGTAAGAACCTCATTATCTATTTGATAAATCAAAAGCCAATCAGGATTAATATGGCATTCTCTAAATCCATTATAATTTCCGGATAAACTGTGATCTCGGTATTTATCCGGTAATGGCTTGTTTGTAACAAGAATTTCGACAACCTTTCTAAAGTCTTCTTGCTTACAGCCACGCTTAATCATTTGTTTATAGTCTTTTTTAAATCTGGAGCCATAATAGATTTTAAGCATTTAAATCCTCCATTAAAGCATCTACAGAATTAAACGGACCTGACAAATTATTCTTTTTCAAAACTTCTTCAATAGCTGAAACTGTTTGGGCATTTGGTTCTTTACGCTTTACCTCAAAAGGAATTCCATCATTATTTACCGCTGACTTCAAAAACATCGTAATTGCCGTTGACATATTTAATCCTAAATCAGAAAAAAGTTCATCTGCATCTTTTTTAAGATTTTCATCAACTCTAACATTTATATTTGTTGTTGCCATAGTATCATCTCCTTCTAATACTATTATATCCTAAAAATGCAAAATGTCAACACAATGTTTTACATAATAATGCAGTTATATGCACTTGTCATTTATTTCCATTACATACCAACAATACCCCAAATATAGAGTGGAGCTGTAAGTGTAAAGATTAGACAAGCAAAAAGAATAGCAGGAGCCGCAAATTCAAATTGACCATGTTTTCTGTAATCAAAATATGCTGTACCGATTTTCACAAAGAAAAGAACGGCGAGAATTGTATCGACAACAGGAAACACAACATTGTTTACAACTGTTTTTATTTGAGATTTCGCCGAATTCCAAGTGCTTGTAATTGCAGTTGAAACATCTCCGGCGGCATAGACTGTTGTTGCAGTAAAAAGACATGCACATACAAGTGCAACGACAAAAACAGCCCACTGGTTTTTAGTGAATTTATTTATAACTTTGTTCATTTAGAATACCTCCGTATTTTTTCAAAATTGATTTAACTTTATCGTCAGAATGATATCTGATCGGGATTTTGAGCATTTCAGCTCTTGATATTTCCTCCATCATTTCATCTGTCCAAGAATCACCGAATACCCAAAGTTCATCGACCATCCATAAAAAACTAAAATTAGCCAATTTTCTTTGCTCAGTTTCTTTATCATTTTTGGGATTAACCATTAAGATGTGAAAATGCGGAACGACCGGAGCCGCACCGCATTCTTTCATAGCATATTCGCCGAAACGAACTGCTTCAATCACATCTTGATTTGGATTATCTGAAAGTGGAGCACAAATATATACTCGTTTCATCATTCATCCTCATCTTTTCTCATTTTTAGTTTAAGTACAAGAGCAGCAACAGCTGCGCCAAGTCCAACACCACCAAGACCAATCCAAGTGCCAAGATTTCTATTGTCACTTGTTTTAGGAGTTTTAGGGGCAGGAGGGACTATAGTCACAGTTTGTCCTTTATCCTTTAAATCAGCGTGAACAGCAATCTCAACATTATCACGATACAAGGATTCGAAAACTACAAGGTCAGTAGACTTTTTAATATTAGATGCATCAAAAGTGAATTTCACTTCAACAGTTCCGTTTGCTTTGTCCGGCGTGAATTTCACAGTTGAAGTAGCCTCTTTACCTTTCACCATAAACGGCTTGCCCGTGGCTTTATCCATAAGAACGCCTGTGATTACATATTCCTTACCGGGTGTCAGATTTTCATATGATACAGTATCGGTAATAGTCAATTTGCCTTTGGCGGTAGCCTTCTTTTTATCGTTGGCTTTTGCTGTCGTTTTAATTGACGGAATATGAATTGTAACCGTTTGTCCTTCGTCTTCGATATCTGTATGTGTTGACAGTTCCTTGCCGTCTTTATAAAGATACTCAAAAGCTACAATTTGTGTTTCGGTCTTAATAAATTTGCTGTCAAAAGTGAAAAGCACATCGACTGTACCACTTGGCTGTTCGGGTGTAAACTTAACTTCGGAAGTAATCTCTTTTCCGTCAAGTTCAAGTGCTTTGCCTGTGGCTTTATTCATCAATACACCTTTAAGTGCATATTCCTTGCCGGGAACGAGATGTTTATACTCAACTGTATCGGTAAGAGTAAATACTTCTGTAGCATTAACTTCCTTGTTTCCGTCTACCGTTGCAGTAGTCTTAAGCTCAGGAATCCTATCGTTTATAGGCGTAAGCTCAATCATCTGTTCGTGTGTACTAATAGTAACCTTGAAAATATCCTCGTTGTCAAGATATCCTTCAGCCGGTTTTAACTCCTTGATGATATACTCGCCATAAGGAATGTTACTAAAGGTGAAGATACCGTTTTCATCGGTAACAGCAGTTAAAATTGCGTTCTCTTTTGTAAATTCGGTAGTATTCGATTTGAACAAGCCAAAGGTTGCACCCTTGATTGTTTCTTTGGTTTCTCTATCGACTTTTAAGCCTTTAACAGAACCGTAAATAAGATTGTTTTCAATAGCCTCACCGTTATTGACTTCAATATCAATAACCTTGACATCTTGACCTTGATATTCGGTATCGAACTCATATTTGGTGTCAGACAAGATATAGTGCTTATCTGTGGCAATCTCTTTTACATACCACTTAAAACCAATCGGCAAATCACAGTCAAAGGATATATTTCCGTCCTTATCACAATTTGCAAAAGTGATAAGAGCATCTTTTGGAATAACATCGCCGTTACTTGCTTTAATATCTTCGTTTGCGTAAATTCCAAACTGAACGAATGAGATTTCATTATTTTTACCAAAGTTGAAAGTCTTATCTTCATCCATTTCTTTTTTCAGTGATACAGCAACCTTTTGTCTTTCGTTATACACCGAAAGTTCGGTAGAAGTAACGGAAATATTCTGCCCTGCATAGGTGAGTTCTACATCGTATTTTGTACCGTTATGAACGAAGCCGTTTGGTGCTGTCTTTTCAATCACAGTATATTTGCCAAGATAAAGTTCCTTTGATTCAGCTACACCGTCTTTGTCGGTTGTGACTGTATCAACCCAAGCACCTTGTTCATATCTTACTGTGCCGTCAAGTGTTGTAATATCTTCGGCAGCATAAATTTCAAATACTGCACCTTTAAGATTACCGACGCTGTATTTTGGAGTATATACACCGTTATTTTCTTCAACAGATGAAAAAATCTCACCTGTTTTAGTGATATTGATTACACCTTTTTGTGCAACATCTCGTGCCTTAACTTTAACTACGGTAACGCCTGTATCGGTTGATGAATTTTTCTGACTGATAGAGAACGGAATCGGTGTATCATCAAGTACATATCCGTACGGTGCTTGAACTTCTTTAAGAGTATAATCACCATACGGCAACTTTTCGGGTGTGATTAAATAGCCCTCTTTATTGGTGTAGAAAGTATGAATTGATGTTACTTGGGGATAAGTGTACTGCATTGTAACCCTATGATTGTCACTATCGTAAATCTCGAATGCCGCACCCTCGTAAGCTATCTGCTTTCCTGTTTCTTTGTCGAGCTTAACTACTTTGAGATACGATTCAAAATTCTTGTTATTGATAAGGAATTTGTATGTCTTGCCGTCTTTATTGATGAAAACATCAAAATCAGTGATAAGTTCTCGACCTGCCCAGCCTTTGGTTTGGTGAACAGTGTAAACACCATATGGAAGTAGTTTTGTACTTGCAAAACCGTCTTCATCGCAAATAATAGTATCTCTTTCATCTTTGTCTGCACTTACAAAAGAGCCTGATGATTTAAGATAAACTTGGAACTCAGCACCTTTTTCGGGTGTTTCAATTTGGGTATCGCCGTTATCTGTGTGTTTGATAATACTGATTTTACCTTTAATGACTTGCTCCATAACGGTCATATCGGGAGCGTTATTGTATTCAACTGTATAATCTTTCGGGTCTGCACCTACTTTATACACCGTATCGTTAAGAAGATAACCTTCACTTGGGCTGATTTCTCTAACAGTCCAGTCTGTACCGCATACGAAATAGTCTGTTGTAAAAGAGCCGTTACTGTCGGTTGTATATTGAGCGACAAGGTCATTACCTTTGAACAAACCATATACTGCACCGCTTAACTTTGCGTCGCCTTGTGCGTGTCCTTTTTCGTAGTCTTGCTTTGTTACGGTTACTCTGAATTTTTTGAGTACATTGTTGAAATCGTTATTTGTTACTTTATTCCATTCAACAGTTGTTGTTTGGTTATCAGGAATAACATAACGAATAGCTGTGTCTACTTCTTCAATCGTATAACCCGAACCGATAAGGATATTGTTAAAATGAGCCACACCTGTGTTATCGGTTACAGCATATTCATTAACTGCAATACCCGATAATGAAGTACCATACAAGTGGAACTTAATACCTTCGTTCAAACCGTCTTCGCAAGTTTTTGTTACGGTAAGAGAACCTCGTTTGAGGACATTTGAAAACTCAACGGTTGCAGTTTGTCCACCGATAACAGTAACCGTTTTTGTATTCTGCGGTACATATTTGCTATCCGTGTATTCGCTTACTTGATAATTACCCGGCGGAAGATTATCAATTTGAATTTCGCCCGTTGCATTGGTGGTTACATCTTTTGAAATACCGTTACCGCTGATGTGAAACTTAACATTATCTACCTTTCCGTCTTCACTGACTTTCTTAATCTTTGCATTACCTAAAGACACTTTGACATTAAGGAATGCTTTTACAGGGTCGGATACAGACTGACCAAAGGTGACGATATCCTGAAGTTGTCCGCTTTGCGGTCCGATTTTCTCATCAGTCCATGTGATAACGGCTTTTCTTGTACTGTTCTTTTTGCTGACAGTAATCTGCACATCATCCTTCGGAGCGGTATCTGTTGAAATAGTAAGTGTATTTCCACTTTTGCTGAACGAAAGACCGCTGCCGCTGAAATCATAATTTGCAAGAACTCCGTTGCTGTCATTTAATGTAGCCGAATAGTTTTTGCCATTCCACTTAAGTTCAACTGTCTGTGCCTTGCTTTTATTTCTGCTTGTGAAACTCGGTACTGTAGTATGCTGTTTTACACTTTTTTCAATACGGGCGTAATGGCTCAAAATCTTACTTCTAAGCGGGTGCTTACTTGAAATAATCTCTTTAATATTGTGTTTACCAGACTTAGTGGCATCAACATGGTTAAAGTTATCATCTCGTTCACCGATTACTGTTTCCCATACAAGAAGCTGTGTGGCAAGGTGATTGGCGCAGTCATCAGCCTTTTCTGAATTGGTAGAAACCCAATCCACAGAATTTTTGCCTGTATAACCATACTGCATAATTCTGCCAAGAAAAATTTTGATTGTATCAGGGTCAATCGTCTTGTTATACTTGCTGGGATAATTATCCCAAAAGCTCTCTGCCTCCTTTGAAAGTTTATCTCCCGTATATAGCGGAACACCGGGTTCAATGCAGTAACAGGAATCGCCCTCATAATCACCGATTGCTTTAACTGTGACATAATCGGTGTTAAAGGTGCTCCAGCCGTTTAAAAGTTCATATGCAGGATGTCCCCAATTATCTTTATTGGTTTCTTTCGCCCTCGGAAGATCGATGATATATACATCCTGTTTGGTAGCCGCATATGCTGTTGCAGCTACACCGATAAGAGAAGAAAAGCACATCAATACTGCAAGAAACATTGATGTGCTTCTTTTGAAAAATTTCTTCATTAAAAAATTCCTCCTTAAAAACAAAAAGCACACCGGTCAAACGATGTGCTTTATGAAATATTTAATTGTTTAATTAAGCATAGCCGATATAGATATTATAGTTACCGTTACCGGTGCTTTCTGCCCAAATCCATACATCGGTAAAATCTTCACTATTTTTGTATCGGTTAAGTCGGTTTTTGATGTCTCTTTCAAGATTTGAACAATTGGCATTTGCACTGATAGGATTATCCCAACAATCCGTGCAACTGCTATCAAGATTTAACCCGATACTTTTAGCATAATTCTTCGCATAGTTTACATAGTGATTTACATCAAAAGATTTTTGAGTAGTATGTTGTTTTGCGGTTGTCGGCTTTGTGGTAGTGGTAACTTTTTTGGTTGTGGTTTCTTTCCTTGTCTGCTTAATTGTTGTAGAACTTGACTGTACCGATTTGGTATTTGTCTTTGTAGGTGTTTCTTTTTCAGTTTTATCAGTGTTCTTTTTTGGTGAGGTTGAAGTATTCTTATTATTACCTTTTGTCGAGTCAGACGGCTTCTGCTCATTTTCTTTAGAAACAGATTTTTCCTTTGAAGTTTCATCCGATGTTTGAACTTCCATATTTGTTGTGCCTTCATCTTCGGACTGACTTTCAACTGCGGATGTTGTACTGCTTTCTGAAATCGGCATTGGCGTTTTAACTTTGTTTGAGCAACTTACCAATATGAGTGCTGATAAAACGATAAATGATATTGTTAATATTAACTTTTTAGTCATATGTATCTATCTCCTTTCAACTGTACATTAACTCAAAGTATATTATAAATCAAGTAGAATATGGTCCATAGTACAATATTTGGTAGTATTGATAGAATATCAATATAACTAATTAAGCAATATCAACAATAAAAACTACATGGACTGAGTAAGCGGTTCTTCCTCATCCGGAATCTCTTCAATATCCGAATTCAGCATATCATTAAGCTCGGCTTGTGCTTCAATCGCCTCGTTATATGCATTCACAAGGCAAGTTCTTACTGCGTCCGACGCTTCTTTGGTGATTGGATTTGCAAACGGAACATATTCTGTTTCGCCCTGTTCATTTGTTACCGCTCTTGACGGCATCGATGCAAAAAGACCGTTTTTACCTTGAATCAATCTAACACCATGGATTGCAAAAGCATCATTGATTGTCAGAGTAGCATAAGCCTTGGTTTTGCTTTCGTCATTAATCAATCGATCAATTCGTGCTGCAACAGTAGTTGCCATAAGTATTCCTCCTTTAATTCATCTCCAAAGGAATAAAGGTACAATACATATCCGACTGCACCTCTTCCTCTGAAATATCTTCAATTTCTTTAAACTTGTCTGCATAGAAATCTGCTTGCTCGTCAGTCAAAGATTCAAAGTATTCATCACCGGTATCACCAACAATGAGAATAGGACCGGCATAAATACTTTGTCCGATTCGCCGATTTCCATCCATCCCAATTAACTTTGCCTCGTCATTTCCGACAACACAAGCATTATCATCAAACGGATGAGTCAACTCAATCAAGCCTCCGACTGCAGCAACAAGATCCTTGTAGTCATTAATGTGCACATTAAGAACAAGCGGTGTATGGTGCGGTGTAATATATACTGCCTTTTCTCCATCCATCTCTTTGCAGAGTGAAGTATCAAAATTATCCAGTTCTTTATATCCAACAGAATCAACATAGAAGCATTTGCTATCTGCATTTGAATCTTCACTGTCAAACACCTCAACTACATCACTGACTGATAGGCTGGTACCTTGATAAAGCGGTGGTTTATCACTCTCATTAAGTTTTGCAAACACACCCTCTAAATCATCTGTATCCAAATCGCCAAAATACACTTGTTTATACATGTCGGAATTTACACCGCCATGTTCATCAGCATAAGAAAAAGGTGAGAAGCGTTTTGCATTCTCATCCTTTTCTGCGTTAATTTGATAGATCTTTACTCTCATATATCCTCCTTACATTTGCTGAACCGTCTCCAACGATTCAAGCTCTTGCGTTTCTAATTTGCTTTTTGCCCAATCTGGTAACACATCATCTCTTGCTATGCCCAAAAAGTCTTGTCGATAGAATGAAGTGTATTCATTATCCTTTAGAAAGACACCATAGATACTTCGACCAAGAGAACTTGGAGAACATCCAAACCCGGCTGTTGCTAAAAACAACTGATTGTCAGGGGATTTGTATTCATCCCCAAGAATAGATGGTTTCAAAACTAATACCTTGCCGGTAAGTTCTTGTCCTGCCATTGATTCGCAATCATCAGCCGAAAACATATGTAATTCATCGAATGCAATTCGAGTTTTATCAATTAGAGCATTAATTAGAACCGGGTGATTGTTAATAAGATATTCGTTTCGCAAATTGCTGTCGGGGATAGCAATCAGCTCACTCCAATTTTTGTTTTCCTGTGAATATCGGGCGTCCTGCATAGCTCTTTTTATATTGCAGGCAAGAATATAACTGACTCGGTCAAAGCCAAACTCGTCAATAATGCTTTTCATGAAATCAGTATTCAAGTGGTTGTCAACAAAGTTATTATTGATACCATTATGAATAGCGGTTGCACAGCGTGAGTTTTCTAAGTCACTTTGACGCCAAATGTCGACCTCATTACAATGTCTTGCTGTATTAAGAGAGCTGCGATAAAGAGGGATTTTGTCCGACATTTTCATATCCTCCTTTTTTCTTTGATCTCTCAACGAGTAAATGAATCAAAGCAGCATCCTGCTCCGCCTCCGGTAGTTGATTCAAGAACTCTGCAAGGGTAATAGTTTCTTTTCCTTCCTTTTCATTTTGACAGTTATCACAAATTTTTTCTTTCTTTATGATAATCTGGTCTTTTGAAAAAGTAAGACTCACAATGCTGTTGGCAGTAATGCCGGTCAAAAAGCGAACTGATCGAGGTATCGTTAATCTGCCTCGGTCATCAATTACCTTATACTGTTTATCCATTTTTAACTTTAACCTCCTCGGTAAATTATTTTTTCAGACAGAATCTTGTCCACATCAATCTCACGATCAAACAAGGAAAATTGGAAGTATGACTTCATTCGTTCCGATGTATCGTAATTTGATATGAGAAGTTCTGAATATTGTTTGCCACCCTCATATCGCTGAGCAATATTGTTAATTCGGGTAATACCTTCAATAAGAATTCCCGGTCTTTGATATAGCTCTCTAATTTCAGGGCAGTCATTGTATGACAAAAGAAACTTGCCTTGTATATTGCAAAGCGTATTCGCAAGTCTTTCGTGATCGTCCTTTCCGAATCCGCCACCGTCATAATAATCTTCGGTATTGTAATACGGAGGATCACAATAAAAAAAGCTGATTGGTCTGTCATACTGACCTATCAGTTTTTCAAAATCTTTGTTTTCGATAATTGTATTTCGGAGTCTTGCGTGTGCAGCACGAATTAGCGGAAAGTTCTTCCACATATCGTGCGGTTGGCTTCCAAAGCTGTCAACACCGGATGCATAACTGTATCGAATCAATGAATAATAATATGCAGCTCGCTGGCAATCAGACAAATCATCGTCTTTTAAGCGATTCGTCATATATTCAAAATCTGCTCGTGAGTCAAGTGAAAACTCTAACCATTTAATCAATTCTTCCGGCTTTTCCTTAACGCAACGATATAGATTCACTAAATTTTGATTGAAGTCGTTATACACTTCAAATTTGTCGGGGTGTTTATGAAACAGCACCCAACCGCCGCCTCCGAATACTTCAATATATCTACCATAGTTAAGGGGTAGGCGTTTAACAATCTCCTCACGCAGAGCTTTTTTACCGCCTACCCAAGACATAAAACTGTTCATAATATTTAGGGTAAGCTCTGTGTGTTATTTGTTTTTATATGGTCTTGGTACAGGGTTATATTTTCCGTATCTTTTATCACATTCGTCAACAACTCTTTTATATAGCAAATCCAAATCAACATCGGTTAAAATATGCCAATATTCCGATTTGTGACAAACACGAAAATCGTATATATACCGTCTTGCCGCAGCACACTTTTTCCGCTGTGATTTCGTCCGTGGATTCGGATATCGGTGCAATATTTTTCGTGCCCACCTGTAATCCTCAACAGTAAACGAAATCACACGATTAGCAAGTGCTTCATAGGGTTCCATTACAATCACCATTTTTGTTTAACTCAGCCTGCAACGATGCAATTTGCTCATTGAGTTTATTCATTCGATTAAGCTGAAAGCAACACATAAAAGCGACTCCGACAGAACCGCCGACCATTACGCCTAAAACAAAACACAACAGATTATTCATCCCATACACATCCCTTCATCTTCACTTTCATCTGGACCTACAATATTAACATAGTCGCTGATAGCTAATAATGCCTCATTGTAGCTTCCGGAATTTGTAACCTTGTCAATCATCTCTTTTGCTTGCTCATCAAGACCGTTTTCTCTAAGAGTACGAGCCGCAATGCCCATAAGATTAAAGATATTGCTGTCTTGACCGATAAGCTCGCAATCCGGTTTTATGACTTCTTGGCTTTCGTTATTAACAACTTCTTCCTTGTCAGAAAGTCTGTTGTCTATATAATCTGATAACCAAGTGCCACCAAACACCTCATGCGTACCGATTCGCCACATGGCAAGCTTAGGAATATTGACATCTGCATTATCAAGTGGGAATAAAAGATTTGTAATTTCACCCGACTTAAACGAGTAGATATCTTCAAATTTGGAATTATTCATAAGAATGTTTCGTTTTGTGAAATCCTCGTTAATTCCTTGAAGCCAATCATTAAGGTCACCACCGCAACCTTGAAGAATTAAGCCTTCTTTATCTTTCATTTTAAGCAAATCCAGCTCATTGATTTCCTTAATCATATGTAAGACCACCATCCTTGTTAATATATTCATCTAAAGTATCGAAAGTAGGTATATCACCCGACAGCAAATGTTCAAAATCACTGTCTACACCTAAAAAACTCAAGTCGCTTTCATCAGTAAGTTCAATGTATTCTTTATTGCCAAAGTCAATCTCTTCGGCTGTCACCAATGAACCGGCATGATTAACAGTCACTTTACGCTCAAGCGTTTGCATTTCACAGTTATCATCGTCATAACGCAAATGATAAAGGTGTAATCCTTTGGGAACATCGTCCTCGGTTAATCTTTCATTTGCGAAAAGACCGAGTTTTCCGAATATTTCAACTACGGAATATTCGTCAACACTACTGCAAATGTATTTGTTGCCCGATAAATTGAGAACCAATCCTCGCTCAGCAGGACTCATCTGCCAAATATCAGCCGCAAAATCAACTGCTGACACATCTGTATGGGGCAGTTCTCTCGAAACAACTTTTCCGTTTTGATATGTTTCAGTTCCACAGTTTTCTCCGAAATCCTCATCGGCCCACTTAATTGTGAATGTCAATTCGGGATAATGTTTTGAAAGATTACCGATAATTCCTTTCGCCGGTTTCCAGGCTGTTAAAAAATTAAGCTCATTAGGGTTATCGCTTTTATGGTATTTGTATGCAAGCGAGGTTGTACCCCAATTCTTAATTGTCCAATCATACCAAGTTGCCGAGTTATAATAGTGAATATTTGAAACTGCTGCTATGCCTAAATTCCATATTTCCTTTTTATCTTCTGTCAAACCATTTGCATATTTCTTCAAATATTCCATGAAATCATCAAAAGTACCCTCACGACTCAAATCCTCGTTTGGTATCTTATCAAGAAAGTCCTTAACAAGAGCAATGCCATCACGAGTATCAGAACCTTCGGGTATATCCAAATCTTTCGGTATCGGTAAAACCTTTTTAAAATCGATAGAACCTCTGCCAAACGCATCAACCTGAATTGCTTTGAGCATTTCGTCAATCAATCTTTGGTTACCACTGATGGTTAAAATGTTTCGTATATCGTTAGCCATTTAAACCTCCTTTGTTTCTTTCATCAATTATTTTAATTCGCTTCGCAAGTGCTTCAACTACATTTACGGTGACCGCATTTCCTGCTTGCTTATACTGTTGGGAATCACTGAATCCTGCCTCTCGTGATTTCAAATACTGTTCATCGGAAAAGCCTTGCAGTCTCCAACATTCCTTTGGAGTAAGCCTACGAATAAAACCAACAAAGCATTGAGTATCAGCAACAATAATCAGCAATGCAATTTTGTTTTCTTTTTCGTCAAGCTCCACGAATTCGTGAAGTCTTGCATATATATCAGAAAACTCATCCGCATTAAATTCACCAACTAAAACAAGTAACGCTGAATGTTCACCCTTATGCTTGCTTACTCCTGCGTTTTGTCTTGCTGTGATACATCTTGCAATTTCAGTGAGTTTAGGATCAGCATTCATGTCAATGAAATAGTAAGTTTGTGATGGCGTAGTAGTTAATGTATGTGCTTCATTCTTTCCCACACGACCTCGCCTCTGTTTTTGCCCTAAGTATGCAATATCAATGCTATCACCAGGCTTGGCATATTGATAACCAAACTTTGTGTTGCTGATAACAGGAATTAAGTAGAGTCCTGTTTTTCCGCCAAATCCTCCTGCCGAGCTTGTGAGAGTAATTGATGTACCATCAACGGAGTACACTCTATCACCTTCACTTCCTCGGATGCATCGGACAGTATTTGAAGAAGTTGTTTCAGGGAAAGCAAATATTTCGCCTCGCACTTTTTCTCTGTTAAAGCAGACAATATACAATCGCTTTCTTGATTGGGGAACTCCGAAATCCTTGCTGTTATACACTTGCCATGTGACATCGTACCCCAATTCATCCAATGAACTGATGATTTTTTGAAATGTCCTGCCTTGGTCGTGGTTAAGCAATCCGGGAACATTTTCAAGAAGCATATATTTAGGTCTCTTAACGGCAGCAATTCTTGCAATTTCAAAGAACAATGTGCCTCTTGTATCTTCAAATCCGCCTCGCTTTCCAGCAATAGAAAAGCTCTGGCAAGGGAATCCTCCGCAAATAAGGTCGATATCGGGAAGTGCATTTGGATTGATTTCTCGTGCATCATTAAAATACAATTCTCCTTCCGTATCGTATAGAATCTCATATGTTTCCTTGGCTTTTTCATCTATCTCGCAAAAGCCGACGCACTCAAATCCGCCGACTCTATCAAGTGCAGATCTAAAGCCACCAATTCCGGAAAACATATCAAGATATTTGATACCCATAAGGCATCAGCCTTATATTTACTTTTATCACCTCACATACTCATTACAGGACCATCAGGCTGTTCATCAGCAAGATCGTCTGTGGTTTCTTCTACGCACATAGCATTTTGCTCTTGCTCAATTTCCGGCTCTGTGAGTTTTCTAAAGCTATCTTCTTTCGGAACAAGAGCCAATGTTCTGCCGTTATCCCAGTTCATATGAATTGAACCAATGTCATCGACAAATTGCACCGTACCTCTTGTGCCGGGTGGAACTGCTTGTGGATCCTCCATAGAGATAAGTTCAATGCGAGTGCCCTTGGGGTACTGGTCCTTATATCGCTTAGCTTCTCTTTCAAGTCTTAAAAATTCATTCATTCTATATCCTCCTTACTCGAATGTGCAGATATATGAAAGAATGTCTTCAACAAGAATATCCAGTTCGTTCTCATTAGGAAGAACATTCCACATATATCCTTTATCATTTTTCTTTACGGCAGGGGAAAGGAAATAATCCTTGCCAATCCGCACCGGCGAAAAATATTCCTTGAATTCCAAATAACAGATATCAAGTGTTCCCCAGTCTCTTTTGATAAGACGAAGTTTGATTTTATCAAACACATGGTTTTCATTGGAGCTATTAAGAGAAATCTTCAGAATATCTCCATCTTCAAGGTTGATATACGCAGCGTTGCCGATATACTGTACATCTTCAATCATCGGTACATCACATAAAATGTTGTATAAAATTCTTGCCATATCTCTCATGACAATTACCTCCTTAAATTTAATGCTTTTTATTAACTCAAATAGACACAATCATATTTATCATCATCCTTTCATTTTTTAACTGCGACTGCAGCTTTTGGGAGTTCTCATGCGTAAGTATTATTTCGACCTACCTTTGCATTTTTGCGTAATAAACAATATAAAAGCCCGGTTTGCTTTTTTTTGGAGAGAGATTCAACAAAACTGCCAACTACATGAGAACTTTCAAAAACCGCAATCAACTGCCGTTATCCAAATAAATAACGGCAGTTATTCTTTTTGGTATTTAATAGTCAATACTTGTTCTCAACACCCCTTGACTTGGGAACTCGAAAGGCATTTGCGTGCGAGCAAACTCATAGGAATCTAACCTCTCCGTCTTCTTTGTGACCGAGCCGCGAGTTACGGAAGTATCATTGTCCCTTATATCTGTCTTCGCCTCACCGTTTTGCATACGGCTTTAATTTACAGTTTTATCGCTCCCAATTAAGATCATGGCGCACTTAAACATCGGCTCGAAATATAAGTAATGTACCTTTGAGCTGTATATTCAGTTGTCAAATTTTGAAGGTCTCAAAAAAAGTCCCTTCACTATACAGAGAAAAATTGCGATTTTGTTGATGTGTTTTCTAAAAAAAAATCAAAAAAACTTCAAAAATTTTTTCTTTGCCGCCTCAATTGACTGATAAACAGCTCTCAAATCGCAGTTTTCTATACTTGCAATTTCACGATAGGTTTTTCCATCTGCATACAGTTTTAATCGCCTTAATTGTTTTTCACTTAAGTGGGATAAGGCTTCCTTAACTCGCTTTCTTTTTTCGATTTCTTCTTGAACATCATCTTCAATGTCATACGAGTCACAAGTGCCAAGTTGAAATCCCAATTCATCAAACAGTTCTATGGAGCGCTCGTTATATGCAATTCGATGTTGCTTTGCATCTTCTTGCCTATTCATATCCAAAATGATTTTTGCAAGACTTTCATCAGCAACCTCCACAATGGTTTCTGTTCCATCAATAAATCTGTAAGTAATTTTCATTATGCTTGTCCTTTCCGCCTAAGCAGAAAGACACGGAAAACAAAAAAAGCAGGAACCCAATTGAGTCCCTGCTGAGATATACCGACAGATTGGCATAAAGACAAAAGGGTACTCAATCGTAAATTGATTAAAAAATCAATCTGCAATTTATGTATCCATGCCTTAATGCATATCGGCATTGAATATTATTCTTTTAGACTAAATATAACAAATTACGGAAAAATAAATTGTCATATTTATGTCGTAATTTACATTTTTATATTAGAGCTTGTCGCAAAAGAAAAAGCCGCACCAAGTAATAACACGAATAATCGTATTATCACTTGATACGGCTCAATTCCTGTCGATTTTGCTCAATCAAGTCTTATGCCTCAAAAGTGCTGCAGTGAGTTTCTTTTTGCAACCCTACTGTTCATCAACTGCTTTTGATGCACGCTTAACAAATTCATCGAGATATATATCCTCGAATTTTTCCTTGGTTTTGAAAGTTAAAATAATTCGTCCGTTTTCAGTCTCACCTACATCACAGATTCTTGTACCTCGCTGTGACAAGACTTTTACTTTTTTTATCATTTTATAAAGCCTCCGAAATACAAAATATATAATGCTCCCGTAAATGAGTATAAAAAATAGCCGATGTTATAAACCACACCGGCAATACTTTATATATGCTCAAAAGCGAGCGACCTTTGCACTTCTACGGTGGTTTAAATAAATGCCCTTATCATTCACAAACACTATTCTCTATATACTCAAATCTTTGTCTATTCAAAAAATTATTTAAACTTACCTTAATATTTCTTAACTCGCTTCCTTTCAAAAAATTACGCTTTTGCTTCGACATACCATCTGTTGTCTTTCTCAAATAAATATGTGTGCTTTTGACCAATCATAACAGTATATCTTGTTTCAGTCTCTGTAGGCACCGGACTGAAATGTCTAACATCTGATAGCTTATCAACAGTATAGACAGTTCCATTTTTCCATTTAATCGACAATGGAATTTTATGCCCATCAACATCTTGTTTGAGAGTAACCTCAACAAATACTTTTCTTCGCTCTGACCGATCTTGAGTACCACTGAAAACAATGCGACTGTCCAATCAGTACATCTCCTTTTACAATAAGTCTTTTAATACTTTAACTGCAACGCCTTGTATTACCAAATCAGAATCAAGATAGATATCATTGTAGTCTGGATTTTCAGGATGAAGATAAATCTCGTTGGTTGATTTGCTTTTCTTCAATCTTTTAAGCGTTGTTTCGTTATCGACAAGCGCGACAACGATTTGACCAAACTCTGCGGTGCTTTGTTTTTTTATAAGCACCAAATCACCGGAATCAATTCCGGCACCAATCATAGAATCACCGGAGGCTTGAAGCAAGAAAAACTCTCCTTTGCCTACCAATGATGTAGGAAGTGTAAAGTATTCGGAAATGTTCTGCTCAGCGAAGGTGAGTGGACCGCACGAAACAGAGCCTACTAAACCTACCATCACCGAATCTTTTTGCAACTTATCAATACGCTGAGTCACTACACCGATATTACTGTCAAACAGTATTCCTTCTTCACGAAGTCGTGCAGTTGTTCGCTGTACGGTTGATTTATTTGAACCTACTCCGTCTGCAATGGTTCTGACTGATGGCAGGAACCCATGCAAATCATAATAGGAATCAATAAAGTCAACTATTTTGTTTTCTAAGTCAATAGATTCGCTCATGTTAATCATCTTCCTTTATGATTGCGAGGGACAGATGTCCCTGTTGTGATATAATTATATCGAACGAATGTTCTTTTGTCAATAGGAATTTTGAAATAGACTTATGAAAGTTTTGTAATATCTGTCCCTCTAAAGAATGATTGAAAAAGAATCGAGAAATGGATATAATACAATAAGACTAATGAAAGCGAGGTGTGAATATGGCTAAAGAAAGAGTTTATGCGTGTATAGACTTAAAGTCATTCTATGCTTCGGTTGAATGTGTCGAGAGGGGACTGGATCCATTCACCACAAACCTTGTAGTAGCTGACTATACTCGTGGCGATGGTGGTATTACGCTCGCTATATCTCCGGCGATGAAAGACTTAGGAGTAAAAAACAGATGCCGTGTATTTGAAATCCCAAAAGGAATTGAATATATAACCGCAATGCCAAGAATGAAAAAGTACATGGATTATTCTGCTGAAATATACGCAACCTATCTCAAATACATCAGTCAAGATGACATTCATGTTTATTCAATCGATGAATGCTTTTTTGATTTGACTGATTACTTGAATCTATATAACAAGTCAGCAATGGAGATCGCTGAAATGCTTATGAATGCTGTATATGAGAAAACACACATCTGTGCTACAGCCGGTGTAGGAACAAACTTATATCTCGCTAAGATTGCAATGGATATTACAGCAAAGCATATTACATCACACATTGCTTATTTAGACGAAGAAAAATACAAAGAAACTTTATGGCATCACAGACCTATTACAGATTTTTGGAATGTAGGTCACGGCATAGCAAAACGATTAGAACGCTATGGCATCTATGATATGTACGATGTAGCTCACACTAAAGAAGATATATTATATCGTGAGTTCGGAGTGAATGCAGAATTTTTAATTGACCACTCAAAAGGAATTGAACCTTGTACTATTGCAGACATTCACAATTACCATTCAAAAACCACATCCATGTCAAATGGTCAAATCTTATTTAAAGATTATTGCTACGAAGATGCAAAGCTCGTCATGAAAGAGATGGTTGATAATTTAACTCTTGATTTGGTTGCACAAGGATTAGTAACAGATTCGATTTCACTTTACATTGGATATTCTAAAGATGTAGTTAAAAGCACCGGCGGAACACGAAAGCTCGGTTGCTACACGAGTAGTTACAAAAAACTCGTAGCAGCCTTTGTTAAATTTCTTGAAGAATCAGCTCACAGGGATATACCGATACGAAGAATCAGCATTGGTTTCAACAGAGTGACCGCTGACGGCTTTGAACAGTTTGATTTATTTACTGCACCTGATAAATCCGAAAAAGAAGAAAAAATGCAGAAAACCATATTGAGCATTAAAGAAAAGTATGGAAAGAACGCTGTCTTTCGTGGAATGTCCCTTCAAGAAAATGCAACACAGCGAATGAGGAACGGATTGATAGGAGGTCACAAAAGTGGTGAAGAAGAACAGCAGAGCTGACCGTGCAAAACAGTTCATGCCTTTTGCAGCTCTTAAAGGATACTATGATTTAGTCAGAGAAAAAGAGAAAGTAGTTATACCAAAAAAAATAAAGGGCGATTATGAAATTGATGTTCTCAATTTCAAACTCGCCCAATTGAAAAAAGGTATGATGATAACTGTTAAACACTATGTAAAAGACGGATATATAAATACTGATGGAATAATTACTGAGGTAGACAATACCTTCAAACGATTACGAATTGTCCGAACCTATATCAACTATGATGATATCGATGATATAACCGGTGATGATATTGTTGAACCCGATTTTTGAACTCACTTCGATTTGAAGTGAGTTCCTTTTTTTAATAATCATATTTTTTATTCATAAATCTTTCGGCTTGCTCTTTGAAATTCAAAGCAAACGAAATTCCTTTTGCAAATGAGTCAATACAATACTCGTCATTAAACTCGACGATATATTTAAACACATCATCGTCATAATCCATTTCAGGATAATTTGGATTGGTCTGTCTGATGACATTTAAAATTTCGTCTTTCATTTTTCGTTGAGCTTGGTTAAGTAATTCATATCTTGGATTGTCAAGAGGGTTAGCTCTCGAAATCACAAGTTCATACACCATTTTAAGTTCAGTCATCTCTTTCATATCCTCACCACCTTTCGATTTAGGTTGTGGTGATGTTAACTCTGTTTGAATTTGAATTCAAGTTATTTTTTCAACTGCAATGGGTCTTGACAGAAAATTATGAATTTGCTAATATGAAAACGGAGAGAAAATTCAATAAAACTATGATGAACCTATATGCATTTTTATTTTGAGATGCGTATAGGTTTTTTATTTTTATTTTTAGAAAGGGGAATGAAAAATGTTATATCAAAAAATTCCAAGCGGAAGATTTTGGATTATGCCAAATGACTTTTTTGAAAAATATAAATTGAACAGTCGTGACTTTATGGTCTATTGTTTTTTGGTTTCTAAAAAAGATAAAAAAGGAAAAAGTTATTGGTCAATAAAAAGAATGGCAGAGCAGTGCAATATGAGTTACGAAAGTGTAAGACGAGCAATAAAATCTCTTGAGGATCAATGCTTGATTGATGTTGAACACTGCTCGGTCAATGGTAAAAAAAACTCAAATATTTATACTGTGCATCGGTTGATTTGATTTTGCTTTCTACTTTTGCATTTTTGATGCATAAACAATATAAAAGCCCGGAATGAAAAAAGTGAATGAAAAAAACGATGATTTTTTAATGAAAATCTGCGGCTTTTGGATCGATTTTGAGGCGGATTTCAAGCCGTCGATTTTAAAGCAGGATAAAGGGGTATGATTTTCGGGCTTTGAAATGCCCGAAAACGCCGTCCGGCAAAGCCTGTCGGCTTTTCGATTCGTAATACTTTTGCGTATGATTCCAAATTCGTATGCAGTTAGGGGTGTTTTTCGCAGAAAATCAAGGTTTTTGAGTATTCACAGAAAGGAGTGCGTATGATGAACAAAACGAAAGCGGAAATTGAGCAAATGGCGAGCTTTATTTGCCGTGAAAAAGGACAATATATGTTCAACAAAAAAGAAATCGGAATCATTACCGGGTTATGCAAAGACAAGGTTGCAGAGCTATGCGAGAACATTCCTGCAGCCTGTGACAGCAGAGTTAAGTTATATTTCATCAAAGATGTTCTGAATTATCTCTACAATTCTTGATGAAATATATAAATTCAACTCGGCATACAGGTCAAAATCTCACAAAAAATATGTTTCTTTTTTGTCAGGTATTGGTCTGGCTATTTGCAAAACTGTGTGGTAGTGTTGGTGTTGCCAAAGAGCAAAAAATTACTATACGGAGGTAAATTATGTACGAATTATACGACAAAAACGGTAACCAAATCGGCTACCGAATGACAAAAAGAATTAAAAATGAAGATGGAAAATACGATGTATTAACTGCTCGATCAAAGACAAGTGAAAAGGATTGCCGAAAGAAACTTGATGACATGGTCAAGGAGTACTATCAACTCCAAGAGAAGAAAAAGAGTGGCGGTGTCTTCTCCGAAATGAAGCTAAAAAACTATGCCGACAACTGGTATCACCTTAACATTGAGAAAGCGAACTGCACACAAAAGAACAAATACATGTACAAAAACATCGTCTACAACCACATCATTGAACACATCGGTTCGATAAAGTTATGCAATTTAACTGAGGATGACTGCCAAAGATTCATAAACGAATATGCAGGATGGAGTAAGGCATTCGCATCAAAGGTACGCATGGTATTAAGGCGTGTACTTACAAAGGCTGAAAAGCAGGAACTTATCAAAACCAATGTGGCAAAGGACATTGTTCTACCGACTGTGTACGAGAACAAGCACAGACCAATCACTGATGACGAACGCCGAATGATACTTGAAACCATACCTAAACACTATGCCGGAACAATGGTGCTTACAATGTTATGCTGCGGACTTAGACCGATAGAAATTCGAAGAATGAAGTGGGATTGGATAGATTTTGAAAACGCAATTCTAACAGTCGGCAAATCCAAAACGGAAGCAGGAACAGGACGAAAGATACCTATTCCGCCTGTACTTTTAGATGCATTAAAGGAACACAAGGCAAAGCAACTCAACGATGAATATGTATTCGTAAAGTACGAAAAGCACACACGAATGGATGACAATGCCTTTTATCAAAGCTGGAAAAACTTCGTAAAGGAAATGGACTTAGCAAACGGAGCTTACCTTTATCGCAATCAAGTAAAGAACTCCATCATAGCTCCCGACTTTGAACCGTACCTACTGCGCCACACTTTCTGCACCGATTGTCAGGCAGCCGGAGTACCAATCAATGTGGCAAAAGAATGGATGGGACACTCAGATATATCTGTAACCGCAAAAATCTACACACATATGGTAGATGAAGTGTTCGAGCAGAACAGAGCAAGAATGGCACAATATGCAGTAACCAAATCTCAACAAGTTGAAAGTCCGACCGCAACAAACTGATGTGTAAAAAAGAAAAGGATAGTCGGGAAATTAACTCGGCTATCCTTCAAATTCTTCAACAACATTTATTATATCAAGGCCCTTTTGTTTTGCATAATCAACAGTATATGCTGTACCGCCCTCGTGCTTTGTAAGAAAGCAAATGCAAGCAGAACTACAATCAACAAGGTGTCTGTTTCTTTTTTGCATACAATCGTTATAGTAATGCGGAGCAAGAACCTTCACTTTATCGGCTCTCAATTTAATATCATTATACACATCAATATCTTGTTGCTTCCAATATTTCGTTTGATTTTCGCATGGCAACACTAAGATGAGTTTAACTTCGGGATGAGTTTCTTTCACCGACAAAACAGCCTGTGCAGCAATGGTATCAAACCCCAAAGCACCGCCTGTGCCGAAGTATTTGAAGCCTTTAGAAACGAGCAGGGTAACGATAGCCTTCGTCTGT
This sequence comes from bacterium, assembly GCA_963661495.1. Taxonomy (GTDB): domain Bacteria; phylum Bacillota; class Clostridia; order Oscillospirales; family Acutalibacteraceae; genus Eubacterium_R. The sequence goes on from CAVLCA010000015.1 coordinate 44,268, forward strand.
TCAAAGACCATGTCGGGCGTATATGGGGCAATGTTGCGATGCCCTGTAAAACAACATGTTTGGCTTTTATAATCCATTGAAATCACCGCAGAAAAGCAAAAAGAGCGTAGCCGAAGCTACGCTCAAAAAACACTTGCTTCAAACTTTCTGCCAGGAAAATTTCATAGTTTGGAAGAACCAAGCGTATGACAAAGAAGCGTGTGTTTTTATCAAAAGATAAAAAGCCACGCTTAGTTCTCCGAAAACTATGAATATGAAATTTTCCTGGCAAGATGATTATACCATTAAAGGTATCTGCAAGTCAAATGGATTGTTAATAAAACAAATCGCCCTCACTCAATACATGGGTGAGAGCAAAATGCTTTAATCTTTTCTAAGCTCTTTATAAAAAATACCTGCCATAACATTCATTACATTTTTATAGAAATCTGCATCGGTAAAAAGTTTGTTGAATGATTCGGCACTTTGAGTATAACAGCGCGTTGCAATCTCTTGGAACTTGTCAGGGAACAAACTGTTAATAAACATTTCTGTATTTGAACCTCTTGCTTGATCCTTGATTTTGGACTTAACCTCAGGATCTGACATAAACATCTCATACAAGCCTTTAACAATTACTTTATCGCCGTCGGTAAAATCACCAAGATATTTTTCATTAACTTTATCGATAATGCTTTGCAAAGTATCCTTCTTTTTGTTAGGCTTTTTGGGAGCAAGATTGCTTGTGGGAACAAGTTCCACACTTGCATTATCAAGTTTAATAGAGCCGCTGAATGTTTCTTTAAGCGAAGCATATTCAAGACTTATTTTATCATCAATATCAACTATATCTTTTGAAGTTCTCGGTAGGAATTTAACTAACTGAGATGTAAAAAGATATTCATTGAATAACTCTTCATCGTGAAGTTTAACAAGCTGAGTAACATAAGAATATGCGTTGTTGAATTTTCTGAGATAATCTCTTGCAGCATACTGCCTGTCTTCTTCAAGTTCAGAAAAGCGGTCAACAACCGGCTTCAGTATTGCTGAAAGTCTTCCGAGTCCGGTTTGTGTTTGCTTTTGTTTTGATTGGGCGTCCATAAGTGTTCTATACTTTTGAACATCCTCCATATTATAAAGCAAATAGTCTTGAATCTTCGCACGCAGATCATAAACCCGATTTATATCAACTTCACCATCAAGCGTGGTACATTCAAAGTATGGTTGGAAAGAATCCTTGATATCATCAACCGTATTTTCAAAATCAAGAACAAAAACTTCATCTTTACCGAAGCAAGTTCTGTTAAGTCTTGAAAGTGTTTGAACCGCATTAACGCCCTTTAATTTTTTATCAACATACATGGACTGAAGCAACGGTTCATCAAATCCTGTTTGATATTTATTTGCTACAACCAAAATATTATAGAGTGGGCTGTTAAATACTTTTCTGAATTTTTTATCGGTCGTTATGTACTTACCGTTCTCGTCAACATTCATTTGTGATTCACGATATTCAACGCCATCAACTTCAACAGAACCTGAAAATGCAACCATAACATCCGAACCGACACTCTCTTCAGGGTGTGACTTCAAATATTCTTTAATTGCAAGATAGTATCTAACCGCATTGGCACGAGAGTCGGATACAATAATAGCCTTACCTTTACCGTCAATGGTAAATCTTCCTTTTGATAGGAAGTTAGACATTATCATATCTGTCTTTTGTTGAATGGTATAGCCGTGTTGCTTGTAGTATCTAAACAAGGCTTTTGCGGCAGCGCCCTCAATAAGCTCAGGATTTTCCTGTGTTACTCTGACAAGTCGAAAAGCCTCTTGAATTGTAGTATAGTTTTTCAATACATCAACAATAAATCCCTCTTCAATTGCTTGTCGCATTGAGTAAACATGAAATGGTGTTTTACGCATTTGCGGTTGTCCGTTCTCATCTAAATACGGATGAGGTGTACCAAACATTTCAAGCGTTTCGCCCTTCGGTGTGGCGGTAAAGGCAAAGAATGATTGGTTATTATGCTTACCTTGACCGACAAGAGCACCGATATATTTATTTTGTAAATCTACTTCGTATTCTTCAATATCTTCACCATCGGCAATTTCCCGAACAGCGACATTCAAATCCACAAGTGCTTTTTTCAAGGTTTTTGCACTCTTGCCGTTTTGCCCCTGATGTGCCTCATCAACAATAACGGCAAATTTTTTGCCAGAGATTTTTTTCATTTTCTCATAAGCAAATGGGAATTTTTGAATTGTGCAAATAATAATTCTTCTGTTATCGTCAATAGCATCTGCTAAATCTTTTGATGTCTTTTTATCATCAATCGCTGCAACCAATCCGGCTTGGTGGTCAAAACTGTTTATAGTTTCTTGCAACTGTCCGTCAAGCACAACTCGGTTTGTAACAACAATAACAGAGTCAAATATAGGCTCGTCGTATTCATTATGAACCGAAGCAAGACGATATGCTATCCATGCAATAGAATTGGATTTGCCTGAACCGGCTGAGTGTTCAATCAAATAATTGTTACCCGGTCCGTTTTCTTTAACATCGGCAAGTACCTTTTTAACAACATCATATTGATGGTATCTTGGAAAAATCAGCTTCTTCTTTGACTTGGTATATGACATAAATCTGTGCAAAATATCGAGTAAAGAATCACGCTGTAATACTTCTTTCCAAAGATATGAGGTTAAATAATCCTCACCATCTTTTACAGGATTCCCTGCACCGCCAGGATTGCCTGCTCCGTTTGAGCCTTGGTTAAACGGCATAAAGTATGTTTTTCCATCCTGAAGCACAGTCGTCATCCATGCTTCGTAATGGTCAACAGCAAAATACACAAGAAATCTGTGGTTCGGTCTAAAACAAAATTCCTTTGAACTTCTGTTTTTCTTAAACTGCATTTTAGCATTGTTAACATCTTGTCCTGTAAACTGATTTTTGAGCTCAAGTGCCACAATAGGAATACCATTGACAGATAAAACCATGTCAATCGTGTTATCAAGTTTAGGGGAGTATTTAAACTGTCTTGTACAACCGAGTATATTGGAATTATACTTTTCAATAGCCGATTTATTCAAATTGCTTTCAGGTTTGAAATAGCAAATCTTAAACTTATGTCCCATATCGGTTACGCCGTTTCTCAGAACATAAAGCAGTCCTTCCTCACTGATAACCTTTTCCAGTCGCATATACAGTTTGTCAGGTGCAGTATCGCCGTAATATTTTTTATACTTTTTCCATACTTTAGGTTGCGTCTTTTCGATAAATTCGATAAGAACATCCATATAGATACATCTTTCCACATCGTGTTGACGGTTATGCATCCACATAGATACGCCTGACGGGGCATCATGCTTTTGACCTACGAATTGTTCATATCCGCCTTCGGTGATAAGATACTCCTCAATATCGTATTCAAATCTCTTTTCATTTGTTTCCATGTTTATGAATGTCCCTCCTTCCTATAAATTTAAAGTTATTTTGCCGTAAAAATTGTCGTTTTGTTCTTCAATTTCTATAATTTCAAACCCGAATTTTTCATAAAAATGATACAATCTATCCTTGTGATCTAAATCAACTGTTGACAAATGACCGTAAATAGTTTTGTATCCGTTTTCTTTTGCATAAGATATAAGCTTTTGCATCATCAAAGTGCCATATCCTTTGCAAAAATCCTTGTCTTTATAATGCCTTATATCACCGATTAATATTGTATCATCCGACTTTATTGTGCATAACATTCTTGCTTTAGGTATTTCGCCTTTATTTGCAACAATTTGCAGTGAACATCCATATACAGAATATTCTGTTGAAATCGGTTTTTTCTTAAATAACATGAATCTATCCTTATATTGTTTTAACAATATTATAATCGCTAACAGCGTTCTTTTTTGTTACCGCTCTTTTTTACCGGTCACATATTCGTAAATGAGCGACTTTTTATAGTCATTTAATTTGTCGATCTTTTCTTGCTTGATTGCGATAAGACGGTCAATTTTAGCACATTTATCATCAAGATAAGAAACAATGTCATTTTGTTCTGCAATATCTGGTAAAATAATTGAAGTTGATGATAGTATTTTTCGAGAAATACTAAACACTTTAATGCCAGATACTTTGCAACGAATTTGACTTCTCCAAGTATCAGTTAGAAATAAGTAGGCTAAATACTTATTATTGCTATGTGAGCTTGAAGTAAGTATGACAGTATGATATCCAGCAAATAATGTTTCGTTTTTATCAACATAAACACAATTTCCACAACCGTCTCTATCTTCTGAAGTATCTGCAAATATAAAATCTCCATATTTTACAAGAGAATTTGGATTGGTTTTAATGTATGTTTCACTAACAAATCTTTTTAATTCGTTATGTATTGTTACTCCGCTGTTCCATTTCGCGTGTATTTGTCCATAACTTATTACGGGAATACCATCAGTTTGCAGGTTTTCTTTAGTTATAGGTAATCCTTTGCCAAACCCAAATAATGATTTTAATGGCTTAATTGTCCAATTTTCTGGTATTTTGCCTATCCATTCAACGCCGCTATCTTTCATTGGAACATCGGGATTAAGTCCTTTTGTTACAACTTCGGTAATAAGGGATTGCTTATACTGCTTCAACTTTTCAATCTGCTGTTCTTGGTTTGAGATTAGTATGTCAATCTTCTTTGTATTCTTATCAAGTGCTATTACAATTTGATCCTGTTCTTTTTTTGAACAGCTCGGAAACAACTGCATTCTAAGTCGCTTTGAGGGTATTCTTGTACGAATAGTATTGAGTGAACCAGATTCGGATTCTTTGACAAGGATACCATTTCCTAAGCCCCAAAGACCACGCTGAAATTCTTTGCATTGAAAAAGATAGTATAAATAATATAAGTTGTTTACATTGGAATCTCGATTATAGTAAACATAGTAAACCGGGCTAACAACACCAAGATAATTAGATAAACCAACAGAACCTGAAAGAATATTCATGCTATTTGCAACAATATCATTTTTTCTAACAATTTTGTAATCTGATAAATCTTCTCTTGGTTTATTTCCAGAATGATTTTCCCCATTATAAAGTGTAACGCCTTCTTTAGCGGAAAGTGAAAGTATCGCTTTTACTTGCTGGTTTGAATTTTTTTCAATGCGTTCATCAAGAAAATGTCGAATTGGTTTTACTTCCCAACTATCAGGAATGTTACCAATCCAAGCAACTCCGCTGTTTTTCATTTCTCTCATAATGCTTGTGTCCTCTTTCTTTTGATGACAGTTATCAATATTGCTATTATCACAATTCCGGCAACAATGCATAATGCTGTTATCCAATTTGATACAATCAATCTGCACAGCCAAATTGTGACTCGTGTTACAGCCCACATAACTACATAGCAAACAAGGCGTATAGTCCAGTGAGCAATCTTGCCGCCGGTTCTCGTATGAATAATATCAAAATCATATAATTCGCCGACAAAACCGTATGCAAGATGATACGCAATTTCACCAATAACAAATAAAATAATCCACTCTTCCCACCAATCAAGTGGTAAGCCTAAAGGGTCTGTCAGCGATCCAAATAGAAATCTTAAAATTTCTGTCATCAATTCTCCTTACCGAATAATTCTTTCATTAGTGTTGTTTCCTCTTCCTCTAAGGCTTTGATCTCTGCAAATATATCCTCGGACGGAGTAGGCGGTACGAATTTATAAAACAATCTTGTAAACGGAATTTCATAACCGATTTTATCTTTTTTTCTATCAAGATACGCAAACTCATTATAAGGCAAAACATTCTTTTTAATGAATTCATCAATATCTTCATTTAGAGGAATAGATTCTGTATCCGTTTTTGTTTTATCCGGCTGAGGTTTGCCTTTTTTCAAAATCGGCTGTCCATTTTCATCAAGAACAGGAGTTAAAACGGTAACCTTTGTATAACCGAAATAATCATTATCAAATACCTTTGATTCAACAGAAAGATCACCGTTTTGATAAGTATCATTTGAGAAATCGTTGTAGGCATCAACGATTAAATCAATGCAGTTTGATGAAAGGTCAACTCGCTTGTTACCGATGTTTTTTCTACGCTTTTCAAAACATTTAGATGCATCAATAAGTTGAATTTTACCTTTTCTTTCATAAGCCTTGTTTTTTGAAATAAGCCAAATATATGTAGATATGCCGGTGTTGTAAAACAGGTCTGTAGGGAGCTGAACAATGGCTTCAACCAAATCCTCGGTGATTACATATCGTCTGATTTCAGATGCGCCGGAACCTGCGTCTCCTGTGAACAAAGATGAGCCGTTTTGAATGATTGCCATTCTGCCGGCACCTTCTTTTAATTTCTTTACACCGTTAAGCATAAAGAGCATTTGACCGTCAGAAATTGCAGGAAGTCCGGGACCGAATCTACCGTCATATCCGAGTTTCGCTTCGTCCTGAACTGCCGTTCTTTCTTTTTTCCAATCGATACCAAACGGTGGATTAGAAATAATATAATCAAATTCATAACCACTGAATTTATCATCGCTCAAGGTATCACCATACATCATTCGAGATGCATTGCTTCCTTTGATAAGCATATCAGCTTTAGCAATAGCAAAAGTTTCAGGATTGAATTCTTGTCCAAAGCAATCAACCGTAGCATTATCGTTAATATCTTTGAGTTTTTCTTCAAGGCAACCAAGCATTTGGGAGGTACCCATTGTCATATCATAAGCAGTTTTAGAACAACCGTGTGCTTTGATATTGTCTTTTTCAGGGGCAACAAGAAGTTCGGTCATAAGATAAATAATATCTCGGCTTGTGAAATGTGCTCCGGCTTGCTCGTCATAAGATTCGGAAAATTTACGAACAAGTTCCTCAAAGATATAACCCATATCTGCCGAAGTGATTTTGCCAAGTGACATATCGCCTTTTTCGGAATTGAACTCTTGAATCACTACATACAGCACATTACCGCTGTTCATTGTTTTAATTTCATCTGCGAATTTAAAGCGTGTCAATATATCTTGAACATTCTCTGAAAAGCCGTGAATATAATCTTCAAAATTTTCTTCAATATTATCAGGCTCTGCAAGAAGTTTTTTGAAATCAAATTTGCTTTTATTATAAAACTGATAACCGGAAGTTTGAGTAAGAATGCCATCCATAAGAGCAGGAATCATACCTTGTGTCTGAAGTTCTTCAGCCTTTTTTACAACGGCTTCTTTGGTAGGGGCAAGAATATCATCAAAGCGTTTAAGAACGGTCATCGGCAAAATAACTTTGCCATATTCGTGTGGCTTATATAAACCAACCAAATGTGTTGCGATTTCCCAAATCAAATTGGCTTTTGCTCGGATATTTTCCGTGGTCTGCTTTTCGATTTTATCGATATTCATAATTGAATTCTCCTTATTTCTGACTGGCTAATAAGCAATAATCAGATTGCATTTCTAACAAATTCTAATCATTGGTTATATTATTACAGTTTTAATTATATCGTAGAAAAAGCATAATATCAACAAATAAATAGCAATTGTCCCAAAAAGCGAACTATCGTGAGAAAAAGTGTCCAAAAGAAAAAGGCTGGAGCATTACAGCTCCAACCTTATCTGTTTATTTACTTATTTATATACTTAACATACTTCTGAACATTGCTTATAGAATCAGATGCGGTAACTTCCGTTGTTGATTCTTTAGCTTCTGTCTTCTTGTAGTAATAGGTATATACCGGTTCTTGATAATACCAGCGTGTGCCATAGTTGTTAGTAGTGTATGTTTTTTCAAGATGCCATTGATTGCTTGCACCACATACGCTACATGCCGCACCGGAATATCTCTGTCCTGTTACAGAACTATAATATCCATTAGGTAATGGAGAAGTTACATCCGGTCCCGAATGGCGTGCCCAAGAACTTGCATGTGCATCATCTGACCACTGATTACTCTTATATCTATGATAATACACATAATGTGTAGTTGTTGATGCAACATATTGTTCACTCCAAACATTTCTTGAACCATTGCTTGGATTTGAATATACAGGACCTTGAGTACCGCCCCATCCGGTTCTCTTAGTATCGTACTTAGTCCAACCGGACATGCTTGATGAACTTGAAGATGTTTTAGATGTAAGATCATATGTCCATTTTTGATCTACAACGCTTGCTCCTTCAGGAAGTGCAGATTCAAGTACCCAATCAGAAGTCGGATTCTTTGTCCAATGAGCATACAATGTGATATTCTCAGCAGAACTAAATACTGAAGATTCTGTAATCTTGTCACCACCGTCTTTAGCTGTGTACCAACCATCAAAGGAATAATAATCTCTTGTTGGAGTAGGTAATTCTCCAATTTCCGCTCCATAATACACAACTTTATCATTTAATTGTGTATCTGCTCCGTTTGTATCAAAAGAAATATTATAAACTCCTTTTAATTGGGCGTTAAATTCATCCTCGGTAATCTTAATGATAGAACCGCCACAATTCAACAATCCATTATCGGTAATTGTGCCGCAGCAAAGAATATCGTGATTTGTTTTCAACAAACTAGTAAAGTTAGACTCTAATTTACTAAGGGTAAAGTTTTTGGACAATATTGAATTTTGACCTTCCGAATTAATTGAAACAGGTCCATACAATTCAATATTCGAATTGTCATTCTTTAATGCGAGACCGATGCCTTTTGAGTTTATAGTTAATTGATATAATCCGATTTTCGGAGAATTAATTATTATAGGTATCTTCGCAGTAGAATTAAATGTAGCTCTATTAATAATGGTTTCTTTCGCATCAGAGTTAATTACAACATTGTTAAATGTTTTACCCATTCCGTTGAATTTGAATTTTTCACAAGTGCTTGGAATATTTATTTCTATATTCTCAAATGGTTTCGCATCAACTGCTGCATAAATTGTGATTTTTTTAGCACCGGAATTTGTTGCAGCATTTAATACCTGATTATTTGATGCGTTTACAACCATATAATCTAGGTTCTCAAATGCTTTATCGCCAAGATATGTTACATCATCACCTATGCCACAAACCTTCAAGGAAGTACAGTTTGCAAACGCATATGAGCCAACAGAAGTAATAGTGTTTCCCACTACAGTATCAAGTTTTGAACATCCGGAAAAAGCATAATCGGGAATTTTAGTAATGAAATCAGATAATTCAACACCATAAATTTTTGTGTTGTTTTTGAAAGCATCCTCTGTAAATCCAACAACCTTGTTTACAGTAGTTGTTCCATCCAAATTATCAACAACATTATATTCAGGGATCAAAACATAATCATCTGTTCCGTTATACCCGGTGACAATTCCTTCATTGTTTATTTCCAAGCCATCGCTTTTACAAACTCTATTTGCCACATATTTTTCAATATCATTAGGAACTTCAAATTTGATATATGTGCTTTGATTGTCATCATATGAAGAATAAGAATATGAGTAATCCTCATATGGATGGGTTTCATCATCCATAATAGAAATTGTATTAACAAAATAAGATCCTGTTGCTATATCATATCCAACTACACCAAATACATGTGCAGTTCCTGCATACACCCAACGATGGTATCCAGATCTTGCATTACTTGTTGTGTATGACACGGTTTCCTTCTCGGACACCTCTGTAGAATATGTGACAGTGTTCGAATATTCTTCTGTATCTGAATTAGTTGAAGAAAAGCCCTGTGAAGAAGTATCGCTTCCGGTTTTTATGTATGACTTACCATATCCTGTCTTTTCGGATACATTTTTGGTTACAGTTTGGAGTAATGATTTTGTATTGCTAACTGTAGAACTTCCACTGGAACCACTTTCAGTGTTCCATCCTCCGTCATGAGTATGTGTGGTTCCTTTATGCTTAATATCTCCTGTTTGATCAGAAGATCCCTCGTCTTTATCATTTCCGGTATGGCTTGTTGTAGTCTTGCCATTCGAATACTTTAGGTCAGCACCTACACCCAATTCACTTTTACCTTCAATACCGATTCCGTCTCCAAGACCAGCACTGGCACCTACAGTTTGTTTGTAATTAACATTTAAACCAGCAGAGAAATCTTGTCTTTTTTCTGTATCTTTACTATTGTATGTTTTGGTGTTTTTAGTTGCCGTATTTAAAGTATATTCGTCCCTTGTGTCCAATGTCACATCAGTATCAGAGCCATAACTACCATTACTTACATACCAACCACTTGTGTTACTTTTGGCTATTGTTTCGCCCTCTGTGGTTGACAATCCATTTTCTTCACACCATTCGTTGCTAATGGTTGTGCTATCAGTCCATCCATTAGATAAAGTCATACCAAAAGAATCAGTTGTTGCCTTAGCAATTGTATTGGTGTATTTTTGCATTTCGCTTGTAGAAGTAGTTTTTTGTATTTCCTTCGTCACTGTCTTCGTAATTCCGTCAGAATTTATTTTACCAAAGTCTTCTACAACATATAAAGGCACATTTCTAATTTCTCCTATTTCATAAGTGAACAAGATGGTGTTAGTTTTGTCATCCTCCAAAATCATTGGGTCATCAAGCTTTGTCTTTGACCAGGCAAGATTGCGTTCGCTAACCCAATTAGCTTTATATGTTTTTGATCCTGTAACTCCAATTGCGATATTTTTTATAACATCACCGTTATCGTTAGACCATCCTGCAAAAATATAGCCGTCAAGTTTTGGCGAAGGAAGAACAGCACCCTCGTCAACCGTATATGTAATGGAAGAAACAGGTATCAAATCAGATGAGAAATTAACCTTATAAGATATTTTTTCCCATCTTGCATATAGATCAATATTTCCTGTTGTGCCTTTAGATATAGTCTTAATATTTTCAGCTGCATCACCTGACGGTAAATCATACCATCCAAGGAATTGATAGCCGGGAACAGACGGATTCGCAAATTTAGAAACGCCTTGTTCGCTTGTATATGTAGCAGGGTTGTCGTTTTGAATTGCCTGCTGAGCTAAGTATTCATCACCATTACTAATGTGATAAGTGATAGAGTACTCTGTCTTTTGAAGTTTAGGAATTACTTCTTGTTTTTTTAGAACAGTTTTGCAAGTTGAGCAATGGGAACCTTCGGTCAAACCGGTGCTGTCATAAGTGGGATCTACAGCGGCATCGATGACTACAGTGTGTCCGGTTGCTGTGATAATTGTATCCGCTTGCGATACTGAATTATTTCCATCTTTATCTGCAAAATATTGTTCGCAAGACGAGCAATACCAATATGCAATATTGCCGTTTTCTGTACAAGTGGCAACCTTGGCAGCAGTTGCAGTCATCGTGTGAGTATGAACATTACTTCCACCTGGAACCAATGTGACGCCATAGCCCTCGGCATCTACAACATATCGTCTGATTAAAACGACATCTTTCATTGTAACTTCGCCGTCACCATTAACATCAGCAGCCAACTTGTTAGCTGTAACGCTATAGCCGGTAACCAATCTTCTTACCAAAGTAACATCCTTAAGGTCAACAGTTCCGTCACCGTTGATATCGCCCGGAATGTAATCAATAATAGTAACACTGCCGTTATTGATTGTAACAGGAATATCGTTCAAATCTGAATCAATGACATTTCCGTTTTGATAAGAAAGTTTTACATTGAGTTTTGAATTCGCGCTTACGCTCTTGTCTACCGAAAATGTCAAAGTCAAAATAGTTCCGTCTTTGATATCTTCGTCAGCAATTTCAAGAGCATCCCAACCAAATTTGCATGGTGAGTTGTAGTTTTCCGGCTTGGTCATTGACAGAGCACTAAATGCATCTCCGGATTTTGAGTCAACTAAAGTTAACCCTTCATCGTAAGTCACAGTGAAATTAGCAGCCAAAATACCAGTATTGTTCTTAACATTGATATTGACTTCAACATTAGAACCGGGAACGGCATTAACGCTTTCAACTGTAACCGTTGTAGCATTTGCAGCATTTGCGATTATTGAAGTGGGAAATACTGTCAACAACATCAGCAATGCCAAAAATACCGACAACAATTTTTTTGTTTTTGCCATGGTTTCTCATCCTTTCATAAATATTATTTAACGGTGACACCACCATTTTTAACATCAACTGAAATCGAGTTCATATCATTATCAAACACATCGTTTGTATTATATGTAATAGAGATAGGATATGTTTTTGCTGAGGCATTTGAGTTGACCTCAAATGTAAGAAGCAATACTTGACCGTCTTTTGTCTGATCCTGCGAAATTTCAAGGCCGTCCCAACCAAATTTACATCCACTTACAAGATTTTTAGGCGGGGTGAATGTAAGAACATCACTTACAGCCGAACCGGTTGCTCCTTTTTTGAGTGTTAATGCGCTTTCATCGTATGTAACCTTTAACGCAATACCCAATAAGCCTGGATTGTTAACAATTGATACTGGTACAGTAACTGTTTCTCCTGCACTGGCAGATACATTGCCAACAACAAATGTTGGATTTGTAATTTTTGTGTATTGCGCTGTAACAATCATATTGCTTGTAATATTTGTAAATGTCTTATCCCATTTTGAGAATACATAACCATCTCTATCAGGAGTAGTAGGAGCAGTTGCAGATTTGCCGGCAGCAACTGTTTCGGTCTTAAGCACAGAACCGTCATAATCTTTGAATACAACTGTATATGTAGTCGTAGGTTCCGTTGTATCTGTAACGCCAACATAACCAGCATCTATCTCGTTGTCGTTATCCAAAACAAGAATAAGGTGTTTGCTGGAATTAACATAAGCATTCTTTACGCCAACGCCATTAGTCCCGTTAGCACCGTCTTTGCCGTTTGTGCCATCTTTACCGTCCTTGCCATGAAGAGAGGCAAGCCATTCCTCTTCGGTACCGGTATAACCATATTCAACTGCAATATCATAAGCAGACTTGCCATCTTTACCTGAGAGAGATTTTATCCAATCGCTTTCAGAACCCTGATAGCCATGTTCAACAGCAATATCATATGCCGATTTGCCATTTTCGCCAACTGCGCCTACTAAAGTAGCAAGCCATTCCTGAAGAGTACCTACATAACCATTATCAACGGCAAGCTGATATGCCGATTTGCCCTCGGCTCCATCATTACCAATGAGTGAAGCAAGCCACTCGGTTAATGAACCCTCATAGCCATTTTGAACGGCAAGTTCATATGCTGAAAGACCATTTTCTCCATCTTTACCGTCAACACCGTCCTCACCGTCTTGACCGATTAATGAATCAAGCCATTCTGAAAGAGATCCGGTGAATCCGTTATCTTGAGCAAGTTCAAATGCGGATTTACCATCTTTGCCATAAGCACCGGTTTCGCCGGCAAGAGAAGCAAGCCACTCTGTTTCTGTTCCTTCAAATCCATTATCAACGGCAATATCATATGCTGATTTGCCATTGCTTCCTGCTGTACCTTTTAAAGATTCAAGCCACTCCGAAGCTGTTCCTTCGTATCCGTTGTCTACAGCAATTTGATAAGCAGACTTGCCGTCTTTGCCATCTTTTCCAGTACCGCTTCCTGTGCCCTTAAGAGATTCTAACCATTCTTCTTCGGTGCCTTTATATCCGTGATCGACAGCAAGTTCATACGCCGATTTACCGTTAGCACCATCCGTACCGTCCTCACCATTCTTACCTGCAAGAGATGTGAGCCACTCTGTTTCTGTTCCGGTAAAGCCTTTATCAACTGCGAGTTCATATGCAGATTTACCGTTTTTGCCATCAGAACCTTTATCGCCTTTATCGCCTTTTCCTCCGGTTTCGCCCTTTGCACCAACTAAAGACCCAAGCCATTCTTCGATAGTTCCGATATATCCATTATCAACAGCAATTTCATATGCTGACTTACCATCAGTACCATTTTTACCATCAACACCATCAGCACCTTTAGCACCGATAAGTGATTGCAACCAGTCTTGAAGTGAGCCGCTGAATCCGCTATCTAAGGCGAGTTCATACGCAGATTTACCATTGGTACCATTTTGTCCTGCTGTACCGGCTTCACCAACAAGAGATGCGAGCCATTGAGCCTCTGTTCCGGTATATCCGTTTCTAACAGCAACTTCATAAGCAGATTCGCCGTCTTTACCATCTTTGCCGTCTTTACCGGTTTTATCAAGAATAGATGAAATCCATTCTGCTTCAGTTCCAGTATAACCATTATCTACAGCAATTTGATAAGCAGATTTGCCATCTTTACCGTCTGTTCCTTTTGCACCTGAGAGTGAAAGCAACCAATCGGTAAGAGAACCTTTGTATCCATTAGCAACTGCAAGTTCATAGGCTGACTGACCATTTAGACCACTTGCACCGGTATCGCCCTTATCACCTTTGTTACCGTCTTTACCATCTTTGCCGTTTTTAACTGTTACTCCGGATTTATTCATAAGATTGTTAATCCATTCGGATTCCGTACCGGTGTAACCTTTTGCAACAGCAAGCTCGTAAGCTGATTTACCATTTGTTCCGCTTGTACCATTAGCACCGATAAGGGTTTTTAACCATTCGGTTGTATTTCCTTCATAACCATTATCGACAGCCAAATCATAAGCAGATTTTCCGTTTTCACCGGCTTCACCTACAAGAGATGCGAGCCATTGTTCCATAGTGCCTTCATAGCCGTTATCAACAGCTAAATCGTAAGCGGATTTTGCTTGTGTTCCGCTAACACTTTTTGTTCTTTGGTTTGTTATTACAGTTGCAGTGCCAGCTGAAACACCAACTACAAGAACAACAGCTAAAACAGTACAAAGAACTTTTTTCCACACTGAGTTTTTCATTTTTTCCTCCATGATTTTATTTTTATATTTTTTTGGTTATAATAATATGTGCTATAATCTTAAATGTACTTCTTTTTCATCCATGATTATTTCTCCTTTCACCAAAACAGATATATGATGATGTGAATTTATGAGGCTATGCACATTCACATAGTGGCACTATTTTAATTACTTTAATTTTACATTAATGATTTTTTCAATTCTATATGCTATCAGCGTACTATTTGAAATTTTTTTCGTAGAACTATTACATCTACACATAACCATTTAGATTATCATAATATCAC
>CAVLCA010000016.1:0-56505 GCA_963661495.1 bacterium
GCCATTTCCTTAGGAAGACCGCACTGGTACATCTTAAGTTCAGGGCCTACTACGATAACGGAACGGCCGGAATAGTCAACACGCTTACCGAGAAGATTTTGACGGAAACGACCCTGCTTACCTTTAAGCATATCCGAAAGTGACTTGAGCGGTCTGTTATTAGGACCTGTTACAGGTCTGCCGCGTCTGCCGTTATCAATAAGTGCGTCAACAGACTCTTGGAGCATTCTCTTTTCGTTTCTGATAATAATATCAGGAGCGTGAAGTTCCATAAGTCTTTTAAGACGGTTGTTTCTGTTAATTACTCTTCTGTACAAATCGTTGAGGTCGGAAGTAGCAAATCTGCCGCCGTCAAGCTGTACCATAGGACGAATGTCCGGAGGGATAACAGGAATTACATCGAGAATCATCCATTCAAGCTTGTTACCGCTGTTTACGAAAGCGTCAACAACATCAAGTCTTTTAAGAAGCTTTGCTCTCTTTTGACCGGTTGCACCTTCAAGCTCTTCGGTGAGTTCGTCGCGGAGTTCTTTAGCGTCGATTTCGGCAAGAAGCTCTTTGATAGCCTCTGCACCCATACCTGCTTTGAAGTCATCCTCGTATCTCTCACGCATATCCTGATACTCTTTTTCAGTAAGAGTTTGCTTCTTTTGAAGCGGAGTATCGCCCGGTTCAATTACAATATAAAGTCCGAAATAAAGGACTTTTTCAAGATTTCTTTGGTTAATATCGAGAACCTGACCGATACGGCTCGGAATACCCTTGAAATACCAAATGTGTGATACAGGTGCAGCAAGTTCGATATGACCCATACGCTCTCTACGAACCTTTGCACGGGTAATTTCTACACCGCAACGCTCGCAGACTTTGCCCTTATAACGAACCCTTTTGTACTTGCCGCAATGACATTCCCAGTCCTTCATAGGGCCAAAAATTCTTTCGCAGAACAAGCCGCCGGTTTCAGGCTTTAAAGTTCTGTAATTTATAGTTTCAGGCTTGGTTACTTCACCGAACGACCATTCGCGAATGGCCTCCGGAGAGGCAAGCCCGATTTTAATTGAACTGAATTCATTTGTTGAATTAGCTGTATTATCCATATGGAAGCACTCCTTTTCTATAATATATTGGAAAGTTAATCAAAATCAGAAGTTAAATTATTATGATTATTCTTCATTATAATCGTCATAATCATCGTCGCTGTCGCCCAAACTGTCTAATGCAGCGAACAAATCAACCTCTTCTTCCTGATTTGCTTCCTCGATTTCCTCACCGTTTTCATCAAGCATTCCATAGCCCTCCTGACCTTCAAAGTCATTAACTTCAGTGAATGCCTGGTCATCGGAAACGGTTTGGATTCCGTCATCGTCAATATCTTGTTTAAGGATAACTTCATTGCCGTCCTTGTCATAAAGTCTTGTATCAAGAGCGAGAGCCTGGAGTTCCTTATAAAGAACCTTAAATGCTTCAGGTGTGCCTGCCGGCGGAATATTTTCGCCCTTAACGATTGCTTCGTAAGTTTTAACACGACCGACAACATCGTCCGACTTAACGGTGATGATTTCCTGAAGTGTATAAGCGGCACCGTAAGCTTCAAGTGCCCAAACTTCCATTTCACCGAATCTCTGACCGCCGAATTGAGCTTTACCGCCCAAAGGCTGTTGAGTTACAAGGCTGTAAGGACCTGTTGAACGGGCATGAATCTTATCGTCTACAAGGTGGTGGAGCTTGAGGTAATACATATAACCGACGGTTACACGGTTATCAAACTTCTCACCGGTTCTGCCGTCTGTAAGCTGAACCTTACCGTCATAAATCTTGTTGCCGTTTTCGTCTACATAATAGCCGATATCTGCAAGCTTGAGGCACTCTCTGATATCATCTTCGTGAGCACCGTCAAATACAGGCGTCATCATCTTCCAACCGAGAGCCATAGCCGCATAACCGAGGTGAACCTCGAGTACCTGACCGATGTTCATACGGGAAGGTACGCCCAACGGGTTAAGCACGATATCGAGAGGACGACCGTCCGGAAGAAACGGCATATCTTCCTGCGGAAGTACGCGGGAAACGACACCCTTGTTACCGTGACGACCTGCCATCTTGTCACCGGCTTGAATTTTTCTCTTTTGTGCGATATAAACACGAACAACCTTGTTTACGCCCGGATTGAGTTCATCATGATTTGCTCTTGTAAATACCTTAACATCAACTACTATACCGTATTCGCCGTGAGGCACTTTCATAGAAGTATCACGAACTTCTCTTGCCTTTTCACCGAAAATAGCACGCAAAAGTCTTTCTTCACTTGTAAGTTCTGTTTCACCCTTAGGTGTTACCTTACCTACAAGGATATCGCCCGAGTGAACCTCGGCACCAACACGAATGATACCGTCCTCGTCCAAATCCTTGAGAGCGTCGTCTCCGACATTAGGAATATCTCTTGTAATATCTTCAGGACCGAGCTTTGTATCACGGGCTTCAACCTCGTGCTCTACAATATGAATAGATGTATATACATCGTCACGAACAATTTTTTCATTAATAAGAACGGCGTCCTCGTAGTTATAACCTTCCCAGGTCATAAATCCGATAAGAGCATTTTTACCGATTGAAATTTCACCGTTGCATGTTGCCGGACCGTCGGCAATAACCTGACCGTCTTCAATTTCCTGATGAAGTGAAACAATA
This sequence comes from bacterium, assembly GCA_963661495.1. Lineage (GTDB taxonomy): Bacteria > Bacillota > Clostridia > Oscillospirales > Acutalibacteraceae > Eubacterium_R. The sequence goes on from CAVLCA010000016.1 coordinate 2,689, forward strand.
GGTCTTTGGTTAATACAGGTACCTTGGTTCGAACCGGCAAACTTAGTAAGTTCATACTTATCAATGCTGCCGTCTTTTGTCTTTATTTCAATAGTGCGTGCGTCGAGAGCTACAACAGTACCTCCACGCTTTGCAATAACAACTACGCCCGAGTCGTAAGCTGCTTTATATTCCATACCGGTGCCGACAACAGGAGCTTCTGTTTTAAGGAGCGGCACAGCCTGACGCTGCATGTTTGCACCCATAAGAGCACGGTTTGCGTCGTCGTTTTCAAGGAACGGAATCATTGCTGTAGCAACAGATACAACCATCTTAGGAGATACATCCATATAGTCAACCTTTTCAGGAGGAACTGTGATGAACTCATCTCTGTAACGGCAAGTAACTCTTGTGTTTGTAAATCTGCCGTTTTCGTCAAGCGGCTCGTTAGCCTGTGCTACGATATAATTATCTTCTACATCGGCAGTCATATATTCTACCGTGTCGGTAACAACACCTGTGCCCTTGTCCACCTTACGGTACGGAGCTTCGATAAATCCGTATTCGTTAAGACGGCTGTAACAAGCAAGATACGAAATCAAACCGATGTTCGGACCTTCAGGAGTTTCGATAGGACACATACGGCCGTAGTGTGTATAGTGAACGTCACGAACCTCAAATCCTGCACGGTCTCTTGACAAACCGCCCGGACCGAGAGCTGAAAGTCTTCTCTTGTGAGTAAGCTCTGCAAGCGGGTTATTCTGATCCATAAACTGTGACAACGGAGATGAACCGAAGAATTCACGGATTGCCGCATTTACAGGGCGTGTATTGATAATTGCCTGTGGAGTGATAGCGTCGCTGTCATCTTGCGACTGAACATTCATACGCTCTCTGATAACTCTTTCCATACGGGTAAAGCCGATACGGAATTGGTTTTGGAGCAACTCGCCTACGGCACGGATTCTACGGTTGCCGAGGTGGTCAATATCGTCTGTCTTACCTACGCCGTTTGCAAGGTTAAGAAGGTAAGATACAGTTGCGAAAATATCGTCAATGATAATGTGATTAGGAATAAGGTCATCGTGACGAAGCTTAATTTCTGCTTCAAGTGCCTCTTGGTCGTCGCCGACTTTTTCCATAATTTCGGAAAGTACACGGTAAGAAACCTTTTCGTTGATTGCAAGTTCTTTCTTGTCAACGGTTACATATTTGTCAATATCAACCATACCGTTTGAAAGGACCTTGATTACCTTGCCCGACTCGAGTTCAAGCATAACAGACATAACACCTGCATTCTCGATTTCAACAGCCTTGTCCTTGGTAATCTTTTCGCCGGCGTCTGCAAGAAATTCACCGGCAGGAGAAATAACCGGTTCAGCCAAAATTTGGTCTGTAATTCTTTCAACCAAACCGAGCTTTTTGTTGTACTTATATCTGCCGACTCTTGAAAGGTCGTATCTTCTTGCGTCGAAGAACAATCCGTCAAGATGTGCTCTTGCTGTGTCGACCGTAGGCGGTTCGCCCGGACGAAGCTTTTTGTACACTTCAAGAAGAGCCTCTTCCTCGTTCTTTGTAATGTCTTTTTCGATGGTAGCTTCAAGCATTTCGTCATCGCCGAAATATTCACGAAGCTGTTCATCGGAGCCAAGACCCAATGAGCGAAGGAAAGTTGTGATATAAATCTTTCTGTTCTTGTCTATGCGAACATAAAACAAATCGTTGGCGTCGGTTTCATATTCAAGCCAAGCACCGCGGTTAGGAATAACTGTGTTGGTGAAAAGTTCCTTACCGGTCTTGTCGTGGTCCATATTGTAATATACACCCGGAGAACGAACCAACTGAGATACGATACATCTCTCTGCACCGTTAATAACAAAGGTGCCCGAATCTGTCATAAGAGGAAGGTCACCGCAATAGATAACACTGTCCTTAACCTCGCCCGTTTCGGTATTTCTCAAGCGAGCCTGCACCTTGAGAGCCTTTGAATAAGTGGTATCTCTCGCCTTACATTCGGCAATGCTGTACTTAGGTTCATCGTCCATGCTGTAATCGATAAAATCGAGAATAAGCTTTTCGGAATTGTCGGTAATAGAACCGATGTCCCTAAATACCTCCTTGAGACCTTCGTCAAGGAACCATTGGTAAGACTTTTTTTGCACTTCAATCAAGTTAGGCATTTGCATAACTTCATTGATTTTAGCAAAGCTCTTTCGTGTAGTTGTACCAAGTCGTACATCCTTCACATTTACCATAAAGGTATTCACTCCATTCGTTTCTTATTTGCAATACATAAACCGGCAACGCTTGACAAAATGTTGCCATATCTTTTAATATATAGCTTATTTAATAGCAAGCCATAAAGACGCATACTGCCAGTATATAATCGTGGTGACATTTTACACTATTCTCCTTTTAAAGTCAATAGAAATTTTTAAATATAACAAATTCTTTGCATTTTCATTGTGAATTCCACAATTTACATTTTTTATCAACCGTTCCGTGTGTTTTGTAGCAACGACCAAAATAATTCATCAAAAATCGTGAGTTTTGCCCAAATAAAAAATTTACTGTTCCCTAACGGATTTGATATTGAAATGATGTAATTAATCTGTTATAATAAAAACTACTCTTTTAAGGATATAGAAATAATAATGAAAAAGATTTTATCTATAATAATATCTGCAATACTGATTATTACGCTGTTTTCCGGCTGCACAGGCAATGAAGAATCGATAGATTTCATTTATCCTTTTGATGCAGATGTAAACAGCTACGACCCGCAGGTCGCCTCCACTTCCGACGAATTTTTGATTATCGAAAACACTTTTGAAGGTTTGATAAGAATAAACGATGACGGAACGGTTGTTCCGGGTATGGCGGACACCTGGGAAATAAGCTCGGACGGGTTGACATACAAATTCCACATCCGCAAAGGTATGAAGTGGAATATCGACACGGAAAAATACACTTCCGGCGAAAACAAAGGCAAATTTAAGGACAGCCGTTTGCAAATGCTCGGATACGAATTCAATCCGGACATCACGGCGAACGATTTTGTTTTTGCACTTAGGAGAGCCGCATATTATGTTACCGACTGTCCGCAATTTTCACTGATTTCGTGCATAAAAAATGCGAACAAAATCCACACGGGTGCGGTTCTTCCGACAAAACTCGGAGTTGTGGCAGATGATGATTACAACTTAACAATCACGCTTGAGCACAAAGACGACACATTTATGCAAACGCTTGCATCGGCTGTTGCAATGCCGTGCAACGAACAGTTTTTTGTTGCCACAAACGGCAGATACGGTTTAGAGGGCAAGTACACACTGTTTAACGGTCAGTTTTATGTAAGTCAAATTCTTGACACATCTTATCTGTTGAAAAACAACGAAAATTATACGGGACCGTCACCCGCAAAAGCAAAGGAATTAACGCTTAAAATTCTTGACAAAAGTTCCGACAGCGACGATGACCTTGTATCAAAGCTTGAAAGCGGATATTACGACGCGGCGTTTATTACGGCGGAAAACAGCGACAAAATCAACAAGAAAAGCGGAGTTACATACACTCCGTATCAAGACACGACCTGGGCATTTGTTTTTAACACAAACGACGAAGTATTTCAATCAAAAACCATGCGTCGTGCATTTTGTGAAGGCTTCAGCAGACCGACAAAATACGACAAAAATTACCTGTCCCCTGCCACAAATCTTACGCCGTCTTCTTGTGTAATTAACGGCAATAACGCAGTTAAAGCTATGGGAAATACCGTAAGTGCTCAAAATCAAAACAACAGTATAGCCGATTGGCAAAAAGCTCTTGATATACTTGACACAACGGAGATAAGCGTAACTGTGCTTACCCCGGCTTATATGGAAAACTGTGTAAAACAGCTTTTGCAAGGTATTCAGGCAGGATTAGGCTCGTATCTTACAAATTCGGACGGCGAGGCAATCACGCTTACGCTAAAAGTTCAAACAATGGACGAAAGCGAAATAAGGAGCGAAATTGCAAAAAGTACATACGATGTGGCATTTTTACCGTTTACCGCAACAGGCAACAGTGCAATGTCGTTTATGAGCCAAATTGCCGACGACAACATAACCGAAATTGGTGCAAACAAAGTTGCCGCACTTGTTAAAAAGGCTCAAAACCAAAGCAATCTCAGTTCAGCCGCCGCATATCTGAAAAAGGCGGAAAACACAGTCATCGGCACATACGCACTATACCCTATGATATACGAAAGCAGCTATTATGCTTCGGCAAGCGGAGTAAAAGATATTCAGTTCCACCCGGGAACGGGAAGGGTGAGCTTTGTAAATGCAACAAGAGAATAGGCAAAACAAAGTGTTGGCAACACTGTTTTGGGTATTGACAGTGCTGTGTATGGCAGTGATATTTTACTTTTCATCCCGACCGGCAACACAATCGGCAGGTCAAAGTTCGGCAGTAACCCTGTTTTTACAAAGACTTTTTCACACTGAAGCCATAACCGAGCATATGGTACGCAAGACGGCACACTTTTCCGAATTTGCGGGGCTTGGATTTTTGACCAATTTGTCAATTTATTTTACGAAAAGCAAGAAAAATATTCCCATTGGCATTGCCGTAGGTTCGGCATATGCCGCAACAGATGAAATTCACCAAATTTTTGTCGACGGTCGAAGTTGCCAATTTACCGACTGGGCAATTGACACAATCGGTATTACTGCCGGCACGCTGATATTTTTTGTAATTTATTTGATTATCAACAAGATAATTGAACATAAAAACGATAAAAGATTTAAGGAGATATAAAAATGAATGTACTTACATTTGACACAGAAGAACAGATAGGAATTGCCGCAGGATATTATATGTGCGGTCAGGTTTTGCAAAAGCCGGACAGTGTTTTGGGTCTTGCAACAGGTTCAACACCGCTTAAACCTTACGCTCATATGATTAAGCTTTATCAAGAGGGTGCAGTTGATTTTTCAAAGGTTACAACCTTTAACCTTGACGAATACTGCAAGCTTAATGTAAAAGACAAGAACAGCTACCACAGCTTTATGTACGAAAATCTTTTTGACCACATCAACATTCCTGATGAAAACATCAACTTCCTCAACGGCAACGCAGAAGATATGGACGCGGAATGTAAGGCATACGAAGAAAAAATCAAAAAATGTGGCGGAATTGACATTCAACTTCTCGGCATCGGTTCAAACGGTCATATTGCATTCAATGAACCTGCCGATTCATTCCAAAGATGGAGTCACGTTGTTGCACTTAAAGAAAGTACAATCAAGGATAATTCAAGATTTTTCAATTCTATTGAGGAAGTGCCTACTCACGCAGTTACAATGGGTATCGGCTCAATTATGCAAGCAAAGCGTATACTCATCATTGCCATCGGAGAAAACAAGGCAAAGGCTATCAAGCAACTTATTGACGGCAATGTTACCCCGCAATGTCCTGCGTCGGTGCTTCAATTCCACAAAGATGTAACGCTTATGCTTGACAAAGGCGCCGCATCACTTATCTGATTAGCGATAAAGCATATTAACCGGGTGATTTAAATCAAACCAAACATCATTATTTAATCAAGGTGATAATTATGAAAAAGAAAACAAAAGCTATACTTTCTCTTGCCATTGCGGCATCAATCGCCGTAGGTGTTGCAGGTTGTTCGGCAAAAGACGAAAAGTCGGATGAGCAAACTGTTTCGTCGTCGCAAGAGCAAACCGTTACCGATGAAAGCGGCAACACCGTAACAGCCGAAAGTGCGACCTCAACGACTGTTAACACAGAAAGCACAACGACAACCAAAAAAAGCAAGAAAGCAAAAAAGGTTAAAGAAACATCAACAAAGCCTTACTATGTTACAAATATAAACGGTAAAAAAATCACCACAACTGTTGCCTATGAAAAAGTAACAAACAAAAAGGGTGAAACCGTCACCGATAAAAAAGGTAATCCTGTAACAAAAAAAGTCACCACAACAGCACCTACAACAAAGAAAGGACAAACCACCACAAAGCATTACGAGGGTACAACAACATATACAACCAAAGCTTCAAACGGAGTAATTGAACTTCCTGATGTTCCGGAAGATGATTATGTTCTTTCAGCATCACTTGCGTTTGATAACCTACAATCAAACTATCCTGAAAAATGGATTAATTATTATTACGATTACGACCCGAACAACAACGGTGATTATGCGTACTTTGCCGTATTTACCAATCCGGACAAACACACAATCACATCGGTAATAACCGTTGATTTAAGAACGGGTGCCGCTAATGAGAGAAACCTCAAAACCGGCAAAGTTACAAGCATTAAAGTTTTATAAACAGGAGATAATAAAATGGCAAACAAAGGAAAATTTTACATTACAACAGCCATAGCATACACCTCCCGCAAGCCGCATATCGGCAACAGCTACGAAATTGTACTGACCGACGCTATCGCAAGATACAAGCGCTTGCAGGGATACGATGTGTTTATGCTCACAGGCACGGACGAACACGGTCAAAAAATCGAGGAATACGCAAAGACCGCAGGCGTTACGCCAAAGGAATATGTTGACAAGGTGTCGGGTGAAATCCGTGCTATCTGTGACCTTTTGAACACAAGCTATGACCGTTTTATTCGCACAACGGATGAGCAACACGAAAAAGTTGTGCAAAAGATTTTCAAAAAGTTATACGAGCAGGGCGACATTTACAAGGGTCACTACGAGGGTATGTACTGCACACCTTGCGAGAGCTTTTGGACGGAAAGTCAGCTTGTTGACGGCAAGTGCCCGGACTGTGGCAGAGAAGTAAAGCCGGCAAAGGAAGAGGCGTATTTCCTCAAGCTATCAAAATATCAAAAGCGTCTTGAAGAATTCATTGAGCAAAACGAAAACTTCATTTATCCGGAAGCAAGAAAGAAAGAAATGCTCAACAACTTCATTAAGCCGGGCTTGCAAGACCTTTGCGTTTCAAGAACAAGCTTTAAATGGGGCGTACCTGTTGACTTTGACCCGGACCATGTGGTTTATGTTTGGATTGACGCACTTTCAAACTATATTACGGCTATCGGCTACGACCCGGACGGTTCATCGGACGAATACAAAAAATACTGGCCGGCTGATGTTCACATTATCGGTAAGGACATAGTCCGTTTCCACACAATTTACTGGCCGATTATGCTTATGGCTCTCGGCGAACCGTTGCCAAAGCAGGTATTCGGTCATCCGTGGCTTCTTTTCGGAGAAGATAAAATGAGCAAATCAAGAGGCAATGTTATCTATGCCGACGACCTTGTTGAACTTCTCGGCGTTGATGCCGTAAGATACTATCTTGTGTCTGAAATGCCTTATGCGTCCGACGGCTCTATCACATACGAAACTATTATTGAACGCTACAATTCCGACCTTGCAAACACATTCGGCAACCTTGTGAACAGAACGATTGCAATGCAAAACAAATACTTTGACGGGGTTATTCAGCCGGGCAACATTAACGAACCTGTTGACAGCGAGTTGGAAACATTTGCACTTGACACTGTTAAAAAGGTTGAAAAATGCTTTGAAACTTACAGAGTCGCAGACGCGGTTGAAGCTGTTTTGAACCTTGCAAAGCGTTCTAACAAATATATTGACGAAACTACGCCGTGGGCACTTGCAAAAGATGAGTCCTCTCTTCCACGCCTCGGCACGGTACTTTACAATCTTCTTGAAGCAATCAGATACATTGCTGTTCTTCTTTCTCCGTTTATGCCGGAAACAAGCGAAAAAATCTTCGCTCAAATGAACTGCAATATTAAAGATTACGATTCGCTCGAAACATTCGGTGCTCTCAAAACAGGCGAAAAAGTCGGCAAGGCAGAAGCACTTTTTGCAAGAATCGATGCTGAAAAAATGCTTGCCGAAATCGCAGAAAAGCAAGAAGCCGCTGCAAAAGCAGAAGAAGCCGCAAAGCCTAAAGAAATTGAAGGACTTGCCGAAATCACATTTGATGACTTTTCGAAAGTTGAACTTCGTGTGGCAACAATTACCGAATGTGAGCCTATCAAAAAAGCTAAGAAACTTCTTAAACTTATTGTAAACGACGGCACGGCAGAGCCCCGTCAAATCGTATCGGGCATTGCTCCGTGGTATAAGCCGGAAGACCTTATCGGCAAAAATGTAATTATTGTTGCAAATCTCAAGCCGGCAAAGCTCTGCGGCGAAATGAGCAACGGCATGCTCCTTGCAGGTGATGTAAACGAAAATGATGTTAAGGTTGTTTTTGTTGACCTCCCTGCCGGAACTCAACTCAGATAATGAACAAAATCGGAATAAAGGCAACGGCACTCGGTGCAGTATTCAATACAATACTGTTTTTTGCGAAATTCTATGTCGGAATAAGCACAAACAGCCTTTCGATATACTGCGACGCAATTAACAATCTCGGCGACACCTTTGCCTGCCTTATTGCCGTTTTGGGATTTTTCCTTGCAAGAAAAGTAAGTAAACTTAAATCCCGGAAAATACAAAGTCTGTGTACCTTTGTTATCTCAATGATAATAGCCGCAACGGGAGCATACTTTGTATATAACGGCTTGCAAAGACTGATGTATCCGCTGAGAATTGCATACAGTGAGGAATATGCCTATATCATCATTGCAACGGTATTTGCAAAAATACTTATGGGACTTATGTATATCGGCTTTAACAAAAAAGCCGCCTCCCCTGTTCTCAAAGCAATGATACTCGACAGTTTTCTTGACTGTGCGGTAACGGTATTTGCACTTATGGGACTGTTTTTAATCACCAAGGTCAACTTTGCGGCAGACGGAATATTTGCAATTATTATCGGCACGGCGGTTACTGTTTCTGCCGTTAAAAATATAATTGAACAGAGCAAATTTTTAATCAACAACTGATTTAGTCAAAATTAAAGGGGTTTATATATGACTAAAAGTAAAAAAGCAAAAACAAAAAAGCCTAAAAAAACGGCTAAGCAAAAATGGGCGGTATTCGGCAAAGTCATTCTCGGTATTTTAATTGTTATTGCAATCATTGTCGCAGTTATCGCAATAATGAACACAATATCAGTTAAATCAATCAACAACTTCATTTCAACCGTTCCGACCGTTGAATATGAAAATCAATTAAAGCCCACAACCGACGAAGCAGACGGATATTATACCTTCACTACAGATAATGATTTTAAGGTTGTTCAGCTTTCGGATGTGCACATCGGTGCCGGATTTTTGAGCTCAAAAAAAGATATGATGGCTGTCAATGCAGTTGAGTCTATGGTCAAAACCGAGAAGCCGGACCTTGTGGTTGTTACCGGTGATATCGGCTATCCCGTACCTTATCAATCGGGCACGCTCAACAACAAAAACGCCGCAAAAATTTTCGCAAATCTTATGGAGCAAATGGGCGTTTACTGGTGCCTTACATACGGCAATCACGATACCGAGGCTTACAGCTATTTCGACAGAGCAGACATTTCGGAGATTTACGGCAACAAGGAAAAATATCCGCATTGCCTGTTTCAAACAGGACCGGACGATGTGGACGGCTACGGAAACTATGCCGTTAAAATAAAAAATACAGCCGGCAAAATCACGCAGGCAATATTTATGGTTGACTCTCATTCATATACCGACGGCGACTATTTCGGTGCACTGTGGAAATATGACTGCATACATAAAAGTCAAATCAATTGGTATGAGGAGAATGTTAAGGCTTTCACCGAGGAAAACAGCGGAGAAGTGCCTAAATCAATTATGTTTTTCCACATTCCTCTCAAGGAAATGCAAACCGCATACTACGAATATCGCGACAATAACTTCAGCGATACCGACAGAGTTAAATTTTTGTACGGCAAGGTTGGTGAAACCGGAAAAGTTGTTTATGCAAGCGATAAAAACGAGGGTATGTTTGACAAAATAAAAGAACTCGGCTCAACAACGGGTGTATTTTTCGGTCACGACCATACAAACAGTTTTTCGCTTATGTATGACGGCATTCAACTTGGATATTCCTACACGGTTGACTATCTTGCATACTTCGGAATTGCACAGTACGGTCTTCAACGCGGTTGTTCTGTTATGGAAATCCATCCGGACGGAACATACGACCGCACACTTGAAAACTACTATCAAGACAAGTATCAATCCATCAACAAAAAGGAAACAGTTAAAATGGAGGATTACAAATCCGACCTTGTTTCACGCGATGAATAATATCTGCTTAATTTAAAACAATATAATATAAAGGCTGTTGATAAAAGCAAGTTTTGTTTTCTTGACGAATGAGATTTTCCGAGCAAAACAAAATCCAAGTGGCTTTATCGACGGTCTTTTGCTATTGCCAAAAAAGATTATATATGTTATAGTCATTAAAGTACAAAATATCGGAGAGGGAAAATGAAAATACAAATATCTGACCATTTTAACTTTAAAAAGTTAATGCAATTTACAATACCGTCAATTATTATGATGATGTTTTCAAGTATTTATAATGTTGTTGACGGCTATTTTGTGTCTAACTATGCCGGAAAAACGCAGTTTGCCGCAGTTAATCTTATTATGCCGTTTTTAATGATGATGAGCGTTATAGGATTTATGTTCGGTACAGGCGGTAACGCCATTGTATCAAGACTGCTCGGCGAGGGAGACAAGAAAAAAGCAAACGAAATTTTTTCTATGCTCGTTTATGTTACAATAGCGGTGGGTTTTGCAGTGTTTGTTGCCGCAGAAATATGGATGCCGCAAATCGCCAAACTGCTCGGTGCAGACGAAACAATGCTTGAATACTGCGTACTTTACGGCAGAATCATCACAATAAGCGTAACTCCGTTTATGCTTCAGGTGTTTTTTCAAAGTTTTATGGCGACGGCGGGAAAACCGCAAATCGGACTTGCCGTAACTCTTACAGCCGGATTTTCCAACATTATTTTAGACTTTTTGTTTGTTGCCGTGTTCAAATGGGGCATAGTCGGTGCCGCAGTGGCAACCGTCACAGGTGAAACACTCGGCGGCGTCATTCCGCTTATATACTTCATTAGAAAAAACACAAGTTCACTTCGTCTTTGCAAAACTCATTTTGACGGCAAGGCTTTTGTTAAAACCTGCACAAACGGTTCGTCCGAATTGATGACCAATCTCTCAATGAGTCTTGTAAATATGATGTATAACTATCAGTTAATGAAATATTACGGTCAAGACGGCGTTGCAGCTTACGGCACAATTATGTATGTAAATTTCTTATTTACTTCGGTTTTTATCGGCTATTCCATCGGCTCGGCACCGATTGTCGGATACAACTACGGGGCAAAAAACGACAAAGAATTACAAAACATATTCCGAAAAAGTCTCGGAATTTTATTTGGTGCGTCGGCAATTATTACTGTGGCTTCCGTTTTCCTTGCCGGCCCGATTGCAAATATTTATGTAGGCTATGACAAAAACTTGTTTGAATTAACTGTTATGGCGTTCAGACTGTTTGCAACATCATATTTAATCATTGGCTACAACATTTACGCTTCGGCATTTTTTACGGCACTCAACAACGGACTTATCAGTGCAATAATATCATTTATGCGTACGCTTTTATTCCAAATAGTTTGCGTTTTTGCTCTGCCTCTCATATTCGGCAAAAGTGCGATTTGGTTCTCAATCACAGTTGCAGAAGCTTGTGCGTTCATTATGTCGGCTGTGTTTATCTTTACACAAAACAAAAAGTATCACTATATAAAAAAAGGATAATTTTGCGGGAGGATATTATCCTCCCCTACTTATATTAAACGGTGGATAATCATAATTTGATTCTTTGACAGTTCTTTACTTTTTCTTAAACTGTTTTTTAATTCGGTATGGTTTAATACAATCACCGGAGGGGAAAATATGTACACGGTTTTAGTATGCGATGACGATATCGCAATCCAAAATTCAATTAAGATTTATCTTGAAAACGAGGGCTACAATGTTCTTACGGCGTCGGACGGCGAGGAATGTATCAAGGTTTCGGAAAATAACGAAGTGCACTGCCTAATCCTTGACATTATGATGCCGAAAATCGACGGACTGAAAGCTATGCTGAAAATCAGGGAGCACAAAAACTTTCCGATTATTTTGCTTTCGGCCAAGAGTGAAGATACGGACAAAATCACCGGGCTTTCATTCGGTGCGGATGATTATGTTACAAAGCCGTTTAATCCGCTTGAACTTGTGGCAAGGGTAAAAAGCCAAATAAGGCGTTACTCAACACTCGGTTCCATGGTGAAAACCGACAGTCAACTTATTACAGGCGGACTTGTGCTCGACACAAAGTCAAAATGTGTAACGGTTGACGGTGAAGAGGTGCGTCTCACCGCCCGTGAATATAAAATTCTTGAATTTCTTATGCAAAATATGAATGTTGTTCTCTCTTCTTCACAGATTTACGAGACTGTGTGGAACGAGGCTTCGTTCGGAATAGAAAAAACCGTAACCGTACATATACGAAATATCCGAGAAAAAATCGAAATCAACCCCAAAGACCCTAAATATCTAAAGGTGGTATATGGACTTGGATACAAAATTGAAAAATATTAAAGCACAAAAGTTTGCAAGGATAATATCATTTTTGCTTGCAATATTTTTTGTAACAACAGGTATGCTCAACGGCATACAGGTAATAAAATCGGCTTATGTTATCGGCGGTAATTTTTTAGACAGCGATGTCAGCGTTTACGAAACAAGAGAATTTATAAAAAATTTTCGAAGCGATGTTGAGGACTCACTTGCTTGGTCAAACCGTAATTATATAAAAACTGAAATTGAGAGTAAAAAGACTTATTTTGTCAACGGAATGCTCTCAAGATACCTTGAGGCAAAAAATTATTATGATGAAAACAGCCAAGCCTTAACAAAATCGTATAATAATATTTACAACGGCTATTATGACAGCGATTATGACGGTGATATCGATTACGACGACGCGTCATCGCTCTACAATATTCAACATGAATACGATGAGTTCGGAAAAGATGTTTTCTACTTTCAAAAGGATTATGAAGAAAAACTGTCAACCGGCAGTTATTTGTGGTTTAGCTGTTCCGTTCCGCTCTCATATTCAGGTGAAAAGGCACAAGAATATCTTGAAAAAAAGTATGACAATGCAGTAACCGAAAATCTCGGACCTTATCTTACTCAAACCGAAATTCCGAACGCTTTGCAGTTTTATATTGAATCGGACGACGGCGTTATTTACACAAATGTTAACGATGTAAACACATTTAAGAAGAGCGTTACGGCGGACAAAGGCTTTTGGCTCGGCGATGATAATCTCGGCAAAAATAAGTTTTATTCCATTTGTAACGGCTACGATGATTTTTATATTGATAATACAAAGCAGGCGTATTTTCAAATTGATATGAGTAAGGCAAAGAATGACGCTTATGCCGAAGCACAAGATAACTTCAGCAAGCTCAGTCATAATGCGGGATTGAATTTTTCAATCGCCGTTGCGTGCATAATTCTTTTGATACTGCTTCTCATATTCAACTGTGTACTTGCCGGCAGAAACGACAGTGAGTACAAGCTTGCAAAAATCGACAAAGTGCCTAACGATTTGCATTTTCTTGTGAGCGGAGGGCTTGTTGCAGGACAATTGATATTGCTGTTTTATGCACTGAGCGGATATTTGGAAATCATATTCAGCGACGCAGATATATCATACTATTTAATCGGCAGCATTATCACCTACATTATAAAATCAAATTGGTACTTCCCTATTGTTTGTATTCTTGCCTGTACAACATTCTTTGTGGCGAGCGAATGGCTCACTTCCGTTGCAAGGCAGATAAAGGCAAACAGCGGTTATTTCAAAAACACGCTCATTTACAAATTTGACAGAACACTTGTGTGCCTGTTTAAGAGATTTGTTAAAAAGCCTATATCAAAAGGTGTTGAACTTTTAAAATACCGTCCCGATGCGTTTAAAAAGCAAATCAAAGCACTTCTTATTGCCTACGGTATTGTAAATCTCTTGTTACTGTTCTTTGTGGCAATATGTGACGCGGGCATAGAAAGATTAACACTTTGCCTTGTATGGTTCGCTATAAATGCGGCAAGCTTGGTATTTATTACAAAATATGTAATAGACCTTGATGAAATCATCAAGGCGTTTAACGAAAGACGACCGCCGAGAGTTAATTATCCAAAACTCCCGCAAAGCCTCAAAATGCTTGTAGAAGCTCAAAAGTACACGGCGGAAGAACTTAACCGTGCGGTTGACAAGGCGGTCCGTGACGAGCGAATGAGAAGTGAGCTTATCACCAATGTTTCGCACGACCTCAAAACACCGCTTACATCTATCATTACATATGTTGATTTGTTGAAGCATTGCGACATTCAGGACGAAACGGCTCGCGAATATATCAATGTCCTTGACGAAAAGGGAGGCAGGCTAAAGCGACTTATTGACGACCTTGTTGAGGCGTCAAAAATCACCAGCGGAGTAGTTAAACTCAATCTGGTTCAGCTTGATTTGGGAGAGCTTGCCACCCAGGCAGTCGTTGAACATCAGCAGGAATTTGCCGACAGCGGACTTGAACTTATCTTCAAGGGCGACAAAAAAAGCCTTTCGACAATCGCAGACGGTCAAAAGACTTACAGAGTTATCGAAAACCTGATGTCAAACGCCCGCAAGTATTCGGCAAAAGGTTCAAGGGTTTATGCGGATGTGTACGAGCAAAACAACACAGCTGTGTTTGAAATCAAGAATATATCGGCAGAGCCGCTTGACATTTCGGCAGATGAATTGAAGGAGCGCTTTGTTCGCGGTGATAAATCACGAAACAAAGAGGGCAACGGTTTGGGACTTTCAATTGCCGACAATCTCTGCCAAGCAATGCACGGCAGAATGGAAATCATTATCGACGGCGATTTGTTCAAAGTTAAAGTAGTTCTGCCAAGGCAAAACAAAAAATGATTTAAACTATCGGTAAATCGTTATTTTAATAACACTATTTGAAGAAAAGTGTCGCAGACAATCGAGTTTGCGACACTTTCATTTTTACTCAATTTGCCCCCAATAATGTCAATAAACGGCAACAGCTCCCCTTTATAATATTAAAGAGGAGCCGTAATGGGGATTGTGAATCGTGAATTTTAAATTTAAAACCTTATAAGTTTATTTTGTTTTAACAGTCTTAATCTTAGACCAGCTACCGTAAACTTTTTTACCGTTTACGATTTTGTATGAACGAACTCGAACATAGTACTTTTTCTTTGATTTAAGTTTTTTGACAGTTTTCTTGCTTGCGTTTTGCTTGTTGACTTTTACAGTCTTTTTATTCTTTTTGAACTTTTTGTCGGTAGCAAGCTGAATTTCATAGCCTGTTACATTTTTAACTTTTTTCCAAGTTACAACAATACCTTTTTTCTTTGCCGTTGTTTTGCTTACCTTAACAGTTGCAGGTGTTTGGGTGCTTGTTGTAGTTGTGGTAGTGGTTGATGTTGTAGGTTTTTGTTCTTCTGTCTTTTGGCTGTCATCGGTTGTAGGTGCAGGTGAAGGAGCTACTCCACCGCCTCCGGTTGAACCGCCGCCAGGTGTCGGAGTAGGATCAGTACTACCGCCGGATGACTTCTTAACAATCGTAACAGGTACTTGTTGGATTTTTTCGTAATCCGTCAATTCCACTTCAAAAGTTGTTTTGCCTGTCCCTTCAAACATGAACCATTTACTGTAAACCTCCAATACTTCCAAATCGTTCTCTGTATTTACAAACTCTTCAAATTTATCTTTGTAAATAAAATCCTCGGATGTTCCGTTTGTATAATTTACGGTGATTTTATCGCCTTCGTTAAAAACCACTTGATAATAGTTATAATATATTGGATTTCCTTCAGGATCAATATCCATACCACCACCAACATAATCACCTTCGTCTACAGTATACGGTTCTACAGGTGTAAGCGAAAATGTTTCAACAGGGTTTTCTATAATTGTTACAGGAACATCAGTTTTTCTTCCGTAATCTGTAAGTTTAACATCAAAAGTTGTTTTGCCAATTCCATCAAAACTAAAATCACAACTTTCAACATTTAAAACTATATTTTCAGCATTTACAAAACCCCAGGTATTCCAACCTCCATCATCTTCATATTTTCTATACGTATATTCTTCCGAAGTTCCTTTTGTATAATTTACAGTGATTTTGTCCCCGTATTTAAATTCTGGACCATAATAATGCCAGTCTGTTTTGTTTTCCTTATCATAATATTCACCATGAGTGTCTTTAACAACTTCATATTGTTTGACCGGAACGAATAAAAAAGACTTAACAGGATTTTCTATAATTTCAACAGGCACATTTTTTATAACACAACCATAATAATTATCATCGCTATCCATAATTGAATATGAAGCATATGTTTTGCCTAATCCGTCAGTAGTGTCAATAGTAAATTCATAAGGAGAAACATATATTCTTTCATCATCGGAATTAAACCATCCTTCAACCCAATCATAATTTTGGGTGGCACCGCAATAAGCACCGCAATAATACATATATTTATCCGTTGTTCCGTCAGAAAATGTAATATCAACCACATCTCCGACATTAAAATCTTCTGCTGAATAAAAATATTTTCTGTATGGATTCCCTTTGTCATCGGTACCCTCGGAATAGCCGGCATAATTACCCTCATACACAGTATACGGTTTAACCGGTGTCAATGTAGCAGATGTGATTGTTTTGCCGTCATCTGCAAGAACGGTTAAATTCATACCCATTGCAAAGCTCAAAAGCATTACAACTGACATAAATACACTAATAACTCTTTTCATTGTTCTCCTCCTTATTTAACAACAAATGTTATTTTATGTTTTTTGGCATATTTTTGTGCGGTTGAACCTTTTTTACCGTAAATTTTAAAGCCTTTAACTTTATAATTGGCTGGCTGTTCACCCGGCTTCAAAAACTTTTGCAAAACATTATCATAATCATAAGAATATCCAAAAGCATTTTTGCCTATTTTTTTAACACTTTTAGGAATAGTTACCGATTTTGAATACTTTTGCTTTTTGTTATATTTTTGCAAAAACGCTTTGTCTCCAATAGTTTTAAGCTTTTTTGGAAGCTTAACATTTTTAAGAGAATTGTTTAATGCAAAAGAATATTTGCCTATACTTTTTAAAGTTGACGGGAACTTAACCGATTTAAGACCTTCGTTATAAAAAAGATAATCGCTGACCGAAGTTATACCCTCTTTGATAACTAACTTTTCAATTTTAACATCATCTTCTTCATCCCAAGGTCTTGGTGAACGGGTATAATCACCGATAGCACCCGTTCCGCTGATGGTTAATGTTTTCGTTGATGAATCATAAACATAGGTGGCGTTGTCACCGCATTCACCCTCAATGGTTTTAGCAAATGCCGTTGACGAGAAGCCGAAAGCACAGGTCAAAATAACAACAATTGACATCAATAAACTAACTACTTTTTTCATAAATCATTCTCCTTTAATTAACAATTTATACATAAATTATCACTTACAAGTTGTGAAGTAAATAGTTTTGGTGTGAGATGTAGCACACAGGCGTGAAATGCACAAAATCATTGTTCCAAATTATGAATTTTGTGTTATTATATATGTATAATTAATGTATAATTATGAGGAACAAAAAATGATAAACATTTTGATTTGTGACGACGATAAAAAGTTTTGTCAAAAACTTAAAAACGATATTGAAGAATACTTTTCATCAAAAAATACAGAATACAATATAAACGCCGTTCACACAACCGACCGACTTGACGAGGCAATTAAAGACTGTGACATTTTGCTTTTGGATGTAATGATAAACGGTAAAAATTCAATAAACCTAATTGCCAAAAGCAACAATATACTTCCGTGCGAAGTTATTATTATCACATCGTATCCGGGAGAAATATATAATATTTCGTGTGTTTCACCCTCTTGGTATGTTGACAAGATTAAATATAAAAAAGAGCACCTGTTCGACGGAATTAACAAGTGCATAAATAACATATCAAAGGCTCAAAAAAGCAAAATTGTGGTGGCGTGCGACAAAATGAATAAAGTCGTTGACCTTCGAAATGTAATGTACATAGAAACACAAAATAAAAACATTAAGCTATATTTTGCCGACGGAACAAGTCTTGTTGCAAAAGAAAAAATGTCAACTCTTGTTGAAACGGGAGGGTTAAATTTTCAACAATGCAGTCGGTGCTATGCCGTTAATTTTGACTATGTAACAGCATATTTTTGGCACAAATATATTTTGCAAAACAAAACAGAAATACCGATTTCACGCAGTAAATACAAGGAATTAATAGGACAGTATAAACGATATTTGGAGGTGTAAAAAATGAACGGGGCAATAGAAACAGTCAGACTAAGCGGATTTACGGTATGGTTTTGGGGAATTGTCATAACCCGGGCGTTTGCACTTTTTGTTATTGTGCACACGATTTATAAAGACCGACGAAATCCGGCAACTTCATTGTTAATCTCGTTTATATCTTGCTTTACTTACACTTATTTAAAGTACAATTTAACCACACTTCCGAAAGATACGATTGACTGGAACTACACAATATATGAAATAGTTCAAATCGTATGCATTTTTATTGCAGTTTATTTTATGTCAGAAAAAACAACCGGAAAAAAGACGGTTTTCAGAGCCGTTTTTATATACTTTTTAACCGTAATAGAAAACCTTTTCTCGGCGGTAATTTCGTTTGCAATAATCAACTCGGTTATACCTGAGGTGTATTTGTTTGATTCATCGAACAACGACATTAGCATATTAAGCAGACCAAACTACTATACCGTTTGTACATTGGCGGTTATACTTTCCTACCCTATCGCCTATGTTGTTAAATTGCTCAAGTACAGAAAAGAGAAAACCTTCCAATTCAAATACACAGTGTTTTATCTTTTACCGCTGATTGGACTTATGCCGATATTCGCAAGCATAATTTTACCGGCTGATTCATTACCGAACGGCAGCAGTAACTCCGCATACAATGTGATGAACAACATAATTATATGCATTGACGCAGTTTTATGCTTTTCCGTAATCTTTGTTATTGACAAGATTGAAATTATTGATGAGAAAAACAGGTTGCTGACAATCAAAGCCACAAAAAACGAACTTGAATACCAAAATGCTTTGATTATAAACAACGAGCAAGAGCATCTAAGGCAAATTCGGCACGACATACGCAACATAAACAAAACCGTTAAAGAGCTTATTGCGGCAGGCGAAATTGACGAAGCTATAAAAATGCTTGACGATTCAACCGACGAAGTCACCAAAATATCAGGAATCACGCCTTGCAGAAACAACATAATCAACACCGTACTGTATATGAAATCAAACGAAGCCAAGGAACACGAAATTTCGATTTTGAGTGAAATAAGCGAAACTGCCGACTGCAAAATTTCCAATATTGACATCAGCAGAATTTTGCTGAACCTATGCGACAATGCCATTAATGCAACAAAGGAATGTGATGAAAGGCAAATCAAAATCAATATTGACATTAACGACAAAACAGTAAAAATCAGCACCGAAAATCATTACATACCGCAAAAAGCAAAAAAGCCGTTGCCCGACCACGGCAACGGCACAAAAATCATAAAGCAGATATCCAAAAAATACGGCGGCGAATTCAAAATTTCAAAATCGGAAGAAATCTACCAAACCTACACCTACCTGCGAAACATCAATATTAAATAAAAAAGGGCGTCTTATGAGTCGTAAAATGTTTGTCCATGCTCGGTTTGAATACGCTGTTCAACAGGATATTCAAAGCCCGGATTGTCTTTGAGTATATCGGCAAAAAGCTTTGCTTCATACTTTGCCATATTCAAATCGTGAAGAATATAGTTGCCGCAATTTTTCGGATTTGCACCGGGAACTTCTCCCTCATAATCGGCACAATATTCAAACGCTCTTATCATAAGCGGCAAAACTTCCTGCGGAGTTGGGTGACCCTTGACTATAAGATAGCAGCCGGTAAGGCAACCCATAGGCCCCCAATAAATAATTCTGTCTTTCCACTCGTTGTCATTTCGAAGAAAAGTGGCAACAATATGCTCGATTGTGTGCATAGCATTTGGATGAATTGCCGGTTCTGCGTTTGGCTTTTTCATTCTTATATCAAATGTTGTGGCAAATTCACTGCCCAATGTGTCAAGTCTTGATTCATAAATACCCGGCACAATACGGTTGTGGTCAACCTGAAAGCTTGGAATTAAATCCATAATATCACTCCTAATACATAATATATAAAGAGTATAACATTAAGGCTTTTCAAAATCAATCGTTTTGAAGCTGTTTCTTAAAAAGCAATCTGAAAACAAATCTTACAAACGGACCTGCATAGAAAATCTGCCAGCCGAGAGCCATAGGGAAATTACGAACACAGATTTTTAAAAAGTTTGAAATAATGTCCCCCGCTCCGGTAAAACCGAAAAGCAAGCTTGCAACAAGGCTCATAAGCGGACACATAAATGCAACGGTGACGCTTGAAATCATAACCGTAAACACAAACGGATTTGTGTTTTGCGGATTGAAAAGCTTGAATGTAATTTTTTGAGCAAGCTTGCCCACAAAAAGGAATTCAAACAAAAATCCGACAACGCACATAATCGGAAGCTCGTGAAGTGCAAGAAGGAATATCTCATTTGACATACCTCCCTTGTCAAACGCTATGTTGTAGCAAACCATTGCGTACACCATAACAAACACCATAATAATTGTGAACACTACATCTTGAAATTTAGTTTTTGGCATAAAAAAATTCTCCTTTCATAATAACTACAAACTTTTTTTGTGTTGTTCGTTATCATTCGGGAGAATGTGCGTTTCCAATAAAAACCATATTAAGTTTAACGAGTGGAATTATAACAGATTCAGTTTTCAATGTCAAGAATTTTTTTGTATTTCAAAACAACAAACTCAACAGTCAAATCAATGTCGCCCGACGATTTAAGGCGACTTTTGTTTTGCTCGCTTGTGCGGTAAAAATACGGCGTCATAGAGAACAGCTCATACAAATCCGCATTTGAAATACGAACTTTTTCGCTCACCTTTTCACGCCCGACAAGTTTCAAGTACCTGCTGTCAGGTGCTTTTTCGTCATTTTTGTACGGAATATCATACAAAATCTCTTTCATCTCAATTAAATGATTTTCACCCGGAATAACGCTGTACAAATTACCGTCATCTTTAAGAATTCTTGCAAATTCCTTATCGTTAAACGGAGCGAAAAGATGAATTGCCGTGTCTACACTGTTGTCCCCAATCGGTATTTGTGCAAGATTTGCAACAAAATATTTGCCGTTTTTGTTATTTTTTGCGGCAAGACGAACCATTTCCTTACTTATGTCAAAGCCGTAAAGTTCGCCGTCATATGTATCGTAATAACCGTCACCGCAACAAATATCAAGAACAGTGCCCCTCATTTTTTCACCAACGGTATTTTTAAGTACAGAATAATAACCCTTTGCCAAAAAATTATGTCTTGCGTGAGCAGACTCTTTGCTGTCGCCTTTTTTGTCGCCGCTTTTGTTTGTAAGAAGCAAATTAACATACCGCTCCTTTGAAAAATCAAAGGAGTGGTTGTTTTTGCATTTTAGGCTGTTGCCGTCAACATTCAGTTTTTCCTTGCATTTTGGACAAATAACTATACTCATTACTTTGTAAAGAAAGTCAAAAATGCCTTATATGCCATATAAACATCAACCTTAGCAACAATTTCGTAAGGAGAGTGCATTGAAAGAACAGGCACGCCCACATCAATGGTGTCTACATCTAAATTAGCGATATACATTGCAACTGTTCCGCCGCCGCCTGCGTCTACCTTACCAAGCTCACCGCTTTGCCACAAAACATGATTTTCTTCAAGAAGAGTTTTAACCCAACTTACATATTCGGCACTTGCGTCGGAAGTTCCGCTCTTGCCTCTTGCACCGGTGAATTTTGTAACGCAAACGCCGTTGTTCAAAAAGCTTGTATTGTTTTTCTCAAACGGAGTTGACCAAGTCGGGTCATAAGCCGCATTTACATCGGCACTGAGACATTTTGAATTGCGAAGAACATCTCTGCCCTCGTAGCCCTCAAGTCTTGCCAAGTCCTCAATAAAGTATTTAAGATATGAAGAATTAAGACCCGTGTTACCGTCGGAACCGGTTTCTTCCTTATCTGTAAGAACGGTAATAGCCGTGTATTCCGGTGCGTCGTCAATATTAAGAATTGCCTGAAGTGCAGGGTATGAGCAAACGCGGTCGTCATGTCCGTAACCGCCAACCATACTTCTGTCAAATCCGATATCGTCAACCGTAAATGCCGGCACAAGTTCAAGTTCCGCCGAAAGGAAATCCCGCTCCACAATGCCGTATTTTTCGTAAAGAATAGAAAGAATGTTGAGTTTGATTTTTTCGCTTTCTTCATCATCTTTAAACGGACGGGAACCGATTACAACATTGAGCTCTTCACCCTTTACAAGTTCGTTTGCTTTGCGTGACATTTGGTCAGCACCGAGATGCGGAAGAATATCGGTAATGCAAAACTTTGGTTCGCCCGGTTCTTCACCGACACGAACATCAACAAATGTTCCGTCGTTTTTGCAGATTCTGCCGTGAAGCGAAAGCGGAATAGCCGTCCACTGATACTTTTTGATACCGCCGTAATAATGAGTTTTGAAATATCCCAAGCCGTCTTGCTCATAAACAGGGCATTGTTTAAGGTCAAGACGAGGCGAATCGATGTGAGCGGCAGAAATTCTTACGCCGTCTTTTATACTTCTCTTACCCTTTACGCAAAGGATAATCGACTTGCCTCTGTTCATATAGTAAACTTTCGCACCCGGTTCAAGAGTATCACCGAATTCGTCAAATTTTTGAAATCCGTTTGCCTGAACCAAATCCTCAACCCAAGCGGCAACTTCTCTTTCTGTTTTGCAAGTTGACAAAAATTCTTTGTATCCCTCGCAAAAATCGTCACATTCCCTGAGTTCGTCATCTGTCATAAAATCAATACCGCACTCTTTTTTGTTAAAAAGCATATCTTTTAACTGCTTTGCCTTTTCACTCATAAGATTACCTCCAAAATATTATCTGTCTGAACGGCAACATCTTCGCCGTTATTGTAAATTATATAGTCGCAATTATCTATGAAATAACTATTGTCAAGCTGTGCCGACATACGAAGTTTTGCCTGCTGCTCGGTAATATTATCTCTTGCGATAATACGCTTTATTCTTACATCTTCATCGGCAAGCACGCCGATTACCTTATAGCAATCGCTTGGCATATTCGCTTCAAAAAGCTGAGACGCATCAAGAACCGTAAGTCCCTGAGCTTCTTCTTTGCATTTTTCAACTATCGCCGGATGAAGAATTAAATTTAGTTTTTTAGTATGCTCTTTTGTATCAAACGCTCTCGAAGCAAGGAGTTTGCGGTCAAGCTCACCGTTTTTAACAACATCGTCTCCGAAAACCGTAGCAATGCTTTTTAATATCGGAGCATCCTTTGCAGTTAAATCGTGTGCGATTTTGTCGCAATCAATAATATTAAATCCCCGTTTTTCAAGTAACTCACAAACATAACTCTTGCCTGCTCCGGTAGGACCCGTAAGCCCTATTGTAAACGGCTTTTTCAAATCAATAATATCAAAAGCCGCCGCACGGATAAGACGGTTATACACCGCCATGCCTACTCCGTCCTTATGCGGAATACGGGCATAAACTTTTTTTGCACCCATTTCATCAAGTTCACGGAGTGCATCAAAAAGTTCTTTCGCCTGGCTCAAATCATCGTTTTCTTTGCCGAATGTGACCTTTGGAATTGTTATGTTATCATCATCAAAGCAAAGTGCAAATGCGTTCTTTTGAGCGTTGACAAATTTCTCGTACTGCTCTTTATCGGCATTGACAATAACAACCTTTGCCTTTGGTGCATAATGCTTGTACTTCATACCCGGTGAAGCCGCAACCTCATCGTTTTTCATACCTTCAAGCACAGCCGGAGCAACCGTAATTTCGCCGATTACAGCTTCTATCATTTCTTTTGTAACTGCACCCGGGCGAAGAAGAGTAGGCACTTCGGTTGCAAGAGTGATAACCGTGCTTTCAACGCCGAATTCACAATCGCCTCCGTCAATAATTCCGTCAATTTTGCCCATCATATCGTCAATTACATACTTAACTCTTGTAGGTGACGGCAATCCCGAAGTATTTGCACTCGGTGCGGCAATCGGGCAACCGCTCGCCTTAATCAGTTTGCGTGCAATTTCATTTTTAGGCATACGAACGGCAACTGTGTCAAGTCCACCGCTGACAACCTTGCCCACCTTGTCCGACTTATTTAGAATAACGGTAAGCGGAGCCGGAAAAAATGCATCAATCAGTGCCTTTGCTTTTGGAGTTACCTCTTTTACAAGCGGTGCAATATCTTCTTTTTCCGCAATGTGAACTATCAACGGATTATCCGACGGTCTGCCTTTTGCAAGATAAATGTTGCGTACCGCTTCTTCATTAAGTGCGTCTGCACCCAAGCCGTACACCGTTTCGGTAGGAAATGCAACAAGTTTACCCTCTGCTATCATTCTGCCCGCTTCGGCAATGTCGTATTCACTTGTGCCGAATAGCTTTGTGTTCATTATTATTCTCCCTGTGAAGCCTTTAACTTTTCAGCAGTGTCCGCTGTAATAAGTGCGTCAATCAACTCATCCATATCGCCGTTGAGAATTTGCTCAAGCTTGTAAAGCGTAAGATTTATTCTGTGGTCGGTAACTCTGCCTTGCGGATAATTGTATGTTCTGATACGCTCACTTCTGTCGCCCGTACCGACCTGTGCCTTGCGTTCACCGGCAATTTCTGCTTCCTGCTTTGCACGCTCTGCGTCAAGAAGTCTTGCACGAAGCACAAGAAGTGCTTTTTCCTTGTTTTGGTGCTGTGAACGCTGATCCTGACATTCAACAACCGTTCCTGTCGGGATGTGCGTAACTCTGATAGCGGACGAAGTTTTGTTAATATGCTGTCCGCCCGCACCCGAAGCACGGAATGTGTCTATTTGCAAGTCTTTGTCTAAAATCTCGAAATCAACTTCTTCTGCCTCCGGCAATACGGCAACAGTTGTTGTTGATGTGTGAATTCTGCCCTGACTTTCGGTTTCGGGTACACGCTGAACACGGTGAACACCCGATTCGAACTTAAATCTTGAATATGCACCGTCACCCGTTATGCTAAAGCTGATTTCCTTGTATCCGCCAAGACCCGTTTCGTTTGCAGAA
Source organism: bacterium (assembly GCA_963661495.1). Classification (GTDB taxonomy): domain Bacteria; phylum Bacillota; class Clostridia; order Oscillospirales; family Acutalibacteraceae; genus Eubacterium_R. Next base: position 27,959 of record CAVLCA010000016.1, read on the forward strand.
AGCACCTCGGTTTTAAAACCCTTTGCTTCCGCATACATCGAATACATACGGTAAAGTACGCCGGCAAAAAGAGCACTTTCCTCTCCGCCTGCACCGCCGCGGATTTCAACGATAACATTCTTGTCATCGTTAGGGTCACGGGGAAGAAGCAAAACTTTAAGTTCTTCGCTGAGGCGTTCCATATCTTCCTTACTCTGCTCAAATTCATCTTTTACCATAGCGGCAAAATCTTCGTCAAGCGAGCTGTCGCCGAGCATCTCCCTGCTTTCTTCATTTGTGGATTTTGCATTTTTGTACTCTCTGAATTTTTCCACAATCGGAGTTAAGTGTTTAAGCTCTTTCATCAAAGCTGTGTAGCGTTCCATATCCGCCACAACATCGCTTTGGCAAACAAGCCCGTTTATTTCTTCATATCTCTTTTCTACTTCTTCAAGTTTATCAAACATTCTGTATCCTCACTGAAAATTATTCTTCATTTCTGCTGACGGAGCGTATATTTTTTTCAATTTTGCTCCTTGCCACGGTAACAATATGGTCACAGCCGAGGCACTTAATCTTAAAATCCGCACCGATACGCAAAACTTCAAATTCTTTACTGCCGCACGGGTGCGGCTTTTTAACTGTCAAAATATCGCCGACCTGAATATCCACCGAATCACCACTTTAATTAGTTCTTTAACTAAAATATTATAACACTATTTTATGCCTTTATCAATAACATATTTTGTGCCCTGCCGTCATAAAATTTAACACTAAAGAAAAGGAAGGGTTACAATGAATTATTATCCGGAGGGTATAAATTTTACAAACAGAAAATTCACATCGGTTGACGAAATTAAGTCGGTAATTGCAAACGGCGAAATCGTTGAAAGCAAAGTTTTGCTGTGCGACAAAGAACACAATTTGCATATTGATTTGGGTGTTATGAGCGGACTTGTGCCTAGATACGAGGGTGCTCTCGGCATTGAAGAAGAAACTGTGCGGGATATTGCACTCATAAGCAAGGTGAACAAGCCGATAGCCTTTAAAATAGTAGCAATTAAGCAAGACGAATACGGCAACGACTACGCACTTTTATCACGCAGAGTGGTGCAACTCGAATGTATGCGTGACTACATTTCGAAGCTTGAGTGCGGTGACATAATCACAGCAAAGGTTACGCATCTTGAAAAATTCGGTGCATTCATCGACATAGGTGCCGGACTGAATTCGTTGATACCGATTGATATGCTGTCCGTATCTCGAATCAACCACCCGAGAGAAAGAGTTTACATAAACCAAGTTATACAAGTTGTATTAAGAAAAAAGGAAGAACACAAAATGACATTCTCACTCAAAGAGCTTCTCGGCACTTGGGAAGAAAATACGGCTTTGTTCGGCGTTGGAGAAACCGTAACGGGCGTTGTACGAAGCATAGAAAGTTACGGCGTTTTTGTTGAATTGACCCCAAATCTTGCCGGACTCGCCGAACCGTGCAAAAATCTTGAGCCGGGACAAAAAGTGTCAGTGTTCATCAAGTCAATATTGCCCGATAAAATGAAAGTAAAGCTTGTTATCGTTGAGGCTTTTAACGACTATGCTTTACCGGGTGAGCTGAACTATTTTATTGAAAAAGGAAACATTTCTTACTGGAAGTATTCACCGGACAACGCCACGAAGTTGATTGAAACGAGATTTAAATAAGCATATAAAATTGTTATAAAATATCAAAAAATAAAACTTATTGCAAAATAAACACTTTTATGATAATATGTAGAATGAATTTATATGTTTAATTTGCGATGACGAAACGGGAGGTGAGATTTTGCGAAAAAAGAAGTACAATTACTTTGATGACGACCTCAACGAACAGGAACTTCATGAAGAAATTCAAGAACTTGTAGATGACTTTACCGAAACGCAGGAGCAAGTGCCGGCAGTAGTTGAACATACGCCAAAGAAAAAATCTGTTCTTTACAAAATAATCGGATTTTTCAAATCAATATTTTTGGGTTTTGTCCTTTTGGTTACAAACACATACAAAACTATAAAAAACGACATTGACGATACTGCCGAAGAAGCAAGAGTTGAACAGCTCAAAGAGGAGTTTATCGAAAAACTCGAAGCCGACGGTGAAAGCGAAATTGAAGCACAGCGTGAAGCGGAATTGGCATATGCCGAGGAGGAAGAAGAAATCCTCAAAAGACGCACGATAGCACCGTGGATTAGAGCAATAATTGTATTTATAATCGCAGTTGCGGTTACAGTCGCAATAATCGTCACAACCGTTATGAATTCTGCAAATGCCGTAACTTCAAGGCACAATGAATTTGAGAAGGACGCAACAAAAGTTTGCACCGAATACACCGAAAAGTACGGCATTGCTAACTATAAATATATGAGTGAATACGATGTAAAAGGCTATATGCTCACCGGTCTTTGCATTGTAAGAGAAGTTGATTTTGACGATAACGGCAAGTCGGAACTTCTGCTTTGCTACAACGATAACGATGAATACTACGAAGAAGTTTGGGGTTACAAAGACAACAAGTTTGAGCAACTTTATCATAAAAAAGTACCTCAAAGCACAGACAGAAACGAAGATATTTGGGTCAGCATTTACTCAAATAACAACACATTTTATCTTGCTGAGCACGGCGAAAGCGACGCCTCCAAGGTTACGCTTTACAAACTGTCGGGCGGAGAATTTAAGAAAAAATCAACTGCCGTTTACAATTCCGAAAAACTTTCTTTTGCAATAAAATCACGAAATGTTACTGATAATTTTGAACGCATAAAGTTTGCGGTTTTGCGTGAAAGTTCGGCGTCAAACATTGTTGACAGAACGCTCAATGCAACTGACTCTTACACCGAAACGACTTCAAGTAAAATTGTAAAAAGCACCGATACGGCAAATTCTGCTTTTTATGAACTTGTAAAAGAGTACACGGAAACTTACGGAGAACCGACACTCGAGTCAAGCGGCAAAATGCCTTATATCAGCGGACTTGCAGGAGTTAACCTTGTCGATTTTGACGGAGACGGTCAAGATGAGCTTATGCTTATTTACCGCAAAACGGTCAGCGAGCGTGACGAAGATTACGACGGTAACTATGTTTCGGTTGAAAAGGAAAAATACTATTGCGACATATATATGTGGAACGGTCACAACGCCGTGCAGATTTATCAAGATGACGGAATAAGCAATCTCAGCGACGACGAAAGCAGTGCTTACTATATTTTGAAAAAAGACGGCAACAGGTATTTTTACTGTTCAAACAAATTCAAGTCTGATAATTACGGAAAGAATGTATCCGCAACATCCAAAATGATGCAATTTACCGGCGAAAAATTCGAACAGCAATTCAAGGCAACCTATCAAACCGAATACGGCTACACAAAGTATTACATTGACGACGAGCGTGAATACAAAAATTCATTTGCCGAAAACGGCGGTTACAAAGTTCCGTTTTTTGACGGCAGTGAAGATTTTGATAACACAAAATGGAATGTTTGTTTTATGCAGGGCGATGAGAATTGGGAGAGCAATATCAAATTGCAACTCGAAAAAACAAACAACAATATTAAAATATTACAACAAACAAAATGACAAATTTGTTTAACAGCTTCCATACGGAGGCTGTTTTTTTATAAACTTTTTGTAAAATTGTTGTAAAATCATTTTTACGGTGTTATAATGTTCTCGATTATTTTATTTTAAAGGAGTTTTCTTATGGCTAAGAACAAAGGTGCTGTTGCGGAAAAAACCGGAACAGCCGCAAAAAAGTACATGAAGCCATCAGAGATTGCCACCTTCGGTATCGGACTGTTCGGCGTTGCATTGCTGACAGGATGGATGCCCGATTACACAATGACATTCTTTGCTGACTTCGCATTTAAAGGCAAGGGCTTTGACTCCGCTCAGCTTGCCAACATTATCTCACTTGTATTCGGTGTTGCCGGTATTGTCGGCGCCGTATGCGAACTTGTAATCGGTGTTTTGGTTGACAGAACGAGAACACCTCTCGGCAAGGTTAAACCTTGGGTCGGTTTCGGTGCAATTCCGCTTGCCATTATTTCAATGCTTGTATTTGTTGCACCAAACACATCATCGTTTACAGTTGCAACAATCTGGATGTTTGTCATCTACTCACTTTACACGGCGATTTCCTGTGCGGTCGAGTCACCGTCAAACTGCTTCGGTGCTCTTTGCTCACCTAACCCGAGCGAGCGTTCAACCGCTATTTCAATCGCTTCTTTCCTCCGCTCGGTAGGTCAATCCGGCGGTCAGGTAGTAATCATCGTTGTGCCGCTTATTATGAAAGCACTTATGGGTCAACAGCAGTATAAAAATGCAGAGGGTCAGGGTCTTGACCTTATCATTTCAACCGCTGTTTGTGCACTCGGTATGATTATTTTTGTAATGATTTTCTTTGCAAACAACAAAGAGCGTGTACCTTACACAAGCGAAAAAGTATCGCTTGCGGAATCCATCAAGCTTGTTTTCACAAACAAAAACCTGCTTATGGTTTCTCTTACAAAACTCTTCGGCTTCGGCAGAGGCGTTTACGGCACAGTATCACTTTACATAGCAGTTTACCTCCTCGGTTCAAAAGGTCTCAAGCTTGCACTTATGCTCCCTATGGGTATCGGTACTGCAGTAGGTACACTCCTTGTAAACTTTGTGCTTAAAAAATTCTCGACAAAGCAGACATACATCATTTTCTGCGTTTACGGTGCATCCGCAATGGCAATTTTGTACCTTGTATCAAAGGGTGTAGGTTTCAACAGCAATTTGATTATTCCGTTCCTCATCCTCAACTTCTTCTGCGGTATCCAGCACGGTAACACAAACACCACTCCGAACATTATGATTGCCGACTGTATCGACGAAATGGAATACAAAACAGGCAAGCGTCAGGAGGGTCTTGCATACGCAGGCTACGGTCTTTTCTCAAAGATTGCATCGGCAGGTACAAAATGGCTTGCTCCGGTTCTCGTTTACTCATGGTCGGGCTACCAATTCTCAACAAGCCAAAATGTTGCATATGCTGCACAAACTGACGAAGTTCTTACAAAGTTCCTTGCAATCTATACGGTTATCCCGGCTATCTTTGTAATTCTCCAGTTCATCCCTGTTCTTTTCTATGATATGGTAGGCGAGAAGAAGGAAAGAATTACTGCCGCACTCCTTGAAAAGAGAGCAAAGGAAGAAGCAGAAAAAGCAGAAGCAGCCGAAGAAGTTTCGGTTGAAGCTGCGGAATAAGGAGGGACTTGCTATGACAGAATCAAAAAAAGGCTTTAAAGCAGGACTTTACGGCGTAATTGCAGGCGTTCTTGTTGCCGCAATTCTCGTTGGTTTAACTGTTTTTGCATTTACCACCAGATACAATGCGTTTTCACCTGAAAAGGTTGCACAGTCCTATGCCGACACCATTGTTCAGTCAGGCGACGGATACAACGCACTCAAGGTTTCGTTGGTATCAAAAAATCAAAAGTTCGGCAACTTTGTAATCAACGCTTATATGGCTCCTTATGTAAACGACAATGAGGGCAAGAAAAAGGGCGAAAAGAAAGTTGAGCAAAACAAGGCAATCGGCACGGGCAGTAAGGAAGAAACAGAGCTTCTTGACACAATATACAACACTATGTACGATTACTTTGACAATCTTGCAAAGACTGTAGGACTTCAAAATTACGACGCCTTTTACAGCGACTACTTTGCAAAGCTCAAGGAAGTAAGAGTTGAAGTGCTCAAGGACGACTATATGGACACCGACTTTATGTTCAGCGTTTTTGAGTCCAATGTTCAAACATATGCCGACAAAATCACAGGTACGGAAGAAAAACTTGCAGCCGATGAAAAGACTGTTCTTCAAAAAGCTTCAACAGGTATCTACCAAGAACTTTACGGCAAGGACTACAAGCTCACAACAACCGTAACCGACACAAAAGAGCTTTCGGATGATGAAGTAAAAACTTATGCTGACGGATACAAAACAAGAATTTCAGAAATCATCAATAACGGTAAGCAAAAAGCCGAATCACTTGACGGTGACAAAAAAGAAGCAATGATTGAAGCGTTTGAAAACCTTGATGTTTCTGACAGCATTGAAGCGGTTGACGAATGCAGTATTGAGGTCAAAACTCAAGATGACGAACTTGTTGCAACAAGCACAATTTATGTTGTAAAAATCGGCAACAGCTGGTATGTTGACAACTCAAATTCGGATACAACTCCGTTTTATGTTACAATGTCATAAATAAAAAATCTGTTGGGGGATGTCTTGCAAAAAAGAACATCCCCCTATTTTTGCGTATTGTTTACAAAATTGTTACAAGTTTTTACAAAACAACAACACAAAACACTTGATATTTTTTTGCATTTGATATATTATATATGTAACTATTGGGTAAAACCGCATATTACGATTTTTATTACTTGATATATTTTCACAAAAAAGATAGGAGTGAATGCTGTGATAGAATTCAGAGATGTCACAAAAATCTACGGCAGCAACGATACTCACGCTCTCGAAAATGTAAATATCAAAATTGAGGACGGAGAGTTTGTATTTATCGTTGGTTCTTCGGGTGCAGGTAAAAGTACATTTTTAAAGCTTATTATGCACGAAGAAAAGCCGACATCGGGCGAAGTTATTGTAAACGGCTATGCGTCAACAAAGATGAAAAAACGCCAGGTGCCTTATTACAGAAGAACAATGGGCATAGTGTTCCAAGACTTCAGAATTATACCTAAAATGAGCGTGTACGATAATGTAGCATTTGCTATGCGTGTTATCGGCACAAAGGAAAAAGACATAAGAAAAAGAGTACCTTACATTCTTCAGCTTGTAGGTCTCAGCCAAAAGGCGCGTTCAATGCCGAATGAACTTTCGGGCGGTGAGCAACAGAGAGTTTCGCTTGCAAGAGCACTTGTAAATAATCCCGACCTCATCATCGCGGACGAGCCTACCGGTAATGTTGACCCGGAAATGAGCCACGAAATTGTTGAACTTCTTACAAAAATCAACAACAACGGCACAACTGTTGTAATGGTTACTCACGAACACGACCTTGTGCGTACATTCCAACGCCGAGTTATCGTTATTCAAAAGGGTAAGGTTGTATCCGACACACCTGACCCGACTTTTGCAAAATTCAAAACCAAAGAGACAAAGAAAGAAAACGATATGTTCTATTACGAACAAGATGTCAAGAATGAAAATCTGACAGAAGTTTTTGAGGATTTGGAGGATTTGACAGACGGCGAAGAACAAGTCGAAAGCGAAGTCATCGGTTCGATTGCACAGGAAGAGCCTGAAAATTCTGTTGACCTCAACGAATTGGCAAAGGGAGGTGAGCAATAATGTCGGGAGCAAGTTTCAGATACCTTATTAAAGAGGGTTTTCGCAACACCTGGACAAACCGTATGATGTCGGTTGCATCGATTTGCGTATTGCTCAGTTGCTTGGTGCTTATCGGTTCGGCTTCAATGATTTTCTTAAACATCAATTCACTTGTTCAAAAAATCGAAGACGAAAATGTAATTATGGTTTACATTGACGACAATGCGACGGACGCCGATATTGACGAAATGGGCATTAAACTCAACAAGATGAGCAATGTACAAAAAATTGAATTTGTTGCCAAGGAGGACGCTTGGGCAGAGCAAATCTCCACAATGGACGACGCTCAGGCAGAATTCTTTACCGAAACGACAGATGAAATTCCTCTTCCGGACGCTTACAAAGTTACGGTAAAAGATTTAGCAAAATTTTCAACTACGGTTAAGCAAATCAAAAAGCTCGACCACATCTATACTGTAAGGCAAAACACCGACCTTGCAAAGAAGCTTGCAAAGCTTTCAAACGGCATAAGCATTATTTCGATTGTTATTATTGCCGTGCTGTTTGCAATTTCGCTGTTCATTATTTCAAACACAATCAAGCTTACGGTATATTCCCGCCGCCTTGAAATCAGCATTATGAAATCGGTTGGTGCGACAAACAGTTTTGTTCAACTTCCGTTTGTTGTTGAGGGTATCATCCTCGGTATAGTTGCCGGCGTGCTGTCACTGTTTGCGGTTTGGGGCATATATGTTTTGGCAACCGACAGATTCGGCGATATATTTAACTCAGTCGGCTTGGTTCCGCTCAATTTTGTTGACTATGCATTGCCGATGCTCGGCATATTTGTTGCCATCGGTATTGTCAGCGGTGTAGGCGGTTCACTCATAACAATGAGAAAATATCTTACAAAGGAAGGCAGTGAGATAAGTGCAGTTTAAATCTAAAAAAGCAATTTCGGTTATTTTGTCGCTCGCTTTTGCTTTTAGCATTGTAGGCGGTACTTCCACATCATATGCGGCAAGCACATCGTCGCTCCGTGAGAAAAAGCAAAAGATACAAAGCCAAATTGACGCAGCTCAATCAAAAATAAATAAGCTTGCAGGTGAAAAGAAAGAAACGCAGGAATACATCTCTGCTCTTGACACCAAAATTCAGGCACTTAAAGACAAAATAAGCACTCTTAAAGCCGAAGCAAACAGCTTGCAAAGCAACATTAACAAGGTAAAAAATAAAATCAACGATACAGAAGACCAAATAGACCAAATTCAAGCCGACATTGATGCAAAACAGGCTGAATTTGACGAAACCTTTGACGAATACTGTCAAAGACTCCGTGCAATGTATGTATCGGGTCACGCAAGCAACCTTGAAGTTTTGCTTACAAGCAGTGATATCAGCTCAATTCTTACCCGTTCGGAAATGATTAAATCCGTTTCAAAAAAGGACAGCGACACGCTCAACGCCCTTATGGATAAGATGAATGAGATTGAAAAAGACAAGGCAGGTTTGGAAAAGAAGCGTCTTGACCTCAAGGAAGACAAGGCAAAACTTCAAAAGCAAAAAGACAAGCTTGACAGCAATATCGCAACGGTTAATGCTTCAAAAACCGAACTTGACAAGGAAATAAGCGAAGCAAACTCTATGATGCGAAAGCTTAACAGCCAAACCGCAGAATATCAGGAAAGTATTTCCGATAACGAGGACGAAATTGCAGAAATCGAGTCGCAAATTGCCGCAGAAATCCGCAAGGCTCAGTCCTCATCTGTAAACACGGGTTCAACAAGCGGTTCTTCAGGCAGCGGTGCATACAGCGGAACTCTCGGATATCCGACAAGTTCAAGAACGGTTTCAGCAGGTTATCCAAACTATTCGAGCGGTCGTTATCACGGCGGCGTTGACTTCCCGGTTGCTTCCGGCTCTCCGGTTTATGCGGCAGCGTCAGGTACTGTAATTATTGCAAAAAATCTTAATTACAGCTACGGCCACTATCTTGTAATTGACCACGGCAACGGACTTTCAACCCTTTATGCTCACAACACCACGCTCTTAGTTGGCGTCGGCACGCATGTAACAAAGGGTCAGGTTATCGCAAAAAGCGGTTCGACAGGCAACTCAACAGGACCACACTGTCACTTTGAAGTTCGTGTAAACGGCACAAGAGTTAATCCGTTTAACTACTTATAAATATCAAAAGCTAACCACTAAAGCTCCCCTTTTAATGTTATAAAGGGGAGCTGTCTGCATATTATACGCAGAATGGAAGGGCTAAAAATTTGACCTTTACTTTATTAACACTACATTTTTTTAATATAATGTAAAAAATATAAAAAATACATAATTTACCTTTTACTTATAATAATAATTGTGGTAAAATTATATATGGAACTTTACGGAGGTGCAAAAATGAAGAAATATACAAAAAAATTGATTTCTCTTTTGATGAGTGCGTGTTTGGTATGCACGAGTGCAGCAATTTGCACACCCGTGTCGGCAAGCAGTACAAAATCGCAGGAACAGAGAAAAGAAGAACTCGAGAAAAAGCTTGAAGAAACAAACAAAAAGCTTAAAGAACTCGGAAGCGAAAAAAAAGACGCACAGGAATATCTTGATGTTATCGACACAAAGCTTGATACACTCAAAGAACAGTATTCAATTACTCTTGACGAAGTAAACGAAACGGAAAAGCGTGTTAATCAAACCGAGAAAAACATAAAATCAAACACCGAAACTTTAGCTAATATCAAGGTTGAACTTGAAAACATAAAGTCAAAAACAGCCGAGCTTGAAGACGAATACGAAGATGTTAAGCAAAAATATTGCCAAAGAATCAGAGCGATATATGTCAGCGGTGAAACGGAAAGCGTTATTTCATTCTTGATTACGGCAAACAGCCTTGAAGGATTTTTGACAAGGCTCGAAATGGTTGCCAGCGTATCAAAGCGTGACAGTGAAATTATGGCAAGCGTTAACACCAAAATAAAGGAAATTCAAGAATCCCAAAAGGAACTCAAAACAAAGCAGGAAGAGCTCACCAAGACGCAAAAGGTTCTCAAATCCGACACCGAAAGTTTAAAGATTCAACAGGTATCTTTGAGCGAAAAGGAAGCCGAAATGAAAGAGAAAAAGTCTGCAATGGAAAAACAGCAGACCGAGGCGAACAGCGTTCTTCAAAAAATCAACGACCAAACCAAGGAATACTCGGAGTTGCACGATTTGACGCAAGAGGAAATTGACCAAATCGACAACGACATTCAGGCTGCTATTAAAAAATATCAGCAAAAAACCACTACAACCAAAAAGCAAACAACCACAAAAAAGGTAACCACAACAAAGAAAACCGAATCAGGCGAAACCACGACCGAGACAACGACGACAAAACAAGCCGAATCGTCATATATAAATATGACCTATCCTTGCCCGGATTACACGACAATTACCTGTGCATTTCACGGATACAGCGGTCACAGCGGTTGCGACTTTTCAACCGGCGGAACAACAGGCCACAAAGTCGTTGCGGCAGACAGCGGAACGGTTATTGTGTCAACGGATATAACTTGCAACAGAAGCACCTGTTCAAAGAGTTACCACGGCGGCGGATATTGCAGCTACGGACGGTATATAGTAATAATGCACGACAAGCCGAATAAGAAAGGTCAAACCGTGTATACGCTTTATGCTCATAACAGCTCACGCTCTGTATCGGCAGGTCAGCATGTAAGTAAAGGTCAACAAATAGCACTCAGCGGTTCAACAGGAAATTCAACGGGACCTCATGTTCACTTTGAGGTTAGACTTAACGACGGTTCGTACAGCAGCTGTGTAGACCCGGAGGATTATTTACCTTAATATAAAATCACAACAAACAAGGGGCGTTTCATTTTGAAACCGATTTTTAAAAAATCAATCGCAATATTAATATCTGTGGCAATGCTGTCTACGGGCGGAATCAATGCACTTGCAGACGAGAGCACAACGGTTGCGGCAACGGCAAATTCAAGCACGAGCCAAGAATCGACAACTGCCGAAGCTGTTACGCAATCGCCTGAAGAAGCTTTAAAACAGCAAAAAACCGACCTTGAAGCAAAACTCAGGGAAAGTGAAGAAAAGCTTGCCAAATATGAAGAAAGTCAAAAAGCCACCGAAGAATACATCAACTCGCTTGATGAAAAAATCGGTTATATGAATCAGGATTTAAGCGTTCTTGACAGTCAAATTTCAGCAGCCAAAGCTAAAATAAAAACTCTGAAAAAAGAAACCAAGGCACTGAAAAAATCCATAAAATCCGTTCAAAAGCAATACGACAAGGCAAACGACGAAATTGAAAAGCTCAACAAGGAATTCAAAAAAACATACGACGCCTATTGCCTGCGAATGAGGGCAATGTACATATCGGGTTCGGACAGCATTTTGGTGGCACTATTCACAAGCAAGGACATCAGTCAGTTTTTATCACGCTACGAAATGATAAGAGCAGTGTCAAAATCGGATGCAAAACTTCTTAAAGAAGCAAAGCAAAAAACAAAAGAAATTAACGCGAAAAGCAAGGAAATAGCGAAGCAAAAAGCAACACTTGAAAAAAGTAAATCGGTGCTTGATGAAAAAACTGCCGTTATAAAATCGGAGCGTGACGGAATCGAAAGCAAGCAATCCGAAATCGCACAAAAAAAGATTACTCTTGCACAGGACAGAGCCGAAAGTGACGCTCTGTTTGCCGAGTATGCTCAAAAAACGCAAATGTACAGCGAATACAAATATGAGGACGAAGAACTGTTAAAGCAAGTTGATGACGAAATAAACAGTGTTCTCAGCGGACTTAAAAATCCGGAAGAAGCAACAACGGCGACTAAATCCGAAAAGGACGAAAAAAGCACCACGACAAAGGTGAATTCGGATTCGTCATCGCTTTACTACAATTCGGCGGCAGTGCTTAATTTGACCTATCCCGCACCGGGACACTACTCGGTTTCCTGCGGCTTCGGTCACTACAGCTCAGGTAAAGCACATACTGGCACGGATTATCCTTATCCTACCGGTTCAAAAGTTGTTGCTGCACAAAAAGGCATTGTTATAAAAACAAGAGAGTTGAATTATTCATACGGCAAATATGTTATGATTTACCACGGTACAGACAACCTCGGCAGAAAAATCGTAACGCTTTATGCTCACAATTCCCAACTCCTTGTAAGTACAGGACAAACGGTTAAAAAAGGCCAGCAAATCGCAAAAGGCGGTTCAACAGGAAACTCGACAGGTCCGCACTGTCACTTTGAACTTATCATCGACGGCAATAAGGTGAATTCGGGGCCGTATTTAAGCAAATAAAATGAACAAAGTTAATTATCAAAAAGAATTAGACAAGGTTATCGACAAACTGAACGGCAATGTCCCAAAACTGTTTCTGCACTCCTGTTGTGCACCGTGTTCGAGTTACACGCTTGAATATCTCAGCAATTATTTTGACATCACGGTGTACTATTTTAATCCGAACATTTCCCCAAAAGAGGAGTTTGAAAAAAGATTTGCGGAGCAAAAAAGGTTGATTGAGCAGTTGCCGGCAAAGCACCCGATAAAACTGGTGCCGGGCGTTTATGATTATAATGATTTTTTAAACATTGCAAAAGGCTACGAGGATATTCCCGAGGGTGGCGAGCGTTGCTTTAGGTGCTACCGTATGAGGCTTGAAAGCACGGCAAAGCTTGCAAAGGTGCAGGGATTTGATTATTTTTGCACCACCCTTTCAATAAGTCCTCTCAAAAACAGTCAAAAGATTAATCAAATAGGCTTTGAAGTTGCGGAAAAGTACGGCATAAAATGGTTGCCGTCCGACTTCAAAAAGAAAGAGGGCTACAAACGCTCTATTGAATTAAGCAAGGAATACAGCCTGTACAGGCAAAACTTCTGCGGCTGTGTTTTTTCAAAGGAGAAAACAGATGAATAAACCGTTGGCAGACAGAATAAGACCAACCGAGCTAAAAGATGTTGTGGGTCAAAGGCATCTGCTTTCGCCCGACAAGGCACTTTACAATATGATACAAAACGGCGATATACCGAACCTGATTTTTTACGGCCCGTCGGGAGTTGGCAAAACCACCGTTGCCTCAATAATAGCGAGCAAAACGAACAGAGCGTTGCGTAAACTCAACGGCACATCCGCATCAACGCAGGATATAAAGGATATCGTGTCGGAAATAGGCACATTTTCCGCTCCTAACGGAATTTTGCTGTATTTGGACGAAATTCAGTATTTCAACAAACGCCAACAGCAATCGCTTCTTGAATACATAGAAAACGGCAAAATAACGCTCATTGCATCAACTACCGAAAATCCGTATTTTTATGTATATTCGGCAATACTTTCACGCTCTACAGTGTTTGAGTTCAAGGCACTTGATTATGCAGACATCATTCCGGCAGTTGAGCGTGGATTTAAATATTTAGAACAAGAAAACAACATCAAAATCACCTATTCCGACGAGGTAATTAACAAAATCGCACAGGGTTGCGGCGGCGATGTACGCAAAGCACTCAACAGTGTAGAAAACTGCTATCTTGCAACGCCTGTAACTGACGGAGCAAAAAATGTAACTGTTGGTATTGCCGAAGAGCTCACACAGAAATCGGCATTGCGATATGACCGAGACGGTGAGGAGCATTACGATATTGTATCGGCGTATCAAAAAAGTATGCGAGGTTCGGACACGAATGCGGCACTTCACTACCTTGCAAGATTGCTTGAAGCGGGAGATTTACCGTCCGCTTGCAGGCGTCTTATGGTATGTGCGTGCGAAGATGTCGGGCTTGCATATCCGCAAATTATTCCGATAGTCAAAGCGGCGGTTGACACGGCTATGATGGTAGGGTTGCCGGAAGCAAGAATTCCGCTTGCAGACGCAGTTATTCTTGTTGCCGAATCACCAAAGTCAAACAGCGGTGAAGCAGCAATTGACGCGGCAATCGCAGATGTCAAAAAAGGCAACTTCGGTTCAATTCCACGCCAACTTCAAAACAAGCATTATGACGGCGAGGATGCCGAGATTAAAGGTCAAAACTACATTTATCCTCATTCGTTTCCAAATCATTGGGTTGAGCAACAGTATTTGCCGAATAAAATCAAAAATGCAAAATACTACGAGTACGGTGCTAACAAAAACGAGCAGGCACATAAAGAATATTGGAGCAAAATAAAGGGCAACAAATGACGAAAAAAGAAAGAGCACAAAACGCAATTGAGGTTCTCAAAAAAGAATATCCCGAGGCGATATGCTCGCTCAATTCATCAAATCCGTTTGAGCTTTTGGTTGCGGTAAGGCTTTCGGCTCAATGCACGGACGCAAGAGTAAATCTTGTTACTCCTGCACTGTTTGCAAAATACAAAACACTTGACGAATACTGCAATGCCGATGTTAAAGACATTGAAAAGATGATTCATTCCTGCGGATTTTACAAAAGTAAAGCTGCATCAATTATTGATATGGCAAAAGGCGTGCGTGATCGATTTGGCGGAGTTGTACCGGATAATATTGAGGATTTAATTACGCTCAACGGTGTAGGAAGAAAAACGGCAAACTTAATTGTCGGCGATGTTTACGGCAAGGAATCAATAGTTGTTGACACGCATATGATAAGAATTGCAAACCGAATAGGCTTGGTGAGTGAAAAAGACCCAAAAAAAATCGAGTTTGCACTCAAAAAAATAATACCGAGTGAAGAAGGCTCGGATTTCTGTCACAGGATAGTACTTTTCGGCAGAGATATATGCTCGGCAAGGAAGCCGAAGTGTGACATCTGCCCTATGGAATATAACTGCAAAAAGGTTGGACTGAAAAATGAATAAAGAAAACATTGTTTTAATCGGTATGCCGGGCAGCGGCAAAAGTACATGCGGCGTACTTGCGGCAAAAGCCCTACTGAAAAATTTTTTTGATACAGACTTACTGTTTCAGGGACTTGAAGAGAAAAAACTTCAGGATATCATTGACGATGACGGTATCGAATACTTTTTAAACGCTGAGGAACGCACAATTTTGTCACTTGACATAAATGCAACCGTTATTTCAACGGGCGGCAGTGTTGTTTACAGCGACAAGGCAATGGCACATCTTAAAGAAAACGGCAAAATAATTTTTCTGAATCTCAGCTACGATACTATGATTGGCAGAATAAAGAACATATCGTCAAGAGGCGTAGTTGTAAAAGAAGGAAATTCACTCGAGGATATGTATAACGAAAGACTGCCTATGTACCAAAAATGGGCAGACGCCGTTATAGATTGCGACAACAATACGGTTGAAGAAACCGTGGCAAAAATTGTTGAAGTCGCTGAGAAATAAAAAAGCTCTTGATTTAATACATTTAAAATGTTAGAATAGTTTAAATATTCAAATATTATAATTTATGGGAGGTTGTTATGAAAGAATACGGTGAAAAATTTGTAAAAGAAGGACTTACATTTGACGATGTTTTGCTTATTCCGGCAAAATCCGATGTTACTCCTGACGGCGTGTCGCTCAAGACAAAACTTACAAAAGACATCAGTCTTAACATTCCGCTTATGACTGCGGCTATGGATACTGTTACCGAATCAAGAATGGCTATTGCCATTGCCCGTGAAGGCGGTATCGGTGTAATCCATAAAAATATGACTATCGAAGAACAGGCTACCGAGGTTGACAAGGTAAAGAGAAGTGAAAACGGCGTTATTCTTAATCCGTTTTATCTTTCACCTAATCACAGCGTAAAAGATGCCGATATGCTGATGGGCAAATACAAAATCAGCGGTGTTCCGATTTGTGAAGATGACGGCACTCTTGTGGGTATTCTCACAAACCGTGACCTTCGTTTTATCCAGGATTACAGCGTTAAAATTTCTACCGTAATGACCCCTAAAGAAGAACTCATCACAGCAGTTGCAGGCACAACTCTTGATGAAGCTAAAAACATTTTGATGAAATCAAAGGTTGAAAAGCTTCCTCTTATTGATGAAAACGGAAAGCTTACAGGTCTTGTAACAATCAAAGACATTGAAAAAGCCGTTAAATATCCGAACACAGCCCGTGACAGCAAGGACAGACTTCTTTGTGCCGCCGCTTTGGGTGTAACAGACGATGTACTTATTCGTGCACAGGCACTTTACGAAGCAGGCGTTGACGCATTTGTTCTTGACTCGGCTCACGGTCATTCGGAAAACATTCTCAGAAATGTAACAAAGGTTAAAGAAGCATTTCCTGAAGTATCGCTTATTGCAGGTAATGTTGCAACGGCAGAAGCTACGGAAGCACTTATCAAAGCAGGTGCAGACGCAGTTAAAATCGGTATCGGCCCGGGTTCTATTTGTACAACCCGTATCGTTGCAGGTATCGGCGTGCCTCAAATCACGGCTATTTATGACTCTGCTGCTATGGCAGACAAGTATGGCATTCCTGTAATCGCAGACGGCGGTATCAAATATTCCGGTGAAATCGTTAAGGCTCTTGCAGCAGGCGGCAGTGTCGTTATGGTCGGTTCTCTTGTTGCCGGTTGTGACGAAGCTCCGGGCGAAACAGAAATTTATCAGGGCCGTCAATTTAAGGTATACCGCGGTATGGGCTCACTCGGTGCTATGAATCACGGTTCAGCCGACAGATACTTCCAGAAGGGTTCAAAGAAATTTGTTCCGGAAGGTGTTGAAGGTCGTGTTCCTTACAAGGGATCTGTATCCGACACTATCTATCAAATGATGGG
Source organism: bacterium (assembly GCA_963661495.1). Classification (GTDB taxonomy): domain Bacteria; phylum Bacillota; class Clostridia; order Oscillospirales; family Acutalibacteraceae; genus Eubacterium_R. The sequence continues at coordinate 45,010 of CAVLCA010000016.1, forward strand.
CGGCTTGCGATCCGGTATGGGATATGTTGGTTGTCACACAATCGAAGAACTTCGCCAAAACGCACAATTTGTCAGAATTACCGGTGCAGGTCTTGTTGAATCGCATCCGCACGATGTTTATATCACTAAGGAAGCACCGAACTATTCCGGAATAAAATAAATCTTTTGATTAATTATTAAACAATACAAAACCGCCGGCAAAATATGCAGGCGGTTTGATATTCTGATAGGACGAATGTATGACCAAAAAAGAAAAACGCAAAAAGCGAAGAGCTAAGTTTAAGCGATTTTTAAAACGGAATATGACGCCTCAGTGGGCAAAACGCTTCTCCTATCAGGTAGTGGCTTTTATAGTCAGCGTTTCAATGGTTGTCGGGGTTGTGGCTTATGCTTTTAACAAAACTTATGATGAGCGAAAATTGACTTTTGTTGAGGGCTTCACCATAACCGCACATACCGGTGCTTACAACACGCCCGACAATTCTATGGAGTCACTTGAAGCGGCAATTGAACACGGTGATGAATGCTTTGAAATTGAGGTTCGACAGCGACCGAACGGTATTGTTGTTATGAGTAACGATATTATCAATACAAATTCGGACGGTACAGAACTTTCAGTTGCATTCAAAAGAGTTAAGCAAACCAATATGCGTTTGAATCTTGATATAAGAGAAACAAGGGTGCTCAAAACTCTGCACGACTTAATTGTCGATTACGGCTTGACCGACAGGGTTGTCCTTACCGGTATAGAAACCTTTCAGGTAAACAAGGTTAAGCAGAACTGTCCCGGCGTTGAATACTATATAAATTATATGCCGAGCCGAATAAACATTTTTACGGACGATTATCAGAAAAAAATCATTGAAACTCTCGAAAAAACAGGTGCCATCGGCATAAACTGCAATTATAGATACGCTTCGAGAACGCTGTCAAAATTGCTTCACAAAAACGGCTACAAGCTCTCGATTTGGACGGTTGACAGAAAATATCAAATCAAACGGGCACTTGTAAACAATGCCGACAATCTCACAACACACCACCCCGATAAAGTTCAAAACATTATCAACAAATGGGGAAATTAAAAGCCGGGAAAACCTCGGCTTTTATATTTTATTGACATATCAATCCTTATAATATATAATCAACACTGACAAAGGAAACTATCGATTAACGGTAGGCGGTTAAGCTCTCTATACGGATGGCAATGCCCTCTAATATCAATTATGTGGGTGATGCTATGGGATATTTAACTTTTATAGTAGTAACTACAGGCTACATAATAAGCATAAAAAATAACCGCCCCACAGCCATAGGATCGGTTATTTAAACATCTTATGAGCTGACCGTCTATTCGATAAGCCCTTTGTCTATTATTATATTATTACAACACAGTATTTTTGTCAACGCAACACAAATTTATTATTTAAGTATCGACAACCACTTATCTGTAAGTTCAAATGTATCATTTTCAAAAATACTGTTGTGAAGTCTAAACACCATATCAACAAACAGGAGCGACTCAATTCTCTCCCTTGACGAAAGCGGAGCAAAATATTCAATAAGCTCGGCTTTTTTGTTTTGCACATCTTCGTTTGTATCGGTAAGCTCCGTGCCGATAAATCGGGCAATATCAAGTTCTATCGGTGCAATATAACCTATCGGGTCAATCGCCGTGATAAGTTCACCGCTTTTCATAATATTGTATCTGTGCATATCACCGTGAACAAGGCAATATGCATCATTACCGAACACATCGTCATAAAGCTCGTTTGCTTCTGTTACAAGTTGCATAATTTCTTCATTGCGATAGGAAAATTTGTTTTCGTCAAGCTTTTTATGCAGAATATCTGAATAATTATGGAATTTGTGAATATCGTTTTCACTTACTTCAATATCTCTGTAGCTGTCGAGTGCTCTTTTGAAGAAATCATAAACAGACGGGTCGTTTTTGTTAAACTCAGGCAAATCGCTGTCCATTTGTTGCATAAGAATTGCCGAGCAAGTATCGTCATAATCGTAAAGCTCGCACATAAATGTTGCCGGTAAGGTTTGATAACAGCTTCGCTCCGGCTCATATCTGTCAATAAACGGCGGAATCATTTTGAAAACGCAATCGCCGTACATATTACTTTTCGCCAAGAATATAATCCCGAAATGCGATGTTTTGACAACTCTGTATTCACTAATTTGCCACTTTTTTAAGAGGTTAGGTATCTCTCTTTCAAGGCGACGCGTCCAACTCTTTGTTTGAGACGGATAATTTTCAAACAAGAATCTGTTAAGACGGCTTATGCTGTTAAAGATACTTTTATAATCAACAACATTATTTTCCTGTGCGTTAATAAGCACTTCAAGATACTTTAAATCGGCAGGATAAGTAAGCTTAATATTGTTATTAAAATCAAAATAAAGTTTAATTTTACTGCTTTCCGGCAACTGTTGAGTCACCTCGGTAAGCTTGCTTTCAGGGTCAAAATTACTGTAAAGTAATTTAAAATCGAATCCCTCCGGCGATTGCATAAGATAATATCTGTCACGGTAGACCTTTTGTATATCATAACATCCGAGAGAATCGGTAATAGCCTGAGCGGTCACAACTGCGGCATAATCGTCAAGAAACGCAAAATATTTGTCCATAAGTTCACCTGTAATCATCGGGCGAACTGCGTCGCAAACAATTACCTTGTCGCAATCATAGTTATTGTTTATAAATCTAAGTGCATTTACAAGGGAATAATTGCGTGTTGCCCCACCATTTACAAAATCCACTCTGTCATTACCGGCAAGGTTGGTGAGATAACTTTTGTTCGCTTCGACATTTGTAACAATCAAAACCTTATCAACGGTCTTTGCTTCAAAAATAGCGTCAACAACATACTCAATTACCATTTTACCGTTTATTTTATGAAATTGCTTAGGCACATTCGAGCCAAACCGAGAGCCGACACCGCTCGCAAGAATTATAACTATATTCATATCAGTTCCTTATTTTTTTGAAAAAAATCGTTTAAAGAGTGACGGCTTTTTCTCTTTTTTACTGTCTGCCAAAACAGCGTCTATAACTCGTTTTGAATTATTTTTGTCAATATTGACAAAGAAGTTTGTAACTCTGTCGATATAATCATTTCCACAATCTTTGTCGATAATTTTGATAAGAGCCTCAACAGCACTGTCCAAATCATAACAAACAGGACCGAACCCGTCTCTTTCGTATTCAAAAAATCCCTTATCATATGTTTGAGTTTCGTAAAACTCTTCCTTGTCAAACTGTGTATAAACAATCGGCTTTTTTAGATACGCAAAGTCAAAAGCAATGGTTGAATAGTCTGTTACCATAACCGATGATTCGGCAAACACCTTATTGTAATTGATAAAACCTTCGTTGATTGCAAACACATCGTTTTTCTTAAAATCAACCGCCTGTTTTCTGAAAATCGGGTGAAGACAGAATAAACCGGTATAACCTTTTTCACGCATCTTTGCAAGCAAGCGTTCGTCATTGATAAGGCCGTTATAGAATTTATAATAATCCGTATGAACAAAGCCGTCATAATAAACACTTGATGTTTTGTCATCATAAGCACCCTTAATGCTTTTTCTCCAAGACGGAAGAACAAGAAGTTGCTTCTTTTTATCATCATAAAGTGCGTCAAAACGAGGGAGACCTGTAATTACGCACTGATCGGCAGTCATATTATATCTGCCGTCAATAATAGCTTGACGCTCGTTTACACCTGTATTAAAGAAAATCTTAATGTTCTTATTATAATAATTGAGCCAAGCCGAGCAGTCGCCACAATTAACACCGTGATTCATAAAGTAAAAATCGAAGTGGTACATATCAACAAAATATTGCCTGTCGTCTTCAAACGCATTAATAGTGAACTCACCGGCACTTGAAGAAATGATTTTATCTGCAAGGAGGAAGTAATACTTAAATTCGATATCTTCAAAATAAACAACCTCACCGATTGCTTCCAGGCGTGACTTAACTTCGTCGCTTGCCGCTCTGCCTATTGTAAAAATAGGCCTTACGCCGTGAGGAGTGTGCTCGCTAATATACTTAAACACAACCTCTCCGCTGTCGCCTGCGTTGTCGATTCTGTCGGAGAAAAGCCAAACACTTCCTTTCGCTTCTTGTTCCTTTTTAAAATCAGGAAAGTTTGCCCTGATTTCGGCAAGGTCATCTCTTCCGATTTCTTTAAGGTGTTCAACGCACTTCTTCTCGGCATTTTGAACATACTCCTCAAGATGTTCCGGCACAAAAACTTTAATTGCCCTTCTCATACTTCTTACGACATATTTGCCGTAAACTTTATATGACGGACTGAAAAGGTTCCTTGTGGAAATAAACTTGCTGTATGACATCGAAATCGATGTTTCGTTGCCGCCGTATGAAAGATAAGACTTAAACACTTTTCCTTTTTCGTTTAGTTCATCAAGGCTGAACTCACATTTGCAAAGATAATAGTAACTCGGGTGACCAAGTTTACCGACAACATTGGATGGGTCATATGGCATAAGTTCCGGCACTATTTCTTGCTCACCGAAACGGAATTTTAGCTTTACCTCACCGTCTTTTGTACATCTAAACAACCATTGTGCAACAAACACATCGACCAAAAGTTTGTCGTCCTTTATATCAAGAGCGGCAATTTTGCACACCTTGCCCTTTTGATTAGGAAGACATAACGACCACATATCCTTGTAGTGGAGTGTGCCGGTTTCGGCATCAAAATCTATAAGTTCAAACAAGGTTTTTCCGTACTTAATTTTAAAAGCCTCGTTTTTCTTATACATTGTCTTATGCTTCGGATTATTAAGAAGAATATAATCGTCAATTCTTTCAAGAAGCATTTTTACTCGTTCAAGATATTCTTTTTGCTCCTGTTCGTCAAGGACTTCAAGATAATAATCGTGACCGATTCTCCAATAAAGGTCATATGCAACCATTGATTGTGCATAAGGAATGATTTCGCCGTAAAGCTCACTGGAATAACGCATAAGTTCCATATGATAATAAACAAGAGAATTAATGTAAAATGACTTGTCGTGAACCTGATTGTTAACAGCAGAATCGCCTAAATTGCGGCGTCTGTAAAGATAAAGTGCCTCACAGATAAGACCGACTTTTCTTTTTTTAAGCATAATTTTATTAATAAAGGTTGAATCCTCGCCAAACTTCAACCTGCTGTCAAATCTTATATCGCCGAGTGCGTCACTCCTGATAAATGTTGTTGCGGCAGTCGATTGAACCGAAAACCACTCTTCATTACTATCAAGGTCGGCAACCCTTGTGCCGTTTTTAAACTTATAATCGAGTGAATGAAAATCCTCATTTTCTTCAAAAAATTGAATTCTTGCGGCAAGCACATCAATTTCGTCATAATGTTCTTCAAAAAAGTTATACGCATTTTCAAACGAAGAAAGTTCCCATTTATCGTCAGGGTCAAGAAATGTTATATATTTTGCGTCAACATACTGAAAAGCAGTATTTCTTGCATTGCTGACGCCGCCGTTCGGTATCTTTTGATACACTATATTTTCAGGGTACATTTCTTTATATTTAAGACAAATTTTCTCACTGTTGTCCGGTGAACCGTCGTTAATCATAATAAGTTGAATTTTGTCAAATCCGATTGTTTGATTGACAAGTGACAAAATTGCCTCTTCAACATAATCTTCCACATTATAAATCGGCATAATTATCGAAAACAAAAATTTATGTTCGTCTTTAGTCATACTATTTCTCCTAAAAAGAATTGTGCTTTATATCAAAACATTAAAATACATCATAATAATATCACAATAACGAATCATTTTCAACCATATTATAATAAGTATATACTAAAATCCTATAATTAAAAACAACTTATATGACTGTTTTGTGTATAAATTGTCAAAAAATAGGTTTTATTTATATTTTTACTTGAACATAGCGTTTTTATTGGGTATAATATAGACGGTAAATTTTATAAAAATTTATTCTAAATTAAAAGTAAGGAGTTTAGAAAATGGTTTATTCACATGAAGTTGAAACAATGTGTCCTGTAGCTCAGGGCGTTGCTCACGGTGCTGCTCCTATTCCGGAAGAAGCAAAGTGGGTTAAGGCAAAGGAAATCAAAGACATTTCCGGCTTTACACACGGTATTGGATGGTGTGCTCCTCAGCAAGGTACTTGCAAGCTCACACTTAATGTTAAAAACGGCGTAATCGAAGAAGCTCTTGTAGAAACAGTAGGTTGCTCAGGTATGACTCACTCTGCGGCTATGGCAGCAGAAATCCTTCCGGGCAGAACAATTCTTGAGGCTCTCAACACAGACCTTGTTTGTGACGCTATCAATACAGCAATGAGAGAACTTTTCCTTCAAATCGTTTACGGTCGTACACAGAGTGCTTTCTCTGACGACGGTTTGGTTGTAGGTGCAGGTCTTGAAGACCTCGGTAAGGGACTTCGTTCACAGGTTGGTACTATGTACGGTACTCGCAAGGCAGGCCCTCGTTATCTTGAAATGACAGACGGTTATGTAACAGGTATTGCTCTTGACGAAGACAACGAAATCATTGGCTACAAGTTTGTTAACTTCGGCAAGATGATGGACTTCATCAAAGCAGGTGACGATGCAAACACAGCATTTGAAAAGGCACAGGGTCAATACGGCCGTGTTGATGACGCTGTAAGAGTTATCGACCCAAGAAAAGAATAAGAGTAGGAGGATATTATAATGGCTTTATTTGAATCATATGAAAGAAGAGAAAAGCAAATCCTTGCTGTTCTTGAAAAGTACGATATTAAATCAATTGAAGAATGCAGAGAAATCTGTCAAGCTAAGGGCTTTGACCCATATAAAATCGTTGAAGGCATTCAACCTATCTGCTTTGAAAACGCAAAGTGGGCTTATACAGTAGGTTGTGCAATCGCTATCAAAAAAGGTGTTAAATCTGCCGCTGAAGCTGCTGCCGCTATCGGTGAAGGTCTTCAGTCATTCTGTATTCCGGGTTCTGTTGCAGACCAGCGTAAGGTAGGCCTCGGTCACGGTAATCTCGGCAAAATGCTTCTTGAAGAAGAAACAGAATGTTTTGCATTCCTTGCAGGTCACGAATCATTCGCAGCTGCTGAAGGTGCTATCGGTATCGCAGAAAAGGCTAACAAAGTTAGACAAAAGCCACTCCGCGTTATCCTTAACGGTCTTGGCAAGGACGCTGCTCAAATCATCGCAAGAATCAACGGCTTCACTTATGTTGAAACAGAAATGGATTACTACACAGGCGAAGTTAAGGAAGTATTCCGCAAGGCATATTCAGACGGACTTCGTGCAAAGGTTAACTGCTACGGTGCTAACGATGTAACAGAAGGCGTTGCAATTATGTGGAAAGAAAATGTTGATGTTTCTATCACAGGTAACTCAACAAACCCAACAAGATTCCAACACCCTGTTGCCGGCACTTACAAAAAAGAACGCCTTGAAAACGGCAAAAAGTACTTCTCAGTTGCTTCAGGCGGCGGTACAGGCCGTACACTTCACCCTGATAATATGGCTGCCGGTCCTGCATCATACGGTATGACAGATACAATGGGCAGAATGCACTCAGACGCACAGTTCGCCGGTTCTTCATCAGTTCCTGCACACGTAGAAATGATGGGTCTTATCGGTATGGGTAACAACCCTATGGTTGGTGCTACAGTAGCTTGTGCAGTTGCAGTTGCAGAAGCTCTCTAATAAAGGCTAAAGTTAATATTTGGCTTATTATCGACACAAAACAAAAAAGCGTTTCAATCAATTTGGAACGCTTTTATATTTTATTCGTAAAGCTGTAGACAGAGCCATTTTTGTATCTAAAAGCAGTTTAAAGCAAAAAAAGAAGCTACCCTTTTTGGATAGCTTCCTAAATTATGGATTAAGTTTAAACTAAAATTACTTAAGTTCAACTGTTGCGCCTGCTGCTGTAAGAGCTTCTTTAAGAGCTTCAGCGTCAGCTGTTGGCATTGCTTCCTTAACTGTTGAAGGAGCACCGTCAACGATTTCCTTAGCTTCCTTAAGACCAAGACCTGTTGCTTCACGAACTGCCTTGATAACCTGAATCTTATTTGCACCTACTTCTGTAAGAACAACATCAAATTCTGTCTTAGCGTCAGCTGCTGCTGCGCCGCCTTCTGCAGGAGCTGCTGCTACTGCTACTGCTGCTGCAGTTACGCCGAATGTTTCCTCGATTGTTTCTTTGAGTTCTTTAAGTTCAAGAACTGTAAGTTCTGCGATTGAATCTACAATTGCTGTAATCTTTTCTGATGCCATGATTTTTTCCTCCGTAATTAGAATTAAATTTAGTAATTATTCTGCTGATTCTTCAGCCGGTGCTTCTGCCGGAGCTTCCTCTACCGGAGCTTCCTCAGGAGCTGCTTCAACTGCTGATGCACCGCCCTTTTCTTCAAGAGCATTAACTGCACGAGCGATACAAGCGATAGGTTCTACTACAACACTTGCGATAGTTGCAAGGAGAGTTTCTCTTGAAGGAAGTTTAGCAAGTGCTACAACTTCTTCATTAGCGATGATTGCACCGTCGAGATAACCTGTCTTGATATTGAAGCTTTCGTTTTCTTCTGCGTACTTGTTGAGAATACGAGCTGCTGCTACATAATCGTCAACTGATGTTGCAACCGCTGTTGTACCTTCTACAACAGAATCTGCAATCTCGAGTCCTGCTTCTTCAGCTGCGCGCTTGAGGATTGAGTTTTTAACTACTGTGTAGCTAACGCCTGCTTCACGAAGCTCTTTTCTGAGCTTTGTATCGTCTTCAACGTTGATACCCTTGTAGTCAACAACTACACCTGCACATGAACCCTTGATGCGTTCTGCAAGATCGGCAACTTGTTGCTTTTTCTTTTCAAGAACTACTGTACTTGGCATTTTAGTTTACCTCCATAATTATTTTGCCGCATAAAGCGGACTTTTGGAGCTATCCAACAAATATAAAAGTGCATCCCCAAATCGAGGATGCACGACATTACATAAATTTGCACAAAGTGCTACATAATGCTCATTCCTCGGTAGGCGACAATGCTTATGTCACAGGGACACCTACTGTCTTTGGTTGAACAGCTTGTATATTGTATCACAAGAAAATACTCTTGTCAACAACTTTTTTATTATTCTGCTGTGGAAACAGTACCAACCTTTGATGGGTTGATTCTTACGCCCGGACCCATTGTTGAAGCCACTGCACAAGACTTAATGTACTGACCCTTTGCTGCTTCAGGCTTTGCCTTGATGATAGCATCAAGGAGAACATTGAAGTTTTCAAGGAGCTTATCTGTACCGAACGATACCTTACCGATTGGGCAGTGAATGATATTTGACTTGTCAAGACGGTATTCAATCTTACCTGCCTTAGCTTCCTGTACAGCCTTTGCTACATCCATAGTAACTGTGCCTGCTTTTGGTGAAGGCATCAAGCCACGAGGGCCGAGAACCTTACCCAAACGACCAACAACGCCCATCATATCAGGAGATGCGATACATACATCGAAATCCATCCAGCCGCCTTGAATCTTTTGCATCAAGTCCATATCGCCTACGATATCGGCACCTGCTTCTTGAGCTGCCTTTGCAAGGTCGCCCTTAGCAAATACTGCTACCTTAACATCTTTACCTGTACCGTTTGGCAAAACAACTGCACCGCGAACCTGCTGATCAGCATGACGGGAGTCAACGCCCAAACGAACATGTACTTCTACTGTTTCATCAAACTTTGCCTTAGCTGTCTTTTCAACGAGTTCCAAAGCTTCTGTTGATGTGTATAAATTAGCGCGGTCAATTAATTTTGCGCCGTCTGTATATTTCTTTCCGTGTTTCATTAAAAATTACCTCCAGTGGTTAATCGGATTTTTCCTCCCACATTGGGAATCAGTCTTCTACTACAATACCCATGCTGCGAGCTGTACCTGCGATCATTGACATAGCAGCTTCAAGTGATGCTGCGTTAAGGTCAGGCATCTTTTGTTCTGCAATCTTTTGAACATCAGCCTTAGAGATTGTTGCAACCTTTGTCTTGTTAGGTACGCCTGATGCCTTGTCAATACCGCATGCCTTCTTAATAAGAACTGCTGCAGGCGGAGTCTTTGTGATGAATGTGAATGTACGGTCTTCATATACAGTAATTACTACAGGAATGATAAGACCTGCGTCATTCTTTGTTCTTTCGTTAAAATCTTTTGTAAAAGCAACAATGTTTACACCGTGCTGACCGAGAGCCGGACCTACAGGTGGTGCCGGAGTTGCTTTACCGGCAGGAATTTGAAGTTTAATTAAACCTACTACCTTTTGAGCCATAATTATTTTCCTCCTAAAAAATGTGGTTATTGGCGGAGAAGTTAAATCTCCTCCCACTCATAAAACGCTATAAATAACGCCTTACGGTAAATGCAGCAAAACGCTGCCGATTACTAAAATCAATCTTTGACCTTTTCGAGTTGGTCAAGTTCAAAATCAACTGAAGTTTCACGACCGAACATTGATACAACAGCCTGTACGCTGTTATTGGCTGTATCTATGGATTCAACAGTACCGGTAAAGCCCTCAAGAGGACCGTCGATAACAGTTACCATATCGCCAACTTCATACTGAACCTCTACTGTTACCTTTTCTACACCGAGATTTTTAACTTCTTCTTCGGTGAGTGCAACAGGCTTGCCCTCAGGTCCTACAAATCCTGCACAACCTCTTGTGTTGCGGACAATGTACCATGTATCGTCTGTCATTATCATCTTTACCATGATGTATGAAGGGAAAATCTTTCTTTCGATTTCCTTCTTTGTGCCGTCGTCCTTTACTTCAACAACGGTCTCGGTAGGAATGACAATGTCCTGAATCATATCAGTAAGATTAAGGTTTTCTACCTTATTTTTAAGGTCGGTTGCCACCTTGTTTTCATAGCCTGAAAATGTGTGAGCAACATACCATTTTGCTTCTTCCATCGTGTGCCTCCTTAATTATTCGGCAGTGGTGGCTTCTGTTGTAGCTTCGGTAAGTGCCTCAGCTGTTGTTTCCTCTGTTGTTTCCTCTGATTGGCTTGTAGTTGTTTCTGCCAACTGCTTAATGCCTTTCATACCGCTTGTAAGACCAAGGTCGATAACATAAATTACCGCACTTACGATAGCGATTACAACGATAACAACAACGGTGTTCTTAAGAACTTCCTTTGCCTTTGGCCATGTAACCTTTTTACCTTCACTGTTTACACTCTTAAAGAAACTTGCGATTGACTTGAACGGATTTTTCTTAGACTTTTGCTTGTCATTCTTAGACTTCTTAGCTTCTGCTTTTGACTTCTTAGCTTCTGCCTTCTTAGCCTTTTTATCTTCAGCCATCGTAATTCCTCCGTTACTTTGTTTCTCTGTGAAGTGTGTGCTTCTTACAGAAACGACAATACTTGTTCATTTCAAGTCTGTCAGGTGTGTTTTTCTTGTTTTTCATTGTGTTGTAATTGCGTTGTTTGCAT
>CAVLCA010000017.1:0-56106 GCA_963661495.1 bacterium
ACATCAAAGTGCTGTTTTTGCAAAAGTTCAATAACATTTCTGCCGTCTTTTTTCGTCAAAACCGACTCGAATCCATAATTTTTCAGTTCTCTTTGGCACTCTTTACCAAACGGTTCGCCATCATCGGCAATGAGTACTTTCATTGTTTCATTCATAACATTTTACTCCTATATTTGAATTTTTTTGCAATAAATCGTGAACATTCTTCACTCAATTACTTCCAAACATTAACATATTTTTCCATATAAGTCAATACTTTTTACATAATTTTAGTGATTTTATTTCACTCGATGTGAAAAATACTCTTTTTTCGATATAATTAGACAAACTTTGTAATCTTACTAATAGGGTTTTATTGATAAATTTTTGAAAACTGTACCACAAATAGGTTTCCGGTACCGATTCGTACGATAAGCTCATAATTAACTTGAACTCGTCTTGCCAAATAGCTTGGTTTTGGCTTTTGTTTACATGAGGTGCAAGTGCATGTAAAATAAAGTGTGTAAGTTAGAAAATGAACTGCCCCAGATTGTGCAGACAGTACAAAAAAGGGAGCCTAAGGTAGAATAATTAAATTTTAAGCAACAAACTGATTTCGTTTTTCAAGCGGAGTCAGTTTTGTTTTGGTTTGAATACGGTGATTGTTGTAGAAGTTGATGTATTAGCTTTGTTTTTAATCTTGTGCCGTTACAATGCTTCTTGAATGAGGTACGCTTATCTTTTAATTTAAGCGTATATTTATTTATAAAAACGATTTTTTTGCAATTTACACTAAACCTATTGACATAGTAGGAAATGAGTGCTATAATTCAATCATAACAAAAAGGAATCGGGTGATTGTATGAAACAACTGCTTTGCTTCGGGGATTCAAATACTTGGGGACTTATTCCCAAAACGACTGACAGATATTCGTGGGGTGTAAGGTGGACAAGCGTACTTCAGGAAAAACTGAATAACCGTGATGTCAGAGTTCTTGAAGAAGGTTTGTGTGGCAGAACAACAATTTATGATGACGCATACAGAAAAAACCGAAACGGTCTTGAATCTTTGCCCGAGATTTTGGAGTCAAGTTATCCTATTGATGGCGCAGTTATAATGCTCGGTACAAATGATTGTAAGTCGTATTACAATTCCAATCCGTATAAAATTGCAAAAGGCTTGAGTTTGTGTGTGGATGAACTTTCAAAATATATCTCACCCGAAAAGATTTTGATTATTTCGCCGATATTTTTGGGTAAGGATGTTTGGAAAGAAGAGTACGACCCTGAGTTTGATACAAATTCGGTTGAAATTGCTCACGATTTGTTTGATGAATATAAAAAGGTTGCAACAGAAAAGGGAACAAGTATTATTTCAGCTGCTGATTATGTTCAACCCAGCGATGTTGACCAGGAACACTTAACAGAAGATGGTCATAAAATTCTTGCAGGGGTTATTTACAATACGCTTGTCGGTGCAAATATAGTATGATTTGAGGATTACATAATGAATGCAAATATTTCAAGAGAAGACGCTTTTAAGCTTCTTCAAAAATATAATAAAGAACCGTTTCATATTTATCACGGACTAACAGTTGAAGGCGTTATGAAGTGGTTTGCTAATGAACTCGGATATGGTGAAGATAAAGAATTCTGGGGCATAGTAGGTCTTCTTCACGATATAGATTTTGAAGAATATCCCGAAGAGCATTGTATTAAAGCTCCTGAACTTTTGAAAAATGCAGGCGTGAGTGACGAAGTTATTCACGGAGTTTGTTCACACGGATATAATTTAACTGTCGCTGTTGAGCCGATTCATCAAATGGAAAAGGTTCTTTATGCAGTAGATGAACTTACAGGTCTTATCGGTGCGGCAATTAAAATGCGCCCGAGTCAAAGCACAAGTGACTTTGAGGTTAAAAGTTTAAAGAAAAAGTTTAAGGATAAAAAATTTGCCGCCGGATGCTCAAGAGATGTTATAAAATTCGGTGCCGAGCTTCTCGGCTGGGATTTGGATAAACTTTTTGAACAAACAATTCTTGCAATGCGTTCGTGCGAAGACAGTGTAAAAGCCGAACTTGAAAATTTAGGATATGAATTATAACGCTGAAGTCCGCAATAAAAAATGCGGACTTTTTGTATATGGTGTTGTTTTAAGTCATTAATTACAATATTTGTTTTTGTATTTTGTAGTTTTTGTAAATTGAACATGTGAGTTATTTGTGATATATTTAAATAAATTATATTTTTTGGAGAATATCAATGAAAAGATTTTTATCCTTATTTATCATGACCATGTTTGTTTTTGTTTTGTCTTTTGAGCCTTTAAGCGTTTACGCTCAAACGATTAACGACAAACTTAATAACGACATTTCCTATACATTTAACAGTAAAACAGGTGAACTTGTAATAAAGGGAAATGGTGATACCGACGATTATATCAATTCTCCGTTTGCTTATATCGGAACAAATATTAAGTCTGTTGTTATTGAAAACGGTATTACGGGAATAGGTGCAAGGCTTTTCAGAAATTGCAGTTTAATTGAGCGTTTCCAAATTTCCAAATCCGTTTTGGATATAGATGTAACAGCATTTGACGGTTGCTCAAGTGTAAAAGAGTACAGCGTTGACATAGAAAATGATGTTTATTCTTCTTTTGGCGGTGTGCTTTATTCAAAAGATTTATCGAAACTTGTTAAATATCCGTCAGCTAAAGGCGACGAAAAATTTGAAACGCTCAAGAATACAACAACTGTATGCAAAGGCTCTTTTAAAAACTCCGTTAATCTTAAAACTATAGTTTTGTCAGCCGAAACTGTTAATATAGAAGAAAATTTTGAAAATTTGGGCATAACTGTTGAAGGTGAAAAAGAAACGCCTAATCCAGATTCTACACATCATCATGACCCGATTTATAAAACGGTATACCCAACCTGTTCGGAATACGGTTATGTAGAATTTACATGCAGAACCTGTGATGTAAAGCTTATTAATAAATATATCTGTCCTACAAAGCATAAATATACAGAAAATATTACTCCTGCAACTACCGAATCTGACGGTCATATTGTAACAGTGTGTGTTGTGTGCGGTTATATTAAAGAGGATAAGATAATTAGTAAAATCAATAAAGTATCTTTAGATTATTCAAGTGCTATCTATGACAAATATCAGCATTCTCCAAATGTAAATATAGTCGATTCAAACGGCACTTCATTAACCGTGAATGTTGATTATGTATACAGCTTACCTTTAGGTAGAAAAAATGTCGGAATGTACAGTTATGATATTACTTATTTCGGTAATTTTACGGGTACATCAAGGCTTCTTTTCTTTATTTATCCGCAAAGTCCCATATTCAGAAAAATTGTGTTGTCCAAATCTGAGGCACAACTGTGTTGGGACAAGATTACGGCACAGTGCGACGGATACGAGATACAGTACAGCACGAATTCCGACTTTGCTTCAAATAATCAACACTTAACGGTTAATAATAAAAATGCAAAAAGCGTTATAATTAGTAATTTAAAATCAGATAAACGCTATTACTTCAGAATACGAACAATAAAAAACATAAGTGAAAACAACACTTTTTATTCTCAGTGGTCAAGAATCGGTACTGCTAAAATATTATAAATCAAAAAAATCCTTCGATTGCTGTTCGGAGGATTTTGTTTACTTGACTTTTACCCACAATATATTGTATACTTATTAAGTATGTATACTTCTTATGGAGGGATTTACTTGGCAAAGAAACAAGAGTACGGAAACGAAAGTATCAAATCGTTAAAGGGTGCCGATCGTGTAAGAAAAAGACCGGCGGTTATTTTCGGTTCCGACGGAATTGACGGTTGTCAGCATTCTATATTTGAAATTATGTCAAACTCAATTGACGAGGCAAGGGAAGGTCACGGAACTAAAATTACCGTAACCCGTTATCTTGACGGTTCCGTTGAAGTTCAGGATCACGGTCGCGGCATTCCGGTTGACTACAATAAAAATGAGGACAAGTATAACTGGGAGCTTTTGTTCTGTGAACTTTATGCCGGCGGTAAATATGACAACGGCGGAGATAACTATGAATTTTCCCTTGGTTTGAACGGTCTCGGACTTTGTGCTACACAATATGCGTCCGAATATATGGACGCTGAAATTAAAACTGACGGCTATAAGTATAATCTTCACTTCGAACACGGTGAAAACATAGGTGGGTTAAAAAAAGAACCGTACGGTAAAAGAGGCGACACCGGTACAAAAATTCGTTGGAAGCCGGATTTGCAGGTTTTTACCGACATAAATGTGCCTGTTGAGTTTTATCAGGAAACGATGAAGCGTCAGGCGATTGTTAATGACAAGATTAAATTTATCTTCAAAAATCAAATCACTGCAACGCAGTTTGAAACTTTTGAGTATTGCTACGAAAACGGTATTATGGATTATGTTACCGAACTCGCAGGCGATAAAGCGTTTACCACTCCTCAGTATTGGGAGTGTGAAAGAGTGGGACGAGATAGGGAAGACCTTAAAGATTATAAGCTTAAAATCAGAGCTTCTCTTTGCTTTTCACTTGAAACACAACTTAAAGAATATTATCACAATTCATCTTTTCTTGAGCATGGAGGTGCTCCTGAAAAAGCTTTCAGAAGTGCATTTGTAAATCAAATTAACGCTTATCTTAAATCTACCAATAAATATAATAAAACTGATTCTCAAATTACGGTTCAGGATATTGAAGAGTGCGTAATTTTTGTAGTTTCGTCTTTTTCTACTCAAACATCATATGAAAATCAAACGAAAAAGGCGATTACAAATAAGTTTATTCAAGAGGCTATGACGGACTTTTTCAGAAAACAGCTTGAAGTATATTTTATTGAGAATAAAATGGATGCGGATAAAATTGCAGACCAAATTTTGATAAATATGCGTTCCCGTGTCAAAGCCGAAAAAACAAGAAAAACACTTAAAACCACTTTGCAAACTAAAGTGGATATGACAAACAGAATTCAAAAATTTGTTGATTGCAGGTCAAAAAATGTTGATGAAAGAGAGCTGTTTATTGTAGAGGGCGACTCTGCACTCGGTGCTTGTAAGCAGGCAAGAGATGCCAATTTCCAAGCAATTATGCCTGTAAGAGGTAAAATCCTTAACTGCCTTAAGTCTGACTATGATAAGATATTTAAAAGTGATATTATAACCGATTTGATTAAAGTCCTCGGTTGCGGTGTTGAAGTTAAAAGCAAGGCGGCAAAGGATGTATCAATGTTTGATATGGATTCACTCAGGTGGAACAAAATTATGATTTGTACCGATGCCGATGTCGACGGATTTCAAATCAGGACCCTTATTTTAACAATGATTTATCGACTTATGCCAAAACTTATCGACGAGGGCAAGGTTTATATTGCAGAATCTCCGCTTTATGAGGTCACCTGCAAAGACCAAACATATTTTGCCTATAATGAAATTGAAATGGATGAGATTAAAGCCGAACTCGGCGACAGTAAATATACCGTTCAGCGTTCAAAAGGTCTTGGTGAAAACGAGGCAGATATGATGTCTTTAACAACTATGAATCCGGCAACAAGGCGACTTGTCAAGGTCACTCCGAGTAATGCGGTCGCAACAAGTGATATGTTTGATTTACTTCTCGGTGACAATCTTGACGGAAGAAAAACATATATTGCCGATTACGGTCATCTGTATCTTGATGCAGCAGATGTAAGCTAAAGGAGGTTTTCGTTACTATGGCAAGAAAAAAGAACAGAGATAATGAAGTACAAACACCTTTAGCTGATAATGTGCACATTCAGGATGCAGGATTGATTAAAGATGAACAGATAGTTGAAACTCTTAAATCAAATTATATGCCTTATGCGATGAGCGTTATCTTGTCGCGTGCGATTCCTGAAATCGACGGTTTTAAGCCGTCGCACAGGAAACTGTTATACACAATGTATAATATGGGGCTTTTGCAAGGCGGTACTATCAAGAGTGCTAACATTGTCGGACGAACCATGCAACTTAACCCTCACGGTGATGCTTCGATTTATGAGACAATGATTAGACTTTCACGAGGCAACGAAAGTCTTTTATATCCGTATGTTGAATCGAAAGGCAATTTTGGTAAGGCGTACAGTAAAAATATGATGTATGCCGCTTCTCGTTATACGGAAGCAAAATTGGCACCGATTTCAAAAGAACTTTTTGAAGATATAAATAAGGATACTGTAGACTTTATTGATAACTATGATAACACGATGAAAGAGCCAACCCTTTTGCCGGTTAGTTTTCCGTCAATTCTTGCAAATGTTACAACAGGTATTGCTGTAGGTATGGCTTCTTCCATAGCTTCGTTTAATCTTAAAGAATTATGCGATACTACGATTGCACTTATTAAAAACCCCGATCACGATGTATCTGAAACACTTCTCGCTCCGGACTTTGTCGGCGGTGGATATATTATTTATGACAAGGACGAACTTGACAGAATTTATAAAACGGGCAGAGGCTCGGTAAAAGTTCGTGCAAGATACTCCTATGATAAATCGTATAACTGTATTGATATTACTCAAATACCGCCAACAACAACATCGGAAGCGATTATTGATAAGGTTGTTGAACTTGTTAAAACAAATAAAATTAAAGAGATTTCCGACATTCGCGACGAAACTGACCTTAAAGGTTTGCGTATTACCCTTGATTTAAAGCGTGGTGTAGATGCTGACACCTTTATGACAAAACTTTATAAACTCACACCGCTTGAAGATACATTTTCGTGTAATTTCAACATCTTAATTAAAGGTTATCCAAAGGTTTTGGGCGTTTCGGACATACTTAAAGAATGGATTGAGTTCAGACTTGAATGTGTAAGAAGAAGAACGCAGTTTACACTTAATAAAAAAGCTGAAAAACTACATCTTCTTCAAGGTCTTGAAAAAATTCTTTTGGATATTGATAAAGCGGTCAAGATTATTCGCAATACAGAAAGTGAATCAGATGTTGTTCCGAATTTGATGATTGGCTTTGGAATCGATAAGATACAGGCGGAATATGTTGCGGAAATTAAACTTCGCCATTTAAACCGAGAGTATATTTTAAAACGCACAAAAGATATAGAAAATCTCAAAGCTGAAATTGAGGAACTTCAGGGAATTCTTGACAGTAAGAATAAACAAAAGAAAATTATTATTAAAGAACTCAATGAGGTTGCCGATAAATATTCCGGAGAAAGAAAATCCGAAATTCTTTATGAAGTTGAAGAATTTGATGCTTCTGCCGAGGCTGAAATTCCGGATTATCCCGTTACACTGTTTATTACCAAAGAGGGTTATCTTAATAAAATAAGAACCGCCAATCTCCGTATGTCCGGAGAACAAAAGGTAAAAGAGGGCGATGAAGTTGAAACGGTGTTTGAATGCTCAAATAAAAACGAATTGCTTGTTTTTACTGATAAAGGGCAGGTGTATAAAGCCAAGGTGGACGATTTCCCGGATGGCAAAGCTTCTCAACTCGGAGTTTATGTTGCCGGTAAACTTGAAATGGATCCTGATGAAAAGGTTGTTTATATTTGTGTTATAAACGAATATGTCGGATATATGATTTTTGTGTTTGAAAACGGCAAGGTAGCAAAAGTGGATGTTTCCGCTTATCAAACCAAAACAAACCGAAAGAAGCTTCTTAAAGCTTATTCACTTAAATCTCCGCTCGCATGCATTGAGTATATTGAGGCAGATTGCGAATTTGTACTTTGCTCAACAAGCGGAAGAATGTTGATTCTTAATACCGGTGCCTTGACTCCTAAGTCGTCAAAGGACACAATAGGCGTTTCTGTTATGACACAAAAGAAAAATCATAAGGTTGAGTCTATGCATCATTATACAGAGGGTGAATTTGAAAAAACTTGGAGATTCAGAACCAAAAATTTACCTGCAGCAGGTGCTTTGCCTACAGCTGCCGATAATACTGATCAAATAACCTTCTGATAAATAAAAAAAAGTCTTGCATTATGTGTTTTATTATGATATAATGCAGTAGTTGAAAATTCTAATGGAGGAAATATTATGCTCTGGTATCATTATGTATTCGGTGCAGTACTTATTGTTGCATCAATTATTATTACAGTTATTGTTCTTATGCAAGAGGGCAGGTCATCAAATTTGTCGGGCGTTATCGGCGGTAGTTCCGAATCGTACGGAAGCAAGTCAAAGGGTATGACAAACGAAAAGAAGCTTGAAAGAGTGACAAAGTGGTTTATTGTATTTTTCTTTGTTATTGTTTTAGCTGCATTTTTAGTATTTCTTTTTGTATAACAGTTAAGTAATAACCTTGCGTTATGCAAGGTTATTTTTGTTTGAGGTTAAATTTTGAATTATATAATATTTGATTTGGAATGGAATAATGCCTATAGCTATGTAAAAAAAGGCTTTATGAATGAAATCATAGAAATAGGTGCTGTAAAATTAAATGAAAATTTAGATATTGTAGATACTTTTAAACAACTTGTTTTGCCTAAATTTACGAAAAAACTTTCCGGCAGATGTAAAAGCCTTACAAACATTACCAACGAAGAAATTAGGGAAAACGGTGTTCCGTTTCCCGACGCTATCCGAGATTTTTCAAGATGGAGCAGAGGAGACGGAAATGTCTTTATGTCTTGGAGCAATTCGGATTTGTATGTTTTAACTAATAATTATCAGGCTCTTATAGGCAATCTTAATATTGATTTCATTACAAGATATTGTGACGCCCAAAAGTATTGTATGTCGTTTATTGAAAGAGAAAACAATAATCAAATTTCTCTTGCAGATTGCGGCAAGACTTTTGGAATTGAAATTGATGTTGAAAAGCTTCACAGAGCTTTGACCGATTGCTATTTAACTGCTGAATGTTTAAAAAAAGTTTTTGATGTTGACAAATTAAAAGGCTATATTTCTGAATGTGACAGTTCTTTTTTTGAAAGACTTATTTATAAGCCTTACTCAATTACAAAGCCTGTATCAGAGGTTTTTGATTTGTATAAGCAGGATTTGATTTGTCCGATTTGCAAAAATAAAATGGTACGCCTTAGAGATTTTGACTGCGTCAATAAATCATTCAGATGCCCGGCAAAATGTAAGAAATGTTCCAAACTTTTCTGGACAACCGTAAGAGCAAAAAAGACATACGATTCTGTTGAAGTGCATCAACACAGTATCGAAATGAATAGAAAAAGAGCAAAGAAAATAAAGAAGGATAAAAATTGAGATAAAATAACATATTGTTAATTTTGTTAATATTTAAAATTCTTCTTTATTTTTTTGTCTGTATATATTATAATAAAAATATATTGCTCAAAAGGAGGCTGATTTCGTGGCGAATAAAGATTATGACGATCTTCTTGAGTCGTTTATGAATAATTCTCAAAAAGCTTATAATGATGATAGAGAAACACGAAAAAAGAACGGCGGTAAATTGCCCCCTGCCTACAACACTTTTTCAGGCGGAGATAACGGTAAAAAGAATAAGTCCTCTTATTCCGTTTCGGAAAAGTCAAATAAAAATAAAAAAAACAAGAAAAACAAACCGGTAAATAAATCGGCAGGTAAAAAGACTGCAAGCCTTTTCGGAAAAATAATTTTAGGCATAATATTGGTGGTAGCTGTAGTCGGAATTATTTGTTCGTCTGTTCTTTTTGTTTACGGATATTCTGTAGTGCACGGAGATGTTGTTTTCAATCTTGAGGATGAGGCTTCAAGTCAAAATCAAACTTCATTTATTTACGGATATGATGACGATAATAAATTGATAGAAATTACCCGTCTTCACGGTGAAGAAAACCGTATTTGGCTTGATAAAAACGATATGACTGAATATATGTCAAAGGCGTTTATTGCAATTGAGGATGAACGATTTGAAAAGCACCACGGTGTTGACTGGAAACGAACCATAGGTGTTATGGTCAAGCCGTCCAACAGCGGACAGGGTGGTTCAACAATCACTCAACAGCTTATTAAAAATCTTACCGATGAAAATGATGTAACTTTTATTCGTAAGTTTAACGAGATTTTGTCTGCGTTGAATTTGGAAAAACATTATTCCAAAGATGAAATTATGGAGGCATATCTCAACACTATTTACCTTTCTCATGGTTGTTACGGTGTAAAAACCGCTGCCGAAACATATTTTGGTAAAGAGGTTAAAGACCTTAATATTGCCGAGTGTGCATGTATAGCAAGTATTACACAGTTTCCGACACATTATGACCCTCTTATCAATCCGGAAAACAATAGAAATCGTCAACTCCGAGTTCTTAAAAAAATGCTTGAACAGGGCTTTATTACAAAACAGGAGTATAATGACGCTGTTGATTACAAAATGGTATTTACCAATTCGCCGGATTATAAGGGAAGTCAAATTAAGAAATCCGCTTCTGAAAAGAAACAGGCGGAAAAAATCAATTCTTATTATACCGACTATGTTATTGACCAAGTAATTAACGACTTGCAAAATGCCGGATACAGTGCTAAAAAGGCTAAAAAGATGATTTACGGCGGCGGATTAAAAATATATTCTGCTGTTGATTTCGATGTGCAAAACGCTATCGAAGATGTATATGAAAATTACAAAAAAATGCCTGATGAAACTGTTCAGGGTGCATGCGTAATTATGGATTATCACGGGCGGATTCTCGGTATGGTCGGCGGTACCGGTAAGAAAAAAGCCAACCGAGTGCTTAACCGTGCTTGGCAATCAAAGCGTCAGCCGGGTTCTGTTATTAAACCGCTTTCGGTTTACGGTCCAGCACTTGAAAAAACATTGCAGGACGGAGATACAAATGTTTATTGGTCTACTCCTACAAAGGATGCACCGCTTACGAAAATTAACGGTAAAGCGTGGCCAACTAACGAAGGCGGTAGCTATTCCGGTGAAACCATAACAGTTCAAAAAGGTCTTGCTCTTTCAAAGAATACTATTTCTGCAAGGACACTTGATAAAATCGGAACGACATATTCATATGAATTTATAAAGAACAAATTCCATATTTCAACCCTAACTGCACAAGACTGTGATTTGGCACCTATGGCTACGGGTTCGTTGACATATGGCGTAACAGTCCTTGAAATGACTGCCGCATATCAAGCTTTCGGAAACGGCGGATACTATTATGAGGGATACAGTTATTATAAGATTGAAGATTCTCAAGGTAATGTAATACTTGAGAAAAGTCCTGAAAAAGACAAGGAAGTTGCTTTGTCTGAAAATACTTCTTGGGTTATGAATAAAATGCTTCAAACGGTTATGACCGAAGGAACAGGTCGTTCGTATAAGATTGACGGAGTTGAGTGTATCGGTAAAACAGGTACAACAACCGGTTCAAACGACCGTTGGTTCATTGGCGGAACTCCTGAATATATCGGCGGCGTATGGTACGGTTATGACAAAAATAAAGAAGTTAGATATTCTTTGTCTGCAAACCCTTCAGGTACTATTTGGAATACTATTATGACTCAAATATATGAGAAAAAAGGCAAGAATACCAAAGAATTTCCTGAATGTGACGGAATTGTCCACCGAGAGTATTCGTCAAACGGTACTTTAAGCAGCGGTTCCGGACGATGGGGCTGGTTTGATGTTAATAACCTTCCTAAAACAGCTTCAAGTGAACGAATAAGCGAGTATACAACATTAGCGGACAGAGTTTATGATTATTCTACTACCAAAAAGCCTGATTTTTATGTTGAAGATCCTACTGAAGCTGATGAAGAAAGTTCTGATTCTTCGCTTGATTCTTCAGATGATGAGTCTGATGGAGAAGAACTAAGTGAATAATTGAAAAATAATAGGAAAATCAAATCTGGTTTTCCTATTATTAATGGAGAAATATGAAAATTATGTCTATTGACTACGGAGATGTCCGAACCGGTATTGCCGTTTCAGATATAAAAGAAATTCTTGCATCTCCGTTGTGCGTTATAAAAGAAAGTTATCAACCAAAACTTGTTGAAAAAATAGTTGAATTGATAAAAGATAACAAAATAGAAAAAATTGTTATAGGTCTTCCGAGAAATATGGATGGCACATACGGTTATCGCTGTGATGAATGCAAATCGCTTGGACAGGCTATAAATGAAAAAATTGAAATTGATGTAGTCTTTGAGGATGAAAGACTTACTACAGTAATGGCACATAATGTCTTGTCTGATAATAATGTCAGAGGTACAAAAAGAAAACAAACGGTTGATGCTGTGTCTGCCGTTATGATTCTTCAAAGTTATCTTGATAAAAACAAGTGATTTTTCATAATGAATCATCGTATTTTTATATGGTGATAGTTTGAAATTTAAACTTTTTGATGTCGAGTTTGAAATAAGTTTTCTGTTTTTCGCAGTTGTTTGCATAGCACTTTTTGCAAATAATTATGATTTTTTATATGTCATTTTGTTTTCTTCGTTGCATGAGATGGGACACATTCTTTCCTTATATTTATTTAAAGGCAAGGCTGATAAAATAACGCTTTCGTTTTATGGAATCGGCTTAAAATATTCAACCGATTTGCCTTTCGCCAGGGAAATGGTTTTCCTTTTATCCGGAATAATTGTCAATTTGTTATTGGTTTTTCTAAATTTTAAGAGAGAAATAAATCTTGCGTTGATTTTTATAAATGCGTTACCAATCTATCCGCTTGATATGGGTCGGTGTTTAAAACTCTTGTTTCAAAAATGTTTTGATATTTCGATTTCGTATTTTGTTTTATACACTTTTGGATTTTTAACACTTATAGGAATGATTTGCTATTCGATATACAGCGGAAAATACAGTATGTTGATTGTCTCGGCTTATTTGGCTTTTTGGATTTTAAGAGGTAAGTTATGATAAAAAAAGAAGTAGAAAAAATTTTGCAATATGTTCAAAAGCCCGCAAGGTATGTCGGAGGAGAGCTTAACAGTGTTGTTAAAAACCCTAACGAAATTGATCTTCGTTATGCGTTTTGCTTTCCTGATATTTACGAAATTGGTATGAGTCATCTCGGTATGAAAATACTTTATGGGCTTGTTAATGAGCGTGAAGATTCCTGGTGCGAGCGTGTTTTTGCTCCCGATGTTGATATGGAAGAACAAATGCGAAAAAATAATGTTCCTCTTTTTGCTCTTGAAAGTGGCGATTATATTAAAGATTTTGATGTAATCGGATTCACTTTGATGTATGAACTCTGCTACACAAATGTGCTCAATATGCTTGATTTGGCAGGCGTTCCGCTTTATTCAAAAGATAGAACCGAACTTGCTCCGATTGTTTGTGTGGGAGGTCCTTGTGCCTGCAATCCCGAACCTATAGCTGATTTTGTTGATATTGTGTTTTTGGGCGACGGTGAGGACAGTACAAACGCCGTTCTTGATTTGCTTAAAGAATGTAAGAAAAGCGGTGCCTCAAAACATGAATTTCTGCTTAAAGCAAAGGATATTACAGGCGTTTATGTTCCGTCTTTTTATGAGGACAGCTACAATGACGATGGCACTTTAAAAGAACTTGTACCGATTAACGGAGCACCGGAAAAAGTTAAGAAATCTGTTGTTTCCGATATGAACAAATGTTATTATCCGAAGGAATTTGTTGTTCCGTTTATCAGTATTGTTCACGATAGAGCAGTTGAAGAAATTTTCAGAGGCTGCATAAGAGGTTGCCGGTTTTGTCAGGCGGGATTTATATATCGTCCTATAAGAGAAAAAAGTGTTGAAACTATTAATGCTCAAAGCAAGGCACTTATTGATTCAACGGGTTATGATGAGCTTTCGCTTTGCTCACTTTCAACATCTGACCACTCACAGGTTAACGAGATGCTTACATCTCTTATCGATTGGACTGTTAATGATAAAATAAGTCTTTCTCTTCCAAGTCTTAGAGTTGATAATTTTTCTGATGAACTGGTTGAAAAACTTAACAAAGTCAGAAAAAGCGGACTTACATTTGCTCCGGAGGCAGGAACACAAAGACTTCGTGATGTTATTAATAAAAATGTTACGCAGGACGAGGTTATTAATACCTGTACTAAGGCATTTGACAACGGTTGGACAACGGTTAAATTGTATTTTATGATGGGACTTCCGACCGAAACAATGGAGGATATTGAGGGAATTGCAAATCTCGGTATGGATGTTGTGCATGCTTTTTATAACAATCCAAACCATCAAAAGGGAACAGGACTTCAAGTTAATATTTCTTGCTCATCATTTATCCCTAAACCGTTTACTCCGTTTCAGTGGGAACCTGAGGATTCTATGGAATCTCTCAAAGCAAAACAAAAGCATTTGCTTGAATCTGTCCCTTCAAAAAAAATCAAGGTGTCGTATCATGAAACGCCGACATCACTTCTTGAGGGTGTTCTCGCAAGAGGAGACAGACGCCTTTCAGCTGTTATTTATTCGGCATATAAATCCGGTTGTAAATTTGATTCGTGGGATGAGCACTTTAAATTTGATTTGTGGATGAACGCATTTGAAGAGCACAATCTTGATCCGTACTTTTATACGCAGCGCAAGAGAGAGTTCAGTGAAGTGCTGCCTTGGGATCACCTTGATTACGGGATTAGCAGAAAATTTCTTGAAAAAGAAAATTTAAAAGCACATGAAAATGAAACGACGCCGCATTGCAGAATTAAATGTGCCGGTTGCGGAGCAAACAGACTGAACGGAGGTCACTGCGATGCGAGAAGTTAGACTTAGATTTTCAAAAACGGGACAAGCTAAATATATCAGTCATCTTGATACAAACAGAGTGTTTTCAAGGGCTTTTGCAAGAGCAAAAATAAATCTTTGGTATACGCAAGGTTTTAATCCCCGTCCGTATATGAGCTTTTCGCTTCCGCTCTCACTCGGAGTTGAAAGCTTTTGCGAAAATGTTGACATTAGGATTCTTGATGATTTATCTGATGAAGAAATTAAAAATCGTGTAAATGACGCTTTGCCTCTTGGTATCAGAATAGTTGATGTATATGATGACTTTATGGATTGTCACGACATTGCATACAGCGATTATGTATATAAGTTTGAATTCAAAGATAATAAACTTGCCCTTGAAAAAATAAAAGCTGTTTTGCAAAGCGATACCATTATGGCACAAAAAAAGGCAAAGCAGGGCAAAAGACGAATACTTAAAGAAACTGATATTAAACAGTTTATTGTAAAATATAATGTTTCAATCAGAAACAATAATATTGTTTTAAATATAAGATTGCTTGCCGGACCGGATAAAAATTTAAATCCTACGCTTCTTTTTGATACAATAATCAGACTTATAGATATGGATTACGAATGGAAAAGTATCGGCAGAATAAATCTTTTAACAAAAGATTTTAAAGAATATAAATAAAATGCTTGCATTTTGTGTAAACATATGATATTATATTTCAGCATTTATCCGTTGCATATCCCTGCAACGCGTAAGATGTAGCGTTTCGCATTTTAGAAGATGGTCCGCTTTCTTTTAGATATGAACATCTCATAAATTATAAAGGAGGAAATTAAAATGGACGCACTTAAGATTATCGCACAAGACAACATTAAAGCAGAAGTACCAAAGTTCAACATCGGTGACACTGTTAAGGTATCGGTTAACATCCGTGAAGGTCAAAGAGAAAGAATTCAAAACTTTGAGGGTACTGTTATTGCAAAGAGAGGTTCAGGTATTTCTGAAACTTTCACAGTTCGTAGAGTATCATACGGTGTTGGTATTGAGCGTGTATTCCCGGTTCATTCACCAAACGTTGTTGATGTTAAGGTTATTCGTACCGGTAAGGTTAGAAGA
This sequence comes from bacterium, assembly GCA_963661495.1. GTDB lineage: Bacteria > Bacillota > Clostridia > Oscillospirales > Acutalibacteraceae > Eubacterium_R. The sequence continues at coordinate 15,760 of CAVLCA010000017.1, forward strand.
GCTAAACTCTATTATCTTCGTGACAGAGTTGGTAAGGCTGCCAAAGTTAAGGAAGCACTCAGATAATAACCGAAAAAACAGTCGTATCGTAGGCATGCCTGTGATACGGCTTATTTATTATTTGCTATTATCAAAATTATATTGTATAATGAAAAAAGTAGGTGAATGTTATGCCTGAACTTATAAAACAAAATGTACAATGGTTTCCCGGTCATATGGCAAAAACAAGGCGACTCATTAAAGAATCGCTTAACCTTGTTGACGGCGTAGTCGAAATTCTTGACGCAAGAGTACCGTACAGTTCACAAAACCCGGAACTTGATGATATAATCAAGAAAAAGCCGAGAATTGTTTTGCTTAATAAATGTGATGTTGCAAATCCTACGGCTACCTTAATGTGGATAAAATATTTTGAAAACAAGGGTGCATACGCCATTGCCGTAGATTGTAAAACAGGCAAGGGACTTAATAAATTCGACGAAACCGTTAAAAAAGCATTGTCAAATGTTATAGCACGAAATGAAGAAAAAGGTATGACCGGTAAACCGCTTAGACTTATGGTTGTGGGAATTCCGAATACCGGAAAATCGTCTTTTATAAACCGGATGGGAAAAAATGCTAAGGCAAAAGTTGCTGATAAAGCAGGCGTTACAAAGCAAAATCAATGGTTTGTCGTCGGAAACGGAATTGAACTTCTTGATACACCGGGTGTATTGTGGCCTAAGTTTGATGATCCTGAGGTTGGCGATAAACTTGCTTTTATCGGTTCTGTTAAAGACGAAGTAACCGACAAGGAAACGATTGCCTGCAGATTGCTTGAAAGCCTTGCTAAGACAAATCCGGGTGCTATTGAGGAAAGATATAAGCTAACCGGAGTTGAAGGGCTTCAAGGTTGGGAAATCCTTGAGATGATCGGAAAAAAACGCGGCTTTTTGATTAAAGGCGGAGAGATAGATTACGAGAGAGCATCGGTAATCGTAGCTGATGAATTTAGAGGAGGTAAATTGGGAAGAATTACCCTTGAATTGCCGTGATGAACATTAAAAGAGAAGAAATTGATTGGCTTAAATTTGAAAATGAGGCATATTCAAACGGATATACATGTATTTGCGGCGTTGACGAGGCCGGCAGAGGTCCTCTTGCCGGTCCTGTTTTTGCCGCAGCCGTTGTTTTGAGAAAAGGTCAAATTATAGATGGCGTAAACGATTCAAAAAAATTGTCTGAAAAGAAAAGAGAAATTCTTTTTGATAAAATAAAAGAAGAAGCTTGGTGCTATTCGATAGCTTCGGTTGATGAAAAAACAATTGATGAAATCAATATTTTGAACGCAACATTTCTTGCAATGCAAAAAGCAGTGGAGGGACTTAAAATAAATCCTGATTATGCTATGATAGACGGTAATAAAACGCCTGATTTGGACATAACTTCCGAAGCTGTAGTAAAAGGTGATGCAAATTCGGCTTCGATTGCGGCGGCTTCCATTCTTGCAAAGGTATCAAGAGACAGATATATGCTTGAAATGGCTGAAAAATATCCTGAATATCAATTTGAAAAGCATAAGGGATATGGAACTAAACTTCATTATCAAATGCTTGATGAATTCGGACCGAGCGAAATCCACAGACAAACATTTTTAAAAACATGGTATGCTAAAAAATGAATAATAAAGGCAGACTTGCGGAAATGAAAGCCGCAAATTATTTACGCGGTAAAGGCTATTTTTTGCGTGAACACAGTTATAAATCCCGTTTCGGCGAAATTGACCTTATTCTTGAATATGAAAATTTTATTGTATTTGTCGAAGTGAAATCAAGAGGAGAAAATTCTATAGCAGAACCTCGAGAGTTTGTTGATGAGATAAAACAGAAGAAAATTATTTCAACAGCGAATTTATATATGATGCAATATAAGGTAAATTTGCAGCCCAGATTTGATGTTATTGAAGTTTTTTTGGAGAATAACCGAATAAAATCTATTAAACATCTTGAAAATGCTTTTACTTTGTAATAAAATAATACTACTATATTTTAGGAGGACATATTATGTTCTATACTTCAACGAGAAATAAAAACATTAAAGTAACTGCCGCACAGGCGATTGCACAGGGTATCAGCGAAGAGGGCGGACTTTTTGTACCATGTGAGCTTCCGCAGTTTTCACTTGATAAAATTGCCTCTATGGTTGATATGCCATATACCGAAAGAGCAAAGACTGTACTTAAAGATTTTTTGACTGATTTTTCAGAGGAAGAACTTGATTACTGTGTAAACGGAGCATATGCTGCCGATAAGTTTTCTTCTGATAAAATTGCACCTACTGTTAATGTTTGCGGTAACAAAAATATTCTTGAATTGTGGCACGGACCTACTTGTGCTTTCAAAGATATGGCTCTTCAGCTTTTGCCTTATCTTATGACCGTTTCTGCAAAAAAGACTGCAGACGGCAAAACAATTGTTATTCTTGTTGCAACATCCGGCGATACCGGCAAAGCCGCACTTGAAGGTTTTAAAAATGTTGACCATACAAGAATTCTTGTATTCTATCCTGTTGACGGCGTTTCTCCGATGCAAAAACTTCAAATGACAACTCAAGAGGGAAATAATGTTTCGGTTTGTGCTATCAACGGTAATTTTGATGACGCTCAAAGTGCAGTAAAGGCAATCTTTACAAATGATGAAATTAAAGCACAACTTGCCGTTAAGAATATGATGTTTTCGTCTGCAAACTCTATTAACTGGGGCAGACTTGTTCCTCAAATCGTTTATTATTTTTCAACATATTGTGATTTGCTTGAACAAAAGAAAATTAATCTTGGCGACGAAATCAATGTTGTTGTTCCGACAGGCAACTTCGGTAATATTTTGGCTGCATATTATGCAAAGAAAATGGGGCTTCCTATTAAAAAGCTTGTGTGTGCATCAAATTCAAATAATGTTCTTACAGATTTCTTAAAGACGGGTGAATATAATAAGAATAGACAGTTCTTTACAACTACATCACCGTCTATGGATATCCTTATTTCTTCGAATCTTGAAAGACTTCTTTATCATATGAGCGGCGAGGATGACCGCCTTGTAAACGACCTTATGAAAGCTCTTTCAACAGACGGTAAGTATGAAGTGCCTAAGGCTCTTATTGAGTCTGTACAAGAGATTTTTGATGCCGGTTGTTGTGATGAAGCAAGTGTTGACGCAACTATTAAAGAGCATTTTGATAAATATCATTACCTTTGTGATACTCATACAGCCGTTGCCGTTAATGTTTATGACAATTATGTAAAGCGTACCGGTGACGATGTACCTACGGTAATAGATTCAACTGCTTCTCCGTATAAGTTTTCAAAGAGCGTTTTGACTGCTGTTATGGGCGGCAATGTACCTGAACTTGATGAGTTTGAAATGGTTGACGAACTCAACAGTGTTTCCGGTGTTGATGTCCCTAAACCGTTGCAGGCACTTAAAAATAAGTCGGTTCGCTTTGATAATGTTTGCGATAAACAAAATATGAGTGAAATGGTATTTAAACTTTTGAATTTGTAAAATAATAAAGGGACAGTTAAGTCCCTTTTATTTTTGGCTATTCACAAGTGCAATTGCTGCTGCATTCAAATGTTTTGCAATTCGTTTCGTTTGTTGATTTTGCAGTTGTGCAACCGACTTTGATACTGTCTGCTGTACAGCAGTTTGACATATCGTGATGAATGCAGTTTTTAACTTCACAGCTAATTCCTTTAATTTCTTGCTTCATTATTTTCACTCCCTTTCTTTTTTATTATTTGAAAATTTTTTGTTTTTAGTCAAGGAGATTTTATGTCGATTTTTGCTATTGCCGATACACATTTGTCTTTCGGCACCGATAAACCGATGGATTCGTTTCCGGGTTGGAACGATTATGTTGACAGGATTGAAAAAAATTGGAATAAAATTATTACCGATAATGACACTGTTGTTATTGCGGGAGATATAAGCTGGGCAATGAATTTTGACCAGCTTATTGCCGATTTTGATTTTATTAACAAACTTAACGGTCAAAAAATAATTTTAAAAGGGAATCACGATTATTGGTGGAATACAGCCAAAAAAATGAATGAGTTTATTGACAAAAACGGATTTGATACAATTAAAATTTTATCGAACAATTCTTATGAAGTTGATAATATTTCAATTTGCGGAAGCAGGGGATGGCTTTTTGATGTTAATGACGAACATGATGAAAAAGTACTCAATAGGGAAGTCGGCAGAATAAAAATGTCACTTGACAGTGCCAAGTGCGAAAACAAAATCGTTTTTTTGCACTATCCGCCTATAACAACAGATACAAAATGCGATGAAATTTTAAATTTGTTAAAGGAATACGGTATAAAAAAATGCTATTACGGGCATCTTCACGGTAAGGCTGCTAAAACTGCAATAGATGATACGATTGACGGCATCGAATTCAGACTTATATCATGTGACAGGCTTGGTTTTGTTCCAAAACTTATTCGTTGATTGTTATATAATAATAAATTTAATAAAAATATTGAAATAAGTTTATTTATGTGGTATAATGCTACGGTATCAAATTGTAAATTAATGAAGGAGGGTCATTATTATGGCACTTAAGTCGTCTAATAAAGTAGAGACAAATGTATATGAACTTGAAATTACTGTAGATGCTGAAACATTTACAGAGGCTTGTAAAAAGGCTTATTTGAAGCAAAGAAAATCAATTCAAATTCCGGGCTTCCGTAAGGGTAAGGCTACACAGGGTATGATTGAAAAAGTATACGGAGAAGGTGCTTTTTATGAAGAAGCACTTGAAATCGTTTATCCTGAAGCTGTAGGTGCAGCATTTGATGAAGCAGGTCTTAATGTAATCGATCAGCCTGCTGATGTTGAATTCCCGACAATGAGCAAATCCGAGGGCGTTGTTATCACTATGAAGGTTACAACATATCCTGAAGTTAAACTCGGCGACTATAAGGGCGTTAAAGGTAAAATGCTTGATACTCAAGCTACAGACGAAGATGTTGATACAGAACTTAAAAATATGCAGGACAGAAATTCCCGCCTTGTTACTGTTGAGGACAGAGAGTCTGATATGGGCGATACCTGTGATATTAATTTTGAAGGCTTTGTTGACGGTGTTGCTTTTGAAGGCGGCAAGGGTGAAAATTATCCTCTCGAACTCGGTTCAAATAGCTTTATTCCTGGATTTGAGGAACAGGTCGCAGGTCATAAGGCAGGCGAAGAATTTGATGTAAATGTTACATTCCCTGAACAGTATGAACCTTCACTTGCCGGCAAGGATGCTGTTTTCAAGTGTACAATTAATGAAATCAAGGCTAAAGAACTTCCTGAACTTGACGATGAGTTTGCTAAGGATGTATCAGAGTTTGATACTCTTGATGAACTTAAAGATGATTTGAAAAAGCAAATTGCCGAAAGAAAAGAAGCGAATGCTAAGACAGATTTCGAAAATCAAATTCTTGAGCAAATCTGTGAAAATATGGAAGTTGAAATTCCTGAATGTATGTTCACTCAAAAATGTGATGAAATGGTACAGGACTATTCATACAGACTTCAAATGCAGGGTCTTGACCTTAATACATATCTTCAGTATCTTGGTCAAACAATGGAACAGTTCAAAGAACAATTTATGGAGGGTGCTAAGCAACAGGTTAAAACCAAGCTTGCTCTTGACGCAATTGTAAAAGCTGAAAACATTGAAGCAACTGAAGAAGAAATCGAAGCAGAAGTAAATAAACTTGCAGAGCAGTATAATATGGAAGCTGATAAGATTAAAGCCGCTGTTCCAAATGAGCAACTTGCTGCTGATATTACTACTCGTAAGGCTGTTGATTTTGTTGTTGATAATGCAGTTAAAGAGTAATTATAAAATTATTAAAGGAAAGTGATGACTATGGCTTCAATGCCTTATGTAATTGAACAATCAAGTTCAGGCGAACGCAGTGTTGATATTTTTTCAAGACTCCTTTCAGACAGAATTATTGTTTTGTCAGATGAAGTAACCGATCAAACCGCTTCACTTGTTGTTGCTCAATTGTTGTTTTTGGAAAGCCAGGACAGCACAAAAGATATTTCGCTTTATATCAATTCACCGGGCGGTTCTGTAACTGCGGGACTTGCAATTTATGATACGATGAATTACATTAAGTGCGATGTATCTACTATTTGTGTCGGTATGGCGGCAAGTATGGGAGCATTCCTTTTGAGCAGTGGTGCAAAAGGTAAAAGAATAGCATTGCCTAACAGCGAAATTCTTATTCACCAGCCTCTCATCGGCGGTAACGGAATTACCGGTCAGGCAACAGATGTTGAAATCGCCGCTAAAAATCTTTTGAAAACTAAAGAAAAACTTAACAGAATTCTTGCCGAAAACTGCGGCAAAGATTACGAAACTCTTGTTAAGGATACAGACAGAGATAATTGGATGTCTGCAAACGAGGCTATGGAATATGGTCTTGTTGACAAAGTAATCGAGAAGAGATAAAGGAGTATCGATTTTGGCAAAAGACAATTCAAATGTTAAATCGGATGTAGCCAGATGTTCTTTTTGCGGCAAAAGCGAATCAATGGTAAGCCGCCTTATTGAAGGACCAAATGTATTTATTTGTGACGAGTGTGTAGAACTTTGTGAGGATTTAATTCGTCAAAGTTCTTCTGCACCTGAACATGATAAAAAGTTTTCTGAAATGGTTATTCCGAAGCCTATTGAAATCAAAGAAAAACTTGATGAATATGTAGTAGGTCAGGACGAAGCAAAGAAAAATCTTTCTGTTGCCGTTTATAATCATTATAAGAGAATATATTGTGATAAACAGGGCGAAGTTGATTTACAAAAAAGTAATATTTTGCTTCTTGGACCTACCGGTGTCGGCAAAACAATGCTTGCACAGACATTGGCTAAAATTCTTGATGTTCCGTTTGCTATAGCTGACGCCACAACTCTTACAGAAGCCGGATATGTCGGTGAAGATGTTGAAAATATTCTTCTTCGCCTTATTCAGGCAGCTGATTTTGATATTGAAAAAGCTCAACGCGGTATCATTTATGTTGATGAAATTGATAAGATTTCACGCAAAAGCGAAAATCGTTCAATAACTCGTGATGTAAGCGGTGAGGGCGTTCAGCAGGCTTTGCTTAAAATTCTTGAAGGAACTGTTTCAAATGTTCCTCCGGGAGGTGGCAGAAAACATCCGCAACAGGAATTTATACAGATTGACACTACAAACATTCTGTTCATCTGCGGCGGTGCATTCGACGGTATTGATAAGATTATTGAAAAGCGACTCGGAAAAGGGTCTTTGGGCTTTGAATCCGAACTTTCAAAGAATATTGAACATAAAGATGATGTTCTGAAAAATATCAATCAGCACGATTTAGTTAAATACGGATTGATACCGGAACTTATCGGCAGAATACCTGTTTTGACCGTTCTTAATGAACTTGATAAGGATGCTCTTGTTAAGATTATGACAGAACCGAAGAATTCTATTGTCAAGCAATATAAAAAATTGTTTGAAATGGACGGCGTTGAGCTTGAGTTTGAACAGGGTGCCTTAGAAGCAATGGCTGATATCACTCTTGAAAGAAAAACCGGAGCCAGAGGTCTTCGTTCTGTTTTTGAAAGCATACTTGGCGACTTGATGTTTAATGTTCCGTCGGATTCTTCTGTCGAGAAAATTGTTGTAACTGAAGATTCGGTTCGTAATTCAACTCAACCGTTGCTTCTTACCAATAAATCAAGAAAGCCTGCTGCACTTAATCAGGACGACATTAAGAATGCATAATTAATTTAATATTTAATAAATGTTTACTGCATCGAAAGTGATTTTCATTTTCGGTGCTTTGTTTTTTACTTTTATGTGATAATTTGCCTTTTATTAGCATATCCTTAAATGAAATCGAAAGGAGCAAATTATGGAACTTGAAAAAGAATATTCCTGTTTGGAAAAGAACGAAGTTGTGTTTAATAAGACTGTCAATGTAGATAAAAACTATCAAGAAACACCCGAAGCTTATCTTGACGACATATTTAAGGTTGTGAAATGTACGGCACACAGTTATATTACTTCTTGTGATATAAAAGATGCGTCTGTTTATGTTTTTGGGAAAACTGAAATTTGTCTTACATATTTTAATGATAATAACGAACTTCTTTATACAGATTTTGTAGAAGATTTTAGTGAAAATGTTCCTATTGATGAAGTAACCGAGTATGCGTTTGCAATAGCCGAGGTTTGCAATAAGTATTCTAATTACAGAATTATCAACCAAAGAAGAATAGATGTTCATACCTCGTTTGCCGTTAGTGTTAATGTTTATGATAAAAAAAACTGTCCGTCTATATGTAAATGTGAAAACTCAAAATTGAGAGTATTTGAAAATAAAATATCTTATGTTGAAAATGCAGTTATTTCTAAAATTGATGTTGAAGAATCGTTTGACCTTCCGACAAATTCAAACGGCATAAACAGAGTTGTATGCTTTGAAACGAATATTTCTTCAGCAGAAATTAAAACAATAAAAGATAAAGCTCTTATAAAATCAAATGTTTCATTGTCGGTTTTGTATACGGATAACGATAATGAAATTAATAAAGCCGAATTTAATTTTGAAGCGTCAAAAATTGTCGAAATTTCAGGAGTTGATGAAAATTGTAACTGTATTGTTAAAATTTATAACGGCAGTTTATATGTTAAGGCAAAAAGCTCTGCTGACAATATTGGCGGTAAAATTGAATTATACGGTGATTTGTCGCTTTCTGTTATTGTTGTAAAACAGCAAACCCAAAAGATTGTATCCGACGGTTATGTTGTCGGTAAGAAAACAAAAAACACCTATGCAATGTTTGACTGTTTGACGGAAGGTCAGTATGTTTCTAAAAATTCAAACTGTAAGCTTTCGCTTGATTTGTCAACGCCGATTACAAAGATTTTTGACTTGAATGTGTGCGTAAAAGAATGCTTAGCTAAAAAACAGAAATTGTATATTGACTTTGAAATATGTATTTTTACCGAAACTTCTGAACAGGGAATACAATATATTACTCAAAATAAAACCGTTGAAATTGATATTGAAAAATGTTGTTCATTGTGTTCTGCATTTATTGAATCTTTTGATTTTACAATTGTTAATGATAAAACACTTTCAATAAATGTGATGTACACATATTCTGCATATACAGGTGATTCAAAAAGGATTAATGTGCTTACAGATATGGAATGTGTGAACGAGTTGGTTAATTATCCTGCATTGACTTTGTATTTTGCAAAACAAAACGAAAAATTGTGGGATATAGCAAAACAGTTTTCTTCGGACATTGAACTTATAAAAAAAGAAAATAACATTACTTGTGAAGACCTTGACAGTAATAAAGTAATTGTTATTCCGGGACTATAGGAGGAAATATGAATACAGATATTTACAGCGATATTTCAAAGCGAACAGGCGGAGATATTTATATCGGGGTTGTGGGACCGGTTCGAACAGGAAAGTCAACCTTTATAAAGAAGTTTATGGAAACACTTGTAATTCCGAACATTGCTGATGATTTTGTTAAGCAAAGAGCAAATGATGAGCTTCCGCAATCGTCTGCCGGTAAAACAATTATGACGACAGAACCGAAATTCATACCGGAGGATGCAGTTGAATTAAATTTGGATAACTCTTCAAAATTAAGGGTTCGTATGATAGATTGCGTCGGCTACATAGTTCCGAGCAGTGAGGGGTATTTTGAAGATGAAGCACCGCGTATGGTGATGACGCCTTGGAGCGATGAGGAAATACCGTTTAATCTTGCCGCTGAAATCGGAACAAAAAAGGTTATTGAAGAACATTCTACAATTGGACTTGTGGTGACGACTGACGGTACCGTTACTCAAATACCGAGAAATGAGTACTATGAAGCGGAAAAACGCGTCATAGAGGAACTCACATCGCTAAAAAAGCCTTTTGTAATACTTTTAAACAGTACAAATCCAAACAGTAAATCTTGTAAAGATTTGGCGTATAAACTTTCAAAAGAATATAACAAGCAGGTTATTCCTGTTAATTGTCTTGAACTTGATGAAAGTAAAATTAAAGATATAATCTCAGGAATTCTTTATGAATTTCCGGTTACAAGTATCGGAATTGATTTACCGAATTGGTTTAGAAGTCTTGATGAAAATGATAAAATGCGAACAGCAATAACTTCTTGTGTACTTGAAAATTCAACACAGGTTACTAATATCCGTTCTGTCAATGATTACATAAATTCTATTTCTGCAATCGAAGAAATTACAGATGTGAGTATTTCATCTGTCGATTTATCTTGCGGTAAAGTGAGCGTTAAAGCCAATATAGACAATTCGTATTTTTACGCTATTCTTTCTAACAAATGTGAAATTACAATAAAAAACGAACAGGATTTAATGCGTGAAATATCGATTTTTTCAAAAATAAAAAAAGAGTATGCAAGAATAAAGGATGCTCTTAATCAAGTGGAACAAACGGGATACGGAATTGTTATGCCTACTCTTGATGAACTTTCGCTTGAAGACCCTGAAATAATGAAGCAGGGAGGTAAATACGGCGTTAGACTTAAAGCTCACGCTCCGTCTATTCATATGATAAAGTGTAATACATACACCGAGGTCGCTCCTATAGTCGGAAGTGAAAGTCAGAGTGAAGAACTTGTAATGTATTTACTTAAAGAATTTGAAAACAATCCTTCGCAAATTTGGGAAACTAATATTTTCGGCAAATCTCTTCATTCGCTTGTTAACGAAGGACTTAATAATAAGCTTTATCGTATGCCGACCGAAGCAAGAGAAAAATTCAGAGAAACAATAGAAAAAGTGATTAATGAAGGCTGCAGCGGCTTGATTTGTATAATATTATAAAAAAATTCGGCAGTTATCAGCTGCCGATTTGTATTTTAAATATTAAATATATGACAACAAGTACTTGTGTTATGATAATTACAGGAAACCCAACCATAAATGATTTATGCTTGGTCTTGTGCCTGATTATTTTCATTGTTGCATAACTTCCCACAGAACCGCCCATAAGAGCAATAACCCAGAGCGTTGCTTCGGAAATACGCCATTTGTGATGCTTTGCCTTTTGTTTATCCGCAATATTGGCTATTATGCCTACAACATTTATGGTTATTAAGTATGCAATTATATAATTATATTTCAAATCTTTTTAGTTCCTTTAAATCGTAATTACCGATGGACAGTTTTTCACCGTTTTTAAAGTTAATGCCTTTTTGTTTGTCCACTCCGTAAATGCCGGCACATTTGGGACAGACGAGAAAATAAACATTTTCAAATTTCATAACAGGAAACTGAGGAATCAGTTTTGTATTTAGATTTGAAAAGACTGAAAAGTTGACTTTGTTTTTGCAATTCGGACATTCAAGTACAGTCGTTGTACCTTCTTCATAAATTTTTTTGCTTTTGCCAAGTCTGTATTCCATACAATCACCTCATATGTATATAATACTATATCGGAAGGAAGTCTTCAAGTGAAAAAAGCAATTCTGTCAATTTTAATTATTTGCTTTGTTCTTTCGTCTTGCACAATTCAGCAGGAAAACACAAAATTCGTAATGCAAAAAAATGGATACAGAAAAGCCGTGTGGATTGCTTATTATGAATTATCGAAATTTACAAAAGACAAAAGCAAGTCAGAATTTGAGCAGAAAATAAATACTGAATTTTCAAAAATATCATCATACGGATTTAATACTGTGACTGTACAGGTAAGACCGTGTGCCGACGCTTTTTATATATCTGAATATTATCCTACAAGTGTTTATTTTAACGGCAGTCAAGGCGGTGAAATGTCATATGACCCGCTTGAAATAATGTGTACTTTTGCTAAGAAATATAATATAAATATTGAAGCTTGGATAAATCCTTACAGAGTTAGTCAAAATGATGATTATTCCGAATTAAGCTTTAATAATTTTGCAAGGAAAAATAAAAGTATGACCGAAGTTTACGACGGAAAAATATACTTTAATCCTTCATATGAACAAGTAACGGATTTGATAGTGAAAGGCGTCAAAGAAATTGTCACCAATTACAGCGTTTCGGCAATACATTTTGATGACTATTTTTATCCGACGCAAAGTAAATCGTTTGATAAGCAGGAATACCAAAAATACGGAGGCGATTTGTCGCTTGCCGATTGGAGAAGACAAAATGTAACAAATATGGTAAAAAAGGTCTATGACACTGTAAAAGCGGCAAATTTAAGCGTTGAATTCGGTATAAGCCCGGCTTCCGATATAGAAAATGATAAGAATAAGCTTTATGCGGATGTTGAAAGCTGGATTGAAAACGGATATATTGATTACATTTGCCCACAAATTTATTTTGGATTTAAAAATATTTATCAGCCGTTTATGTTTACTGTTAAAAAATGGGCTAAAATCTGTGAAAATACAAATGTTGACTTGTATATAGGACTGCCTCTTTATAAGGCAAATACGAAAGATGAGTACGCCGCTGAAAATGATAAAACCGTAATTAATGAATTTAAAAATAATAACAATATTATTGCTCGTCAAATTACATATATTTCAAAAATTGATAAAATAAAAGGATACTACATCTTTTCGTTCTCACAGCTTAACAGTGAAAATGCAAAAGAGGAAGTATCCAATATGTTTGAAGTTATGCAAAACAGCAGTCAAGATTAGTATCGACGCTTTTAATAGTGATTTCAATTTCTTGACCGATAATATTTTCGTCGCTTTTCATTCTGACAGGAATATAGTTTTTGGTATATCCTTGATAAATGTTATCTTCTATGTTGTTTTCAAATAAAACAATTTCCCGTGAACCTATAAGTTTGTTGAAATATTCAAAACGAGTCTTGTTTGTTTCTTCTATCATAACGGCGGCTCTGCGTTCTTTTTCTTGTTTAGGTACATTATCACCTTTACGAGACGCAACGGTGCCCTGTCGCTCGGAATACGGGAATGTATGCACCTTTTCAAATCCTATCTCTTTGGCGAAATCGAGAGAAGCGTTAAAGTCGTCTTCGGTTTCGTCATTAAAACCGACCATAATATCTGTTGTTATCGTTGCATTGTTAAATGTTTTACGAAGCTTTTGACAAAGGCGGCGATATTCATCTGAGTCGTAGTGACGATTCATATTTTTAAGTGTTTTATCACAACCGCTCTGTAGTGAAATATGAAATTGCGGACAAAATTTTTCGAATTGTGCAAGTCCCTCAATAACTTCGTCGGATATGTGGTCGGGTTCAAGTGAACCCAAGCGAACTCGTCTAATGTTAGAGTCTTCATTACAAATTCTTACAGCGTCAACTATGTTAAAATTTTGACCTTTACCGTAAGAAGAAAGGTTAATTCCAACAAGTACAATTTCTTTAATGCCGTTGTTTCCCAGCATTGTTATTTCTTCTTTTAAATCTTCAAGTGATTTACTGCGAACCCGTCCTCTTGACATTGGTATGATACAGTATGAACAAAATCTGTCGCAACCGTCCTCGATTTTCACAAATGCTCTTATTCTTTCACTGAATTGATTGATTGAGCATTTAGAAAATTCATCGCCGCTTTGGTGTTTGTCAATCTTTACAATGCGGTTATGCGTAACATTGAATTGGTTAATCAAGTCAAGAATATCATCGTTGCTTTTATTCGAAAGAACTATATCCGCTTCATTGAGAGATGAAGCCTGTTCGGGAAACGCTTGCGGCATACATCCTGTAAGTATAACAACTGAATTTGGATGTTGGCGTTTAAATTTACGCACATTTTGTCTTGTCTTTTGGTCTGCTGTTGCGGTAACTGTACAGGAATTAATTATATAGTAATCGGCATTTTCGTTATGCGAAACTATTTGCATACCTGCATTTTTAAGAACTTCAGCCATATATTCAGTTTCGTATTGGTTCACTTTGCAACCGAGTGTATAGAATGCAACTCTCATATTTTTTCCTTTTGTTTCTAATTTTAAAATATTATATCAAATGTATTGTGTTTTTACAATAAAAAAGTAGGTGTTGTTATGAAAAAAATAATTGCTTTGTTTTTGTGCATCTTAGTTTTTCTCCAAGCTCCGATGGCTGTATTTGCCAAACCGAAAGATGATAAGATTAATGCAAAAGCAGTTTGCCTAATGTCGCTCGACAGCAGAGAGGTACTTTATAAAGAAAATGAATATGACGAACTTTCACCCGCTTCCGTCACAAAAATAATGTCAATCTTACTTGTTTTAGAAGCAATTGAAAGCAGAAAAATTAAGTTAAGCGACAAGGTTACGGCGTCAAAAGATGCTGTTGCAATGGGCGGTTCTCAGATTTGGCTTGAACTCGGCGAGGTTATGACAGTAGAAGAATTACTCAAGGCAGTTATTATTGCAAGTGCTAATGACGCGTGTACTGCGTTGGGAGAATATGTCGCGGGTTCTAATGTCGCTTTTGTAAAAATGATGAATGATAAGGTTAAATCTCTGGGTTTGAAGCATACAAATTTTGAAAATTGTACGGGACTTGATGACACGGTTAAAAATCATTATTCCTGTGCATATGATTTGGCGGTCATTTCATGTGAAGTTATGAAGCACCCGCTTGTTAAAAAATATTCGACCGTTTGGCTCGACAGTTTAAGAAACGGGAAAACTGAACTTAATAATACAAATAAACTTGTAAAATCATATAACGGTATTACCGGACTCAAGACCGGCACGACATCAAATGCAGGTTTTTGCGTCAGTGCAACAGCAAGCCGTAACGGACTTAACCTCGTTGCCGTGGTACTCGGTTCGGATACAAGTGAGCACAGATTTGATACGGCGGCATATTTGCTTGATACAGGTTTTGCAAATTACTCTTGTGTAAATGCAAAAATAAACAGTAAAAAAATTAAATCCGTTAAGGTGAAAAACGGAAAGGAAAAATCAATAAAACCGTGTTATAACAGCAATTTAAAACTCATTTTGCCTAAGGGAAACGAGAGTATTTCTTATAAGTATAATGTAAAAAAAGAAGTTATGGCTCCGGTCAAAAAAGGCGACAATCTTGGAACTGTTGATATTGTTTCAAACGGAAAAAAGGTTAAATCCGTGATTTTGTATGCCGATAAGGACATTGATACCGTGGACTTTAAATACATATTTTTAAATATTTTTAAACATATTTAGAAAAATTTGTTTTTTTATTGCATTTTATTTCAATATGTAGTATAGTATCTCTATGAATTTGTAAAATTAACACAAGAGGTAAAATATAATGTCATTGAAATTTAATTCAAAGTACAGTGAATCCATTGTATCTCCTGCCGATATTGAAGCTATGGCTCCAAAGGCAGTTCAGGCTATGGATACACTTATGTCAAAAACAGGAGAGGGTAACGACTTTTTGGGTTGGATTGACCTTCCTACAAATTATGATAAGGATGAATTTGACAGAATTAAGAAGTCTGCCGAATATATCAAAAAGAATGCCGATGTACTTATCGTTATAGGCATTGGCGGTTCCTATCTGGGTGCAAGAGCTGTCATTGAAGCTATAAAGTCATACAATTACAACCTTCTTGCTAAAGATACGCCTCAAATTTATTTTATCGGCAATTCAATCAGTCCGTCAAGTCTTAATGAAATCGTAAGCCTTTGCGACGGCAAAGATGTTTGTGTAAATGTTATTTCAAAAAGCGGAACAACAACAGAACCTGCAATTGCGTTTAGAGTATTCAGAGAGCTTATTAACAGCAGATATTCTAAAGAAGAAGCTGCAAAGAGAATTTTCTGTACAACAGACGCTCATAAGGGTACGCTTAAAGAACTTGCCGATAAAGAGGGATATGAAACGTTTGTTGTTCCTGATGATGTAGGCGGCAGATTTTCGGTTTTGACTGCGGTAGGTTTGCTTCCTATTGCCGTTGCCGGTATTGATATTGACTTACTTATGCTCGGCGCGAGAAACGCACAAAATGAGCTTTGCGATACCGATATAGAAAAAAATCCGGCTCTCAAGTACGCTGCTGTCAGAAATTGCTTTTATAACAAAGGCAAAAAAATGGAGTGCTTTGTTTCTTATGAGCCAAATATGACAATGTTCAACGAATGGTTAAAGCAACTTTTCGGTGAAAGTGAAGGTAAGGACGGTAAGGGTTTATTCCCTGTATCGTGCGTTTTCTCTACCGACCTTCATTCTCTCGGTCAGTATATTCAGGAATCGGGTTCAGACAAAATGTTTGAAACTGTTGTTAAATTCAATAATTGTCTTAATGATTATGTTATCGATGAACAAGAGGGTAACATTGACGGTCTTAATTTCCTTGCCGATGAAAAGATGAGCGTTGTAAATGATAAGGCAAGACTGGGCACCTTGCTTGCTCATACTGAGGGCGGAGTAGGCAATCTTATTGTTGAGGTTGACAAGCTCGGAGCTGAAGAAATCGGCTATCTTATTTATTTCTTTGAAAAAGCTTGTGCTATTTCGGGTTATATTCTCGGTGTAAATCCGTTTAACCAACCGGGTGTTGAAAGCTATAAGAAAAATATGTTCGCTCTTCTCGGTAAACCGGGCTATGAAAGCGAAAAAGAAAAACTTGAAAAACAATTGGATATATGATAATATATAAAAAAGATCATATACCTTACAGGAGGAATAAATAATGATTAAACTTATCATCGGTAATAAAGGCGCAGGAAAAACAAAGAAACTTATTGACTTGGTTAATTCTTGTGTAGAAAATTCAGACGGAAATATCGTATGCATTGAAAAGGAACCAAAACTTACATATGATATTTCATCAAAGGCTCGTTTGCTTGAAACAGAAACTTACGGCATTAACGGTCACAAGGCATTTTACGGTTTTCTTGCAGGTATTTGCGCAGGCAATTACGATGTAACAGATATTCTTATTGATGCAACATTCAAGATTGTTGGCAGAGAGTATGAAAAATTGCCGCAATTCTTTGAAATGCTTTCAGGTTTAAGTGAAGCTTCAGATGTTAACTTCTACTTCACTATCAGCTGTGACAAGGAAGACCTTCCGGTAGAAATCTTTGATTATTGCGACGAAGCGTAAATTTTTACGGCACACTTGATTGCAGGTGTGCCGATTTTTTTGAATTTAACTATTGACAAAAAAGCTCTTTGTATATATAATACTTAAAGTGCAAACATGAGGTGAATTGTATGCAACTTGATTTTACCAATCTTCTTAATTCATCGGCTGATGAAATTAATATCGATTATCATATTAATGCCGATGATTTTATGTATGACACCTACAAACCACTCAAAAACGGTGTTAAAGTAAAGGGAAGAGCATATCAAAAAGTCGGAGTTGTGTATCTTGACCTTGATGTTAACTTTGACTTCTTCGGCGTGTGCGACAGATGTGCCGATGATATTGAGAAGAAGTATGATATTTCTCTAAATAAAATTATTGTCAACGCTATGGAAAATGAAAACGATGACTATGATGATTATGTAGTTGTTGAAAATAATCTTCTTGACCTTGATGAATTTATTAATGAGGAAATTCAGCTGTTTTTACCGGCAAAGATGCTTTGTAAAGATGATTGCAAAGGTTTGTGTCAAAATTGCGGTAAAAACTTAAATTATGAAAAATGCGAATGTGCAAAAGAGGTTGACCCACGGTTAGCGGCTTTGGCAGATTTGCTGATTGATGAGTAAACTAACTTGTTTTTATAATAAGGAGGAATTTAAAAATGGCAGTACCAGCAAGAAGAACAGGTAAAGCAAGAAAGAATAAGAGACGTTCAAGCGTTTGGAAGGCAGTTGCTCCAACACTTGTAAAATGCCCAAAGTGTTCTGAATACACAGTACCGCATAAGGTTTGTGCAAACTGTGGTTATTACAACGGCGAAGAAGTAATCAGCAAGGACTAATTATTTGAGCATTGGCGGCTTTTATTAAAGCCGCCTTTCTTGTTATAATAAACATGAGGTGATTATATGGCAAAACCCGTTGTGGCTATTGTCGGCAGACCTAATGTCGGCAAATCTACATTGTTTAATAAATTAATAGGCTCAAGACTTTCTATTGTTGATGATACACCGGGCGTAACAAGAGATAGAATTTACGGCGATTGTGAATGGCTTAACCGTAATTTTTTATTGGTTGATACAGGAGGCATTGAACCGTACAGTACTGATGTTATCCTTTCTCAGATGCGTACACAGGCTGAAATTGCTATTGAAACCGCAGATGTGATCATTCTTGTCACCGATTTGAAGTGCGGAGTTGTGGCCTCCGATATGGAAGTTGCCTCTATGCTTCAAAAAAGCAATAAGCCTATAGTACTTTGCGTTAACAAGTGTGACAGTATCGGTGCCCCTGATCCGGAGTTTTATGAATTTTACAATCTTGGTTTGAGCGACCCGATAGCCGTTTCGTCGGTTCACGGTCACGGTACAGGTGATTTACTTGATGAGGTTATTAAGTATTTTCCTGAAGATTGCGATGACGAAATTGAAGATGAAGAGGTTATCAATGTTGCTGTTATCGGTAAGCCGAATGTTGGAAAATCATCGCTTATTAACCGTATTAGCGGTACAAACAGAGCTATTGTCAGCAATATTGCCGGAACAACAAGAGATACTACCGATACTTATATAGAAAACAAATTCGGAAAGTTTAATTTTATCGATACCGCCGGATTACGAAGAAAGAGCAGAGTTAATGACAGCATTGAAAAATACAGCATAATTCGGGCAAGAATGGCTGTTGAAAGAGCAAATGTGTGTGTTATTATGATTGACGCAACCGAAGGCTTCACAGAGCAGGACAGTAAAGTTGCGGGCATCGCAATTGAACAGGGCAAAGCTTGTATTATTGCTGTTAATAAGTGGGATGCTGTTGAAAAAGACGGTAACACAATGAAAGAATTCAGAGATAAATTATCTGTTGATTTTTCGTTTATGAGTTATGCACCGTTTATTTTTATTTCGGCCAAAACAGGCATTCGTATTGATAAATTGTATGAAATGATTGTTCATGTTCATTCTCAAAACTCAATGCGTATCTCAACAGGTAAACTTAACGAGGTTCTCGGAATTGCAACGGCAAGAGTTCAGCCACCTACCGATAAAGGTAAACGACTTAAAATCTATTATATGACCCAAGCTTCTACAAGACCGCCGACATTTGTGTTTTTTGTTAACAATAGTGAACTTTTCCATTTTTCATACCAAAGATATTTGGAAAATCAAATCAGAGACATTTTCGGACTTGACGGTACTCCGGTAAGGCTTATTGTCAGAGAAAGAAATGAGGGTAGGAAGTAATGGCTTTTAAACTCGTTTTTATAGCTGTTTTTTCATATTTGCTCGGCAGTCTTAACTTTGGTGTCATTCTTTCAAAAAGTATGAAAAAAGAAGATGTCAGAGATTCCGGTTCTGGCAATGCCGGCACAACAAATATGATGCGAACTTACGGCAAAGTGTGGGGAATTCTGACGATTGCAGGTGATATTTTAAAAGTTGTCCTTGCGATTTGGATTGCGTTCAAAATTATGCCAGTTGAAGAACTTTCGGGAACGCTTGACAATGTGTCTGATTATCCGCAGGTTGTCCTTAAATCTTTTGCAGGACTTTTTGCCGTATTCGGACACATATTCCCTTGCTATTTTCATTTTAAAGGCGGTAAGGGCGTTGCAACAAGCGGAGGTATGGTTATTGTTATTGATTGGCGAATTGCTCTTATTTTACTTGTGATTTTCGCTATCACAATATTAATAACAAAATATGTTAGCCTCGGGTCAATTCTTATGGCAATATTCTACCCGGTATTTATCGGAGTTTTTTACAAAGATATCGTTCTTGTATCGATTGCACTTGTATTTACAATTATTGTTGTCGTAGCTCATAGAGAAAATGTAAAACGGCTTGTTAATCATACCGAAAACAAAATCAGTTCAAAGAAGAATGAAACATAATAAAAAGCAGAAACGGATTTTTTCGTTTCTGCTTAATTTTTAGATAAAAAATAAGCTGCTCATTACGAACAGCTTTATCTTTTGCGTAAATCTTACGCTCTTTCAACCTTACCTGAACGAAGGCATCTTGTGCAAACATAAACTCTCTTTGGAGATCCGTTTACGATAGCCTTAACTCTCTTAATGTTTGGTTTCCATGTTCTGTTTGATCTTCTGTGTGAGTGGGATACCTTGATACCGAAGGACATTTCCTTACCACAGTATTCACATTTAGCCATTTGCGAACACCTCCTTAATAATTTACAACGCAAATATAATAACAGAAAGTTACTTAAAATGCAAGCATTTTTTTAATAATTTTTATAAAAGTGACATTTATGGTATATTTGTACTATCTATTCTTGATTTTGCATACAAGATATTGTATAATAAGAGAGTAAATTTATAAGTAATATTCGGAGGATTTATCAATGGCTGTTGATAAGAAAGCAAATGATAAAAAAACTGCACTTGAATCTGCTCTCAAGCAAATTGAAAAGCAGTACGGTCAAGGTGCAATTATGCGTCTTGGCGAAAACGCACATTTAAAGGTTGATGCTATATCTACCGGCTCGCTTACTCTTGACCTTGCAACAGGAATTGGAGGACTTCCAAAGGGAAGAATTATCGAAATTTACGGTCCGGAATCATCAGGTAAAACTACGCTTGCACTTCATTGTGTTGCCGAATGTCAAAAACTCGGCGGCGAAGCAGCGTTTATTGATGCAGAGCATGCACTTGACCCGGGATATGCTAAAAATCTCGGCGTTGATGTTGATTCTTTGTTGGTATCTCAACCCGATAACGGTGAACAAGCCCTTGAAATTACAGAGCAACTTGTCAGAAGCGGTGCTGTGGATATTATTGTTGTTGACTCTGTTGCGGCACTTGTTCCTCGTTCTGAAATTGAGGGAGATATGGGCGATTCCCATGTTGGATTGCATGCAAGACTTATGTCGCAGGCACTCCGTAAGCTTACAGGTGCAATCAATAAGTCTAACTGTATAATTATTTTTATCAATCAGCTTCGTGAAAAAGTTGGTGTTATTTACGGAAATCCTGAAGTTACAACCGGCGGTAGAGCACTTAAATTCTATTCGTCAATGCGTATTGATGTAAGAAAGATTGAACAGCTTAAAGCTCCGGGTAATGAGTTTATCGGTTCAAGAACAAGAGCAAAAATTGTTAAAAATAAGGTCGCTCCTCCTTTCAAGCAGGCCGAATTTGATATTATGTACGGTACCGGAATTGACAAAATCGGTGAAATTGCCGACCTTTCGGTTTCTCTCGGTATAGTTGCAAAAGGCGGTGCGTGGTTTACATACGGAGAAGAAAGATTCCAAGGTAAGGAAAAATTTAAAGAATATATCAAGTCTAATCCTAATGTTCAGGCAGAACTTGAAAAGAAAATTAAAAATGCTTTGGCAAATTCTGATGCTCAAGATGAAACTCCGACACCTGCAAAATCAACTGTTGAGGCAAAAACTCCTGTTACACAAACAAGAGCTGCCGCAAGAGCAAAACTTGATATTGCAATAGATGATGACGAGGATTAATGAAAATATCTCATACTAAAGGCAGAGGTAAAAAGATACACATTTTTATCGATGACGAGTATACAATAACAACCGATATTGATTTTTGGGCTGAACATTTTTTTAAAGACGGTCAGGAAATCGACAGCAATGAGTGGAAAAATCTTGTTAACGGTATTAATTATAAAAAGGCTGTTGATAAGTGTTATGACCTTCTTTCGAGGCGTGACCATTCTGTGAAAGAACTCAAGACAAAACTGCTTCGAACCGTTGATGAGGAAAACGCAAGTAAAGCTATCGAAAAAATGATAGATTACGGATACTTAGATGATGAAAAGTATGCCAAAAATCTTGTTAAGTATTTGTCGGAAACAAAACGAATGTCGAAAAACCATATAAAGCAGGAAATGTATAAGCGTGGAATACCTAACGACATTATTGTTTATACTCTTGAAGATTTTGAAATAGATAATGTTTCGGCTGTTGTTGATTTGGTCTTTACTAAATATAGAAATAAATTAGATGCTCAAGACGGCAACAAAAAAGTTGTTTCCGCCTTGATGAGAAAGGGATTTTCCTATTCTGATATAAAAGAAGCTTTTGACAGAATAGAAAATGAAGAATACAATTAATGGCAAAAGGTTATAAAGTCGGAATGATATCTCTCGGCTGTCCGAAAAATCAAGTTGACGGGGAAGCACTTCTTGCAAAACTTGCGGCTGCAGGATATCAAATTGTAAATGAAATTGAAAATTCGGATGTTATGATTGTAAATACATGCGGATTTATTGAAGATGCAAAAAGAGAAGCAATTGATACAATTCTTGAAGTTGCTCAGTACAAGGAAGCAGGAGTTATATCAGCTCTTGTTGTTACAGGCTGTCTTGCGGAGAGGTATCAAGATGAAATTTTAAAAGAAATGCCGGAAGTTGACGCAGTTATCGGTATCGGTGCCAATGCCGATATTGTTAAAGTGTGTGATAAAGCTTTGTGCGGCATTCAAACTTCAAACTATCCGAACAAGTGCTATCTTCCTATTGATGATGAACGAGTGCTTTCTACGCCTTCTCATTGGGCATATTTGAAGATTGCCGAAGGTTGTGACAACAGGTGCTCGTATTGTGCCATTCCGGGTATTAGAGGTAAGTTCCGCTCAAGAAAAATAGAGTCTGTTATTGAAGAAGCTAAAGGACTTGTAAACCGCGGCGTTAAAGAAATTATTTTAATAGCACAAGATACAACTAAATACGGACAGGATTTGTACGGTGAATATTCACTCGATAAACTCCTTAAAGAACTCGTAAAAATTGACGGTCTTGAATGGATAAGACTTTTTTATTGCTATCCTCAAAGGATTACCGATAGTCTTATTGATGTTATAGCAAATGAGGATAAGGTTTGCAATTATATTGATATTCCACTTCAGCATTCTGACACAATTGTTCTTAAAAATATGAACAGAGTAGGGGATGGCAATGACTACAAGGCGCTTCTTGTCAAAATGAGAAAAGCTATTCCTGATTTGGCACTTCGTACAACATTTATGGTGGGTTTCCCGGGCGAAACGGATGAGCAGTTCGAGAATCTTTGCGATTTTGTTAAGGAAATGAAATTTGACAAAATGGGTTGCTTTACATTTTCTCCTGAAGAGGATACTCCTGCTTTTGATATGGACAACCAAATTGATGAAGATGTTAAAAAACGCCGTCAAGAAGTTTTGATGAACGCTCAGTATTCTATTACCGAGGCTTCAAATAAAAACAGGGTAGGCAATGTTTATAAGGTAATTATTGACTCGTTTGCCGACGGAAAATATGTAGGCCGTTCTTATATGGATTCTCCTGAAATCGATAGCGGTATTATATTTACTTCAAGAGAAAAACTAAATATCGGTGATTTCGTCAATGTTAGAATTACCGATTTTGACGGATATGATTTAATAGGGGAAACAGGTTATATTTTATGAAGTTTTTAAAATTAGAAGATTATTTGAATTTCGGAGAAGATTCCATTTAAGATACAGAATTTGAAAATAAAATTCAGGAATATAACTCTTATTTTTCAAATCAAATTGAAAAGAAATTGCCTGAGAATTTTTTAAAGGAATATTATTTGTGTCACGGATTTCATGATTGGAAACTTATTTCTGTTAAAATGGATTATTTCAACGAAGATAATTCTTTAACTATAACTTTATTTGATGATTTCAATCATATCAAAAAATCTATTGTGTATCATTTTGTTAAATTATTTGAATCAAATTTCAATCCTGAGTATTTTGAATCTGCTATGAATAAGGATTTTGGAATAGATGAATTTGGGATTATCGAGGAAAATTGTTTTTCACACGAAGTATATTTTCCTTCTGGTGCATCATATATTGTTCATTTTTCAGATATAGAGATCTTATCGTCATAAAATAAGTTCGTTTTACATAATTTTGAGATGACTGGAATCGCCATTTATGCCTGTTTAGGCAACGCAGGTTAATTAGGTGATTTTTAATATACTATTTGTTGCCTGAAAGGCTGTGGTGATCAATATGAATTTACCTAATAAAATTACTGTTTTTAGATTTTGCTGTATACCTTTTTTATGGCTATTCTCACTTTGTCAATTTAGATACCATTGGGTAGCGGCTCTTTTGATTTACTTTGTTGCTTGCGTTAGCGATACTGTTGACGGAAATATTGCAAGAAAGAGAAAACTTGTTACCGATTTCGGTAAGCTTATGGATCCCCTTTCGGACAAGGCGTTGGTTTTAGCCGCATTCCTTATTCAAATTAATCTTGGCGTCAGAACCGATATCGTTATTATGATTATGATGGCGAGAGAGTTTTTAGTTGCCGGTATGCGTATGGCGGCAACTGTCGAGGGAGAGGTTATAGCCGCAAATGTTTTTGGTAAAGCTAAGACATTTATTCAAATGTCAACAACAGGTATGACTTTTTTGCTTCTTGCGATTATGGAAAAAGACGGTGAGATTATTATTTCAACAAATGGCTTTAACGCACCGCATTGGCTTACGGTTTACTGTACTGTCGCTTTTTGGATTGCAGGCATAGTAACTGCTTTGTCCGGCATAAAGTATACTATGGACGGTTGGCATTATATTAAAACAAAATAAAATTATGCTTGCATTTTATGTTCAAAATGAATATAATGTATTTAAAGGCTGTGATTGGGAGAAGTAACAATTTCTCTACCTATTCAGAGAGCAAACGGTTGGTGAAAGTTTGTATAGGTTCAATTGTGAAATGCACCCATGAGCTTCTCAAAGGAAATTAAGTATTTTGAGACGGTAGGCACCGTTATTTGCAACGGCTATATATGTAGTTTGAGTATAAATCAGAGTGGAACCGCAGTATTACTGCCTCTGTCTTATGACAGAGGTTTTTTATTTTATTGAAAGGCAGATATTGATATTAATGTTTAAACAATATAAAGAAGATATACAGAGCTTTATCGATCATGATCCGGCAACTGATAATCCTTTAGAGGTTATATTTCTTTATCCCGGATTTAAAGCTCTTCGTTCACATAAAAAAGCATTTTGGTTTTATAATCATAATATGCCGTTTATCGCAAGGGCTATAAGTCAACGCTCTGCACATAAAACAGGTATAGAAATTCACCCGGGTGCTAAAATCGGAAAACGCGTTGTTATTGACCACGGTCACGGAATTGTTATCGGTGAAACTGCAGAAGTCGGCGACGATGTAATGATTTATCAGGGTGTTACCCTTGGCGGAACAGGCAAAGACATAGGTAAGCGTCATCCTACTGTAGAAAGCGGTGTAATGATAGGTGCGGGAGCTAAGGTACTCGGTCCTATCACTATCGGAAAAAACGCTAAAATTGCCGCCGGAGCGGTTGTTGTAAAGGATGTTGAGCCTAATTGTACAGTTGTAGGTGTTCCGGGTGAAATTGTACGGATTGACGGGGAAAGAGTAGATGATTTGGATCAAATTAATATTCCTGACCCGATTATGAATGCAATTAAAAATAACGAAGAAGAAATTAAAAGACTGCAAAATGAAGTTGATAATTTAAAGGAGATTATTAAAAATGAAAATATTTAATACAATGTCAAGAAGAAAGGAAGAATTTGTTCCTGTTGACAAAAACGAGGTAAAAATTTATGCTTGCGGACCTACTGTATATAATTTCATTCACATAGGCAACGCAAGACCGCTGTGTGTGTTTGATGTACTTCGCAGATATTTGGAATACAGAGGATATAATGTAAGATTTGTACAGAATTTCACTGATGTTGACGATAAAATAATTAAAAGAGCAAATGAAGAAAACAGCACTTTTGAAGAGATATCACAGAAATATATTGATGAATTTTGGACAGATGCACATGGACTTAATTTTAAAGATGCCACAGTTCATCCAAAAGCAACAGAAAATATTGATGAAATTATAAATATCATTAAATCTCTTGAAGAAAAAGGGTATGCTTATGCTGTTGATGGGGATGTTTATTACAGAACTTTGAAGTTCGACGGTTACGGTAAACTTTCGCATCAACCGATTGATGATTTGCAGTCGGGTGCAAGAATTGCTGTGGGAGAGAAAAAAGAAGACCCGCTTGATTTTGCTTTGTGGAAAGCCGCCAAAGAGGGCGAACCTTATTGGGATTCTCCTTGGGGTAAAGGCAGACCGGGTTGGCATATTGAATGTTCTGCCATGAACAAAAGATATCTTGGTAATACCATTGATATTCATTGCGGCGGTCAAGACCTTATTTTCCCTCATCATGAAAATGAAATTGCACAGTCAGAAGCCGCAAACGGTTGTATGTTTTCAAAATATTGGATGCATAACGGTTATATCAATGTAGACAATGTAAAAATGAGTAAGTCACTTGGCAATTTTAAAACAGTAAGAGAAATTGCAGATGTATATGGCTATGAGGTAATCAGATACTTCCTTATTTCATCGCATTACCGTTCACCGATTAATTATAATCTTGAAATAATAGAGCAATGTAAATCGGCACTCGAAAGACTATATAATTGCCGTGAGAGTCTTGATTTTGCAGTTAAGAATGCAAAGTGCGATATTGCCGATGATGAAGAAATTCTTGCTTTGATTGAAAGCAGAAAAGAACAGTTTATTAATTCTATGGATGATGATCTTAATACTGCCGACGGTATTGCCGCTGTGTTTGATTTAGTAAGTGATATTAATACAAAGATTATCAATAAAGAAGTTTCAAAGAATGTTTGTGAAAAGGCGACCGCTATGTTTGACGAGCTTACAGGCGTTTTGGGACTTGTGTATAACAGAAAATCAAATGATATAGATGCTGATATTGAAAAGCTTATTGAAGAGCGTCAGCAAGCAAGAGCAAATAAAGATTGGGCAACTGCCGATAAAATTCGCGATGAACTTAAAGCACAGGGAATTACACTTAAGGACACACCTCAAGGTGTAACATGGATTAAGGAATGAAAAATGGTAGATAGGGTTAAGTTTAAAAATATTGAGGTTTCCCGTTTGGGACTTGGAAATATGCGTCTTCCGTGTAAAACATCGGATAAACGCGAATCTAATCCGTTGATAGATTACGATAAAGCACAGCAAATTGTCGATATGGCATATCAAAACGGTCTGAATTATTTTGATACGGCATATATGTATCATTGCGGAGAAAGTGAAAAATTTATCGGTCAGGCGTTAAGAAAATATCCGAGAAATTCTTATTTTCTTGCTGATAAACTTCCTATCTGGATGTGTAAAACACCGGCCGACATGGAAAGAATTTTTAATGAACAACTTGAACGCACCGGAATTGATTCATTTGATTTTTACCTTCTTCACTCGCTTGATAAAAGAAGCTTTGAAAAATCCGAAAAATTTGGTGCTTACGAGTTTATACTTGAAAAGCAGGAACAGGGTCTTGTAAAAAATATAGGGTTTTCGTTTCACGGAACCGTTGACGATTTAAAAGAAATTGTTGCCGCACATCATTGGGATTTTGCTCAAATTCAAATGAATTATCTTGATTGGAAAAATCAAGATGCTAAAACACAGTATCAAATTCTTACCGATGCCGGTATTCCTGTTATTGTTATGGAACCGGTCAGAGGCGGAAAACTTGCCGATTTACCTCAAAATGCTGAAAATATATTAAAGGAAAATGCACCGGCAAAAAGTATTGCTTCCTGGGCAATTAAGTTTGTTGCAAGCTTTGAAAATGTTATTACAATTTTGAGCGGTATGAATTCTCTTGAACAAATGGAGGATAATTTGAATTCTCTTACAAACTTTGAACCTTTTACTGAGGATGAATTTAAAATTTGTGAAGAAGCGGCATTTCTTATTAATAAAAATGATGTCATTCCTTGTACGGGCTGTGATTATTGTGCGGATTGTCCTCAAAATGTTATGATAAGTACAGTTTTTGATATTTATAATAAATTCAAAACAGGGGAGTTTACGGAATTTCAAGCACAGGATAAGTATAAATCGGTAGAAGTTAATCATACAAAATGCGTTAGTTGCGGTAAATGTAAACAGCATTGTCCTCAAAATATTGATATTCCAAAAGTCCTTGCAGGGAAAATCAACAACTTTTTTTCATAAAACTCGGGAGCAGAACCGTTGCGGTTTTGCTCCCCTTTTAAATTGTTTGTAATTGCTATTCCATCTTTTGGATATTTGCTCGTTCTTGATTTTGGTAATGCTATAATTTTTTATTATGTAATTACCTATGTAACCGGTAACTTTTTGTGTCGCCTGATAGTTCAGGTGATTTCCTTTATCTCTGAAACAGTTTGTAACAGATATGCCGACATCGTTATACAGTAAATTAAAATCCAAAAAATCAATTCCTTTTTCTTTTGCATATTCATTAACGGCGTTGTGTCGGGCATAATTCCATGAGGTCAGCGACGGCATCTCAACAAATAAAATCTCGGCATTGTTCTTTTGACACAGAGTAATTAATTTATTCATCTGCGTTTTGTTTTTTATTGATATGCTTTCGGTATCGTGACTTTTTATCATATAATCTATATGCTTTAATTTGTGTATTTTGTTGCAAAATCTATAGCCGTGCGTACTGAATTTGTTGCTGATGTTATTTGCTTCATTTGATAATTTCCATTTGTTGTGGAATTGAAAAACGCTGAAGATATTCTTTATATCGCTGTCAAAATAATCGGGATTGAGTCCGTTTATAAAATCAGCTAAGTTTCCCGAACTTTCGGATTTGTTGCTCTTTTTGGGATTATTATCATACAGCATATCCGTTTCGATGATAACAAGCTTTGGCTTTTGATTTTCAAGCACTTTTTTTAACAGATAGGCAGATTCCTTAATGTCTTGTCGTGCCGAGGCACAAATTGTGCTTGTGTATCCGCAATTATTCCATAAATCATACGGTGAAAATCCCGAATACAAGTCGCTGTTGCCAACTCCGACAATTTGAATTGAGTTGTCGGGTTCGTTAACAAATGAATATGCGTCTTGTAATTTGTTCTTAAATCCTGTTACGGATTTATTTGAAAATGCCAAAAGCGAAATGCTCTCGAGCAAAATCAAAAATACAAGAACAAATGAAATAACTTTTAATGTGTCTCTAAATTCTTTTTTTCTCATAGTCAAAATCCTGCGTAAATCAAATCTACTACGCCGTATCCTTCTCCGTATGCACCGAAAACTATAATTGAAAATAATGCACACATAAGAATCGAAGCTTTAAGAGGGTAAGGCATACAGTAAATTTTTTCTTTGATATCTATGCCTTTTTCTTCAATAACTGCTACGGCAATCAATGCAATAACGCCTATTGCGATTATGGCATAATCGTATTTGTTGAGTCCTATTATTGATGCTTTTCCCGAGGTTGCTTTAAATATTGAAGCAACCATTGTTCCTGCGGTTTTTAAGTTATCGGCACGGAATATAAGCATACCTATGCAAACAATTAAGAGTGTTCTTATTTTTTGAAAAATTGAAAATGCTTTTGATTTTCTGTTAAGGTGAATTTCTAAACATATTTTTTTAAACAGCGGTTCAAGGAACATTCCGAACATCATTAATATGTAATAATACAATCCGTATACAATGTATTTCCAGCCCGAACCGTGCCAAAATCCGTTTGCAAACCAGACAAAGAAAAGTGCAACCGAGGTCGGTATAAGATTAGCGTAATATGAGTTGAATTTTTCTCTCGTTTTTACATTAAGCGCTCTTATTCCGCCAGAAAATGCAAGTGGATAAAATATGTAATCCCTTAAAAATGAGCCTAATGATATGTGCCATCTTTGCCAAAATTCATTTATGTTTTTTGCAAAGAAAGGATGGTTAAAGTTTTCCGGAAGCGTCAGACCCATCATTTGACCGAGTCCGCACACCATATCCATAACGCCCGAAAATTCACAGTACAGTTGCAGCGTGTAGAACAGTATTGCCAGAACAACATAGCCGCCGCTGTAATTTTGCGAATTGTCAAATACAGCACTTACAAGCATTACGGCTCTGTCGGCAATTACAATTTTTTTGAAAAGTCCCCATAAGACTCTTGTAAAACCTTTGCTCAAACTTTCCAAATCGGCATTTTTACACTCATTAAATTGTTTTCCGAGCGTGTCGTATCTTGCAATAGGACCTTCAACAACTGTTAACATAAATGTGAGGTAAAGCAGTAATTTAAACGGATTTCGCTCCGCTTCTGTTTTACTGTTATAAACATCAACTGTATAGCTGATTGCCTGAAGTGTAAAAAATGATATTCCAAGCGGTTGAATTATATTGATTCCTTTTATATTGACAGGGAATAGGGTGCTGACCGTTTCTGCAAAGAAACCCGAATATTTGCTTATAAGAAGTAATGATAATAATGCTGTTACCGAAAGAGCCGTAACGATATATTTTTGTTTTGAGTACTTTTTCTTTATTATTTTCTTTTCGTCTTTTGATGCGTGCTTTTTTGCTTCGATTGATTTTTCATTAATCTTTTGTAATCCTAAGCCTGAAAAATATATTATAAAAGAGGATATTAAGAGTAAAAGAATATGACCTTTGGAAGAAATGAAATAAAAAATCAGTGAACCGAGCAGAAGCACGCACCATTTTGCCTTTTGGGGCATAAGACAATAGATTACAAAAGTAATCCCAAAGTATATAATAAAGAAAGAAAATGTTGTATAACTAATCATTGTTATTCATCTTCTTCAAGATTTTGTACAAGTTTGTAAATGTCGGCAACGGTTTTGAAGTTTTCCGGTACAATATCTCTTGCCGATATTTCAATATCAAATTCGTCATCAAGCTCCGAAACAAGAGAAATCATTGCAAGTGAGTCAAGTATGTGTTCATCAAAAAGATTTGTGTTTTCATTTACGGTAAATCCCGGTTTGATTTCGTTTATAATTTCAATAATTTTATTCATTTTAATCACCTTAGCCTTTTTTATCGTAGTTTTGTTTTAATGTTTTTCTGTCAATTTTTCCGTTTTGATTGTGGGGAAGTGCAGAAAGTTTTATTAGTTTGTTTGGCATCATATATGATGTTAATTTATCTTTTAAATCATTAAATATGATGTTTTTATCTTTAATTTGGCCTGAATAGTACAAAATGATTTTGTCGCTTTGCTCATCGTATATTGCTGCACATTCGGATATTTTATTTATTGATAATGCCGCCGCTTCGATTTCTCCAAGCTCAATTCTGTAGCCCATATGTTTGATTTGGTAATCTTTTCTGCAAATGTAAATCAGTTCTTTGTTTTCGTTAAGCTTAACCAAATCTCCTGTTTTGTAACAAGTTTCGGGATAAGTGTTGTTCAACGGATTTTGAACAAATGCCTTTTGCGTGTTAGCTGTATCGTTGTAATATCCCTGTGCCAAAAACGAACCTCTTACATAAAGTTCACCCTCTTCATTTATATCGGCAAGCTTATTTTTGTCGTTTATTGCAAAGACATTGCAGTTGTCACAATGTTTGCCTATGGGCAATGATTCGTTATCGTTAAATTTTCTCTCAACAACATAATAAGTGCAGATGTCTGTTGTTTCGGTAGGACCGTATAAATTTGCATATGTGATATTATCAGGCAAATTATCTATCCAATAATTCAGATATTTTATCGGCATAACCTCACCTGCAAACATTGCTGTTTTGAGATATTTCAGTTTGACAACTTCAAATGCTTTGCTGTTTGAAATTATTCCGTATGCACTCGGTACCCAATAAATTGTATTAACCTTGCTTTCATTTAGGTATTCAATCAATTTAACAGGAAATGAAAAATATATTTTCGGAATTATAATCATTGTGGCACCACTCAGAACAGTTGAATATATATCCGTTACCGACATTGAAAAATAAAACGGTGTTTGATTGCCTATGATACTGTTTGAATTTATATTAAATGTTTGAGTAACCCATTCGCTGTAGGCAAGCACATTTTTGTGAGTTATAACCGTTCCTTTAGGCGTACCTGTTGAACCCGAAGTGTAAAGTGTATACAGTGGGTCTGTATCAATTTGTAAATCCCGTACACTTTTTAAAAGTTTTTCGTTTACTTCATATCTTTTGAGCACTTCAATAGTAAAAATGTTTTCTGTTCCGAGTTGAAGAGTGTTTTGCAAATACTTTTTCTCGGAAATAATTGCAACCGGCTTTAGTGTTTCAAATATCTTTTTGATTCTTTCAATCGGCATTTCACAGTCGATTATTGTATAGAAGTTGCCGCTGTAAATAACGCCCATCATTGCTTCTGTTGTTGCAACGCTTTTGTCAAGATAAATTGCTATCGGTTTGTTTTGACATTTTAAAGAACCGAGTGCCGTTCCTATTTTTTTGGAATTATTCAGTAATTCTTTGTATGTAATTGCTTTTTCGTTATCCTTAAAAGCTGTTTTATCGGGACATAATTTTGTCGAATTCTCAAGCATTTCGAGTATGTTTTTCATATCAATCCTCTTTTCTTTAAGTATGGTAAACTGTTTTGATTACTGCCGTGTGACATTTCTCTTACAATTTAGTTATACTATAGATTTATATTTACAAATTTCGTTAAAGTAAAAATAAAGATTTGTCAAATATCTATGTAAGAAAATATAATGACGGTTTAATAATACAACATAAATAAAAGTTAAATTAAATATAAAAAAGCGAACCGTAAATTTACGGTTCGCCAAAATCTTTAATGATTATTTAATTAATTCGCCCATATTATACATACCGGCTTCTTTGCCTGCCATAAATACTGCTGCATTAACTGCGCCGACTGCAAAAACTTCTTTTGATCTTGCAGAGTGTGAAAGGGTAATAACTTCATCTCTGCCGGCAAAAATAATTTCGTGTTCACCGACTATTGTGCCGCCTCTTATTGAGTGCATGCCGATTTCATTCTTTGTACGTTTTTCACGCTTTGAGTGACGGTCGTATTCATATTTCATACGGTTGTCGAGTTCTTCATTAATAGCGTCTGCAAGCATAAGAGCGGTACCGGACGGAGCATCAATTTTTTGATTGTGATGCTGTTCAACAATTTCAATGTCAAATTCATCACCCAAAAGTGCCGCAGCCTTTTTTGCAAGAGAAGCAAGTAAGTTAATGCCCAAACTGTAATTGTATGTGAAAAATACGGGACACTCTTTTGAAGCTTCTGTAATTTTTTTCTTTTGGCAATCATCGTAGCCTGTTGTAGCAATTACAAGAGCTGTTTTTGTTGATTTGCCGTATTCTAAAAGACTGTCAAGAAGTGACGGGTTTGAAAAGTCAATTACAACATCAGCATCTTCTTTAACATCTGAAATGTTTTCGTAAACAGGGAATTCTGTTTTGTTGTTATTATATTTATCAACACCGGCAACTATTGTTGCGTCATTACGATTGGCAACAATGCTTTGGATAACGCTACCCATTTTGCCACAGCAACCCGTTAATATTATCTTTGTCATTTAAACTTCCTCTTGATAATTTATTTAATAAGGCTGTATTTTTGCATAACACTCTTTACATATTCAGTATGTTCTTCTGTCATATCACAAAGAGGCATTTTGCAAGGACCTGCTGCCCAGCCCATCATATTACAAGCTGCTTTTACAGGAATCGGGTTAACTTCAACAAACATAGCATTTGCAAGTTCAAGATATTTTGCCATCATTTCTGTGCACTTGTTTGCATCACCGTCAAGATAAGCCTGAACCATATCGTGAGTTTCCTGTGGGCAAATGTTTGAAAGAACTGAGATGACGCCTTTACCCCCGCAAGCCATAACTGCAGGGATTTGGTCATCATTACCGCTCCAAATGTTGAGTTCGTCACCGCAAAGAGCACGGATTTTCATAACTTGACTGATGTTACCCGAAGCTTCTTTAACACCGTTAATCCTTGGAAGCTTTGAAAGTTCTTTAAGTGTCTCCGGAGTGATGTTTACACCTGTTCTTGACGGAACATTGTAAAGAATAATAGGGACATTTGTTGCATCGTGGTACATTGTGTAGTGCTTGATAAGACCCTTTTGTGTGCACTTATTATAATAAGGTGTTACAAGCAAAAGAGCATCTACACCGTATTCGCATGCTTTTACAGCAAGTTCAAGACCGCATTCTGTATTATTTGAACCGGCACCTGCAATAACAGGAACTCTGCCGTTAACATAATCAACGCAAAATTTGATAGCCTCAAGATGGTGAACTGTTTTAAGTGTTGAACTTTCACCGGTTGTGCCGCAGATAACGATTGCGTCTGTGCCGTTTTCAATTTGCCAATCAATAAACTTTTTAAATTCATCATAATTAATGCTGAAGTCATCATTCATAGGAGTAATGATAGCAACAGCCGAACCTGTAAATACCGGATTCTTCATATCAATATATTCTCCTTATCATAGATTAATCTAAATAACCTTCTGCGGCAAGTAACTCTGCAAGTAATACCGCACCGCCTGCTGCACCGCGAAGTGTATTGTGAGAAAGGCAAACAAATTTGTACTGATATTGTGTGTCTTCTCTAAGTCTGCCGATAGAAACAGCCATACCGTTTTCAAGCATACGCTCTGTATGAATTTGCGGTCTGTCAGGCTCTGTGAAATAATTAAGAAATTGCTTTGGAGCAGACGGAAGCTCAAGCTCTTGAGCCCTGCCCTTAAAGCCGTTCCAAATTTCAATCATTTCATCCTTTGTAGGCTTTTTATCAAAGTTTACAAATACTGCACCAAGGTGACCGTTTGATACAGGAACACGAATACACTGTGCTGTAAAGTTTGGCTTTGTAGCGTTTTCAATATGGTCGCCTTCGATTTTACCCCAAAGCTTGAGCGGCTCTTTTTCACTCTTTTCCTCTTCGCCGCCAATATATGGGATAACGTTGTCAATCATTTCAGGCCATGTTTCAAATGTTTTACCTGCACCTGAAATAGCTTGATATGTGCACACTAATACATCTTTTACACCGAATTTTTCGTGAAGAGGGAAGAGCGCAGGTACATATGATTGAAGTGAGCAGTTAGACTTAACAGCGATAAATCCGCGTTTTGTGCCAAGTCTTTTCCTTTGCTCAGGAATGATATGGATATGTTCTGCGTTGAGTTCAGGAACAACCATAGGAACATCAGGAGTGAATCTGTTAGCTGAGTTGTTAGAAACTACAGGACATTCATGTTTTGCATATGCTTCTTCAAGAGCTTTTATTTCGTCTTTTTTCATATTAACCGCACAAAAGACGAAGTCAACCATTGAAGTGATTTTTTCAATATCGTTGGTAGCGTCCATAACTACCATATCTTTATATTTATCAGCAAGAGGTGCATCCATACACCATTTGCTTCCGATTACTTCGCCATAAGGTTTACCGGCAGATCTTGAAGAAGCGGCAAGCACAACAACATTAAACCATGGGTGATTTTCAAGCAAGGTCATAAATCTTTGACCAACCATACCTGTGGCACCAACGATGCCGACATTAAATTTTTTCATAAATAATTCTCCTTAGAACTTGTATTATTTATCATTTTGCAATATAATAGACAAAGTGCAATTTGCACAAGATAATTTAGTATATATAATATCACTATTTATATATGAATGTCAATTAATAATTATATATTTTTGGAGAATTATGATGAAAACTTCTGACTTTTATTATGATTTACCGCAGGAACTCATTGCGCAAACTCCAATTGAACCGAGAGATATGTCAAGACTAATGGTTATTGACAAAAATACCGGTGAGGTTGAGCACAAAATCTTCAAGGATTTAACAGATTATTTGAGACCTGGGGATTGTTTAATTCTTAATGATACAAGGGTTATTCCGGCAAGAATATACGGTGTAAAAAAAGAAACAGGAGCCGTTGTAGAATTTTTACTGCTCAAACAAAGCGAAAATAATGTGTGGGAATGCCTTTGTAAACCCGGAAAAAGAGCTAAAATTGGCACGGAGTTTATTTTTGGTGAAGGTATTGTTGAGTGTGAAGTTATTGATATAACCGATGACGGCAACAGAAAAGTTCAATTTAAGTGCGATTCTAAAGAAATCTATAATATATTGGACAAGATTGGTAAAATGCCCCTCCCACCATATATTACGGAAGAACTTAAAAACGGTGAATTATATCAGACTGTTTATTCAAAAGAACTCGGTTCTGCCGCTGCTCCGACTGCCGGATTACATTTTACAAAAGAAATGCTCAAAGAAATTGAGAATAAGGGTATTAAGATTGGATATGTAACGCTTCATGTCGGTCTCGGAACATTCAGACCGGTTAAGGTTGATGATGTTACAAAACATAAGATGCATAGTGAGCACTATCATATAAGTAAAGAAACTGCTGATTTGATTAATGATACCAAGACAAACGGCGGTAGAGTTATTTCGGTGGGTACTACAAGTACAAGAACGCTTGAATCTGTTGCAACTAAACACGGGTGTATTTGTGAAGATGAAGATGATACTTCTATTTTTATTTATCCCGGATACGAATTTAAATGTATTGACGGATTGGTTACAAATTTTCATTTGCCGGAAAGCACACTTATTATGCTAATTTCGGCATTTGCAGGATATGATAATGTGATGAACGCATATAAAATTGCCGTTGATAAGAAGTATAGATTTTTCTCATTTGGTGACGCGTGCCTGTTTATTGATACAAAATAAGGAGAAGTTTATGGGATATAAATTTTTAAAAACAGAGGGTAAAGCAAGGCGTGGTGAATTTTCTACTGTTCACGGAACTGTTCAAACTCCATGTTTTATGAATGTTGCAACGGTTGCTGCAATCAAAGGCGGACTTTCAACCGTCGACCTTAAAGAGGTTGGTGCTCAAGTTATGCTTTGCAATACGTATCACCTTCATGTTAGACCTGGCGACGATAAGGTAAAAGCTCTTGGCGGACTTCATAAGTTTACCAATTGGGACAGACCGATTTTAACAGATTCGGGTGGATTTCAAGTCTTTTCACTTGCAAAACTAAATAAAATCACTGAAGAAGGCGTAACATTTAACTCTCATGTAGACGGCAGAAAGATTTTTATGGGACCTGAAGAAAGTATGCAAATTCAATCTAACTTAGGTTCTACAATTGCAATGGCTTTTGATGAATGCGTTGCAAATCCGGCTAAATATGAGTATTCGAAAGAAGCTTGCAGTCGCACTTTAAGATGGCTTGAACGCTGTAAAGCAGAAATGGAAAGACTTAATTCGTTACCCGATACAATCAATAAACATCAGATGCTTTTCGGCATTAATCAGGGTTGTACTTTTGATGATTTGCGAATTGAACACATGAAAGAAATTGCAAAGCTTAATCTTGACGGCTATGCAATCGGCGGTCTTGCCGTAGGTGAACCCAAAGAGGATATGTACAGAATTATTTCGGCAGTTGAACCGTTTGCACCTGTTGACAAACCGAGGTATCTAATGGGGGTTGGTACTCCAGGCAATATTCTTGAGGGCGTTAGTAGGGGAGTTGACTTGTTTGATTGCGTTATGCCGGCACGCAATGCCCGTCACGGTCAGTTATTTACAAAAAAAGGAATCATCAACATTAATAATGCAAAGTATATACTTGATTCTAATCCGATAGATGATGAATGTCATTGTCCGACTTGTCAAAATTATTCAAGGGCATATGTCAGACACCTTCTTAAAGCAGGGGAAATGCTCGGTATGCGTCTTGCCGTAATTCACAATCTCTATTTCTATAATAATTTAATGACTGAAATTAGAAATAACATCGAAAACGGCTCGTTTGAGGATTATAAAAATGAATATGTAGACAGATTGGACACAAGAATTTAAAAAAATGGTTGCAATTATTTGACAGATACTATATAATTGTAGTACTTAATGTATTTAGGAGGCAAAAAAATGATTTCAGTTTTAATGCAATTAGCATCACAGTCTTCCGCTCAGTCGAAGAGTGGTTCAACATCTTATATTATACTTATGGTTGTTCTTGTTGCCCTTATGTATTTTATGATGATTCGTCCGCAAAAGAAGCGTCAAAAGGAAGAACAGGAAATGCGTTCTTCTCTTGAAATCGGTGATGAAATTATTACAATCGGCGGTATCGTTGGTAGGGTGGTTACTATTAGAGAAGAAGATATAATTATCGAAACAGGTGCCGACAGAAACAAAATGAAAGTTCAGCGTTGGGCTGTAAATACAAATATTACGAAAACAGAACAGCACAAAAAAGAAGTTGAAAAAGCCAGAGAGGCTGCCAAAGAAAAAAAGGAAGCAAAAAAGGCTGGAAAAAAGTCAGATAAATAATGTAATAAAATTTTCCCCTTTGAATATCTTTTAGTAGGATATTCGGAGGGATTTTTTTATGAAAACAAAATTTGACAATGTCCTTTTAGGATTTGCTGCGAAATCAGTTTTTCTGTCGGCTGTGGCTATTGCTTTTTTAACTGCGTTATCATCAAAATTTGTAATGATTTTTGACTTGGATGATTCATATTGTGCGTATTCAGGTTATCTGGTTTTGTTTATTACAACTTTTGTTGTAGGAACTCTATCTACTTTTAAATTTAAAAACAGCCTGATCTTAATGAGTATTTTATCAAACATACCGTCTTTAATACTGTCTGTAATAAATTCTGTTATAAATAAATCTATCGTCCAATTTTTTATATGTGTTATTATCATTGTTGTTGGAAGTGTAGTTGCTTCTGTGTTTAATGCAAAAAAATCAAGAAAACTGAGGGTATAATGATGAAAGATATTGTTATTTCAAAAGAAAAAACGGATTTTAATGAATTGATAGAGAAAAACAAAGAATACATTTATCTTTTGCTTTTTTATATCAGCGGATTACTTACCGGTTCTTTGTTATTTAATTCTTTAAATCTGTCAGAGTATTCATCGTATATAAGTGATTTGCTGACAATAAAAAACGACAGTCTGCTTTCTATAACGGTAGACAGACTGTCACTTTATTTTCTCGTATATGTATTTGCAATACTTCTCGGACTTTGTATTATAGGTTTTCCAATTATTAATTTTCTTCCGTTATTATGCGGATTTGAAGTCGCGATAAAAATTGCATTTTATTATAATTTGTATTCAATAAAGGGGATAGGGTATTCCTTTCTAATGATAGCACCTGAAACGGCTGCATTTATGGTTATTTTGTTTTTTACGATTTCGGCTTCAAAAAAATTAAGTAAAAATATTTTCACTACATCAATTCAAAAAGATATTGAAAATCAAATTATTCTTACAGACTATCTTAAACTGTTTTTAAAATACGGAGCGGAAATAATAATTATATCGTTTGTAAATTCTTTGATAATCTATTTGTTTAATTCGATAATTAAGATTTGAAGTTTGGCTTATTGTTTGCAAGGGGATTGGAGTCGATAGCCTGTCTTGATGCATCGCTTTGAATATGCGTGTATATTTCTGTCGTTCCTAAATTTTCGTGGCCAAGAATTTCTTTTAACACAAGCACATCAACATTTCCGTGCTGATACATTAGTGTTGCCGCAGTGTGTCTGAGTTTATGAACAGACAGACCTCTACCGCCCAGTCCTGCTTTTTCAAGATAATTTGCAACCATAGTTTCAACCATTCTCGGACTGATTCTTTGATATCGATTACTGATAAAAAGTGCCCTGTCCTTAACTTTATCGTTCGGTCGTACTTTCATATATTCGGTTATAGCGTCAATGCAAGCTTGATTGAGATATACGGTTCGTTCTTTATTGCCTTTGCCGGTAATTATAAGCGTTCCGTCAGATTTTATGTCAGTATAATCAATGGAAACAAGTTCGGAAAGACGCATTCCGCAGTTTAAAAATAAAGTAATAATTGCGTAGTCCCGTTCTTTATATTTACCGTTTATCACAGAAAGTAGTTTTTGAGATTCTTCCAAGGTTAAATATTTTGGAAGTGATTTTTTTGTTTTTGGAGCATCAAGATTTTTCATAGTATTGGTTGATAATAATCCTATATTATCTGAAAGATAGCTGAAAAATCTTCTGATACACACAACGCGGCGTGCTCTTGTTGTTTCATTGTTGCCACGAACATTTTTACAATAAATTAAAAATTCGTATGTATCATTGAGTGTAATACTTTTTATAAAGTTTAAATCGATTTGAGTTAAATCAATTTCTTCATCTAAAACAGAATCAGAACAAAGACCTTTGTGTTTTGCCATAAAACGGAAAAAGGTCCTTAAATCACTAGCATATTCAATTACGGATAAAGAACTATGTCCTTTAATTGCTTCTACATAAGTTAAATAATCCTGAACCAGAGCAGGTAACTTTACAAAATCCTCGCGTTTCAAGTATAATTATGCAATTGTATTAAAACTTTTCTAATTGCGCAAAATTAATATGCAAT
>CAVLCA010000018.1:0-53751 GCA_963661495.1 bacterium
CCTTTCTCTCCTCAGTCTTAATTTTTATCTTGACTTTTCATAGCCGGTCTCCTTAGTTCAGAGTAAATTTTTCATTGCTTGAATCTACGCCCAAAAACTTGTTTTTTGTGTTTTTTAATTCTTTTTCCAAAGCACCGAATATTTTCTTTATGTCTTCATCCGTATAATCATAATTGGATTTGCTCGAACAATTTCCGAGCAGTCGCATCATTTCAAGTATTTTATTTGTTCGTGCTTCAGCAATCCTGACAAACTTGTCTCTTTTCGTTTCCTTTGGCATATAATTAACCTCTTTCTGTATATTTCTACAATACCAGTATACACATTTAGAAATTATTTGTCAATATATTTTGAAAATAATCGAAAAATATAGGATATATTTCACAAATATAGAAAGCACAGATTTGAAATCTGTGCTTAAAAGATAAAAATAATTATATATTATTTTCAGTATTTAATTTTTCAAAGCATTTGAGCATATATTCCGCCATCGTTTTTATCAAGGGAATAGTTACTGAATTACCGAACTGTTTATATTGTTGCTGCATTGATATCCCGTCCGGGAAACTAAAAGTATCAACTCCATTTTCAACAAATGCATAATTGATAAATCCTTGTAACTTTCCCCATTCCGTAGGAGTCATTACTCTTATACAACGGTCATTAATAGGCGTATGTTTAGTCGGATAAACAGCTCCTGCAACACCATCCTGATAATCAATGATAAGGTTTCTTTCTTTTCCCGATCCACCTGTTGCTAATATAGTGTTAGCAACAGGGTGTTCGATTTCCGGTGAATTAACAATCCGATAACCGAATCCGTTACCATTTTCAACTTGCCTTTCTCTGTGTGCAACTAATGTATTATAATAACCGGATGACATATAATAACGCAAATCTGCTCCATATTCTAATAATCCGTCATTTAAATCATTATATATTACAGTTTCGTTGCAAAACGGCAACATCCCAAGTTTTAATAAAGAATCCTGTGAGTATATTTCACGGTTAAATGCCATAATATATGTTCTCGGTCTGTTTTGGGGTATTCCGAAATAACGTGAATTTCTAATAAAATTATGGGGATTTATTATGAACGTGCCATCTTCAGCATAATCCAAACCTACTATCTTATAATTTAGTGTGTTTTCCAATCTATTAATAATAGTTTTAAAGGTATTGCCTTTATCATGTCTTATTAGATTTTCAACATTTTCTAAAAAAACAGCTTTTGGTCTGGTTCTTTTTATAATATCGGCAATATGATTAAAAATAATCCCTTTATCAGGGTCATCAAACCCTTTTTGATTGCCAACCGCACTGAAAGTCTGACATGGGAATCCGGCAAGCAGCACATCATATTCAGTATTCTCCGCCAGCAGTTTAAAATCCTCAGATGTCAAATCATTTTCCGGATTATCTCCAAACAAGTGTTCATATGTTAAGCATGCATACTTGTCAACTTCAGCAGAAAGAACATTTTTAAAACGGTTGGTCATTTCAAACCCTTTACGAATTCCTCCGATTCCGGCACATAAATCAATTGTTTTATAAATCATCGTTTTTTACCAGTGCGTTTTCAATAACATCTGCACATTCCTTTAAATTATTCTTAATATCTTTCCCCCAAAATCTAATTACCGTCCAACCTTCTGATTTGAGTTTTTCAGTTACTTCAATATCACGCTGAATATTTCTTTCAATTTTCGGCAACCAAAAATCTCTGTTAGATTTAATTTCATTTCGCTTGTTTTCCCAATCGTATCCATGAAAGAATTCACTGTCACAGAACACAGCAACTTTTTTACCTATAAAAACTATATCAGGTTTGCCATATACGTTTGCTGCGTTTTTTCTATACCTCAAACCTCTATGCCACAATTCTTTTTGCAGCATAACTTCAATCTTTGAGCCCTTATTCTTAATAGCTTTCATGTTTTTTGTTCGTTGTTCCGGGGTATGATTATCCATAAAAGTCCTTAAAATTATTATTTTTGTTTATAATATCATATTTTTTCATTTTATCAATCAAAACACAACACCCAAAAGAGGGAATCATCCCTCCTGAAAAGTTGCTATTTAATTCTGTAATAACAGGTACCCTTACCGCTACCCTCTCTTTTTAACTCGCCTGCTTCAACAAGTTTGCGCAGTGACACTTCGACTGAACTTATGCTCAATGACGGACACAGTTCGTGTATATCCTGCTTTGTAAATCTTCCGATTTTATACATAGTGGCTTTCCTTACAATTTCGACAGCAGTAAGTTTTTCATCGACAAGTTCAAACCTCTCCTGAAAATCTTTATACGCGGAGAGGATAGTACCAAGCAAATACTTAATAAAAGGCAGTTTATCTTCACTGCCGTCATACCAGCCGATTTGTGCCTGCGCAAGAGCATTGTAATACAACTCCTTGTCTTTTGCAATTTTAGCTTCCAGCGATATATACTTTCCCACATAGAAGCCATTGCGATATAAAAGGAGTGTAGTCAACAAACGACTCATTCTGCCATTACCATCGTTAAATGGATGAATACAAAGAAAATCGTGAATAAACACAGGTATTGCAATCAACGGTTCTAATTCCATATTGCCTATAACTCGGTTATATTCCTCACAAATTTTATCTAATGCATCAGGTGTTTCAAAAGGAGATAACGGCGTGAAGAGTGTTTCTCTGTGACCGTCGGGATATTCGGCACTAATATAATTTTGTACACTTTTTGTCCTGCCTGCCATTTGGTTGTTCATATGACTGTACAACATTTTATGCAGTTGCAGAATATAATTTTGTGTGATAGGTATGGCATCAAAGCTCTCATGAATAGTGGAAAGCACATCTCGATATCCGGCGATTTCCTGCTCATTTCTGTTTTTTGGAGTCGTCTTTTCTTCTACAAGCTGACGAACACGGGTATTTGTAGTAACAATACCTTCAATTGAATTTGATGCCTCCGTACTCTGCACCTTTGCGATTTCCAC
Source organism: bacterium (assembly GCA_963661495.1). Classification (GTDB taxonomy): domain Bacteria; phylum Bacillota; class Clostridia; order Oscillospirales; family Acutalibacteraceae; genus Eubacterium_R. The sequence continues at coordinate 2,985 of CAVLCA010000018.1, forward strand.
AAGTTTTTCTAATTGAGCAGGGCGTTGCTTCAAATACAATTCCTGCTTTCCCGCTTCCTTGTAGACAGCTGCAATTAACCCAAGCACCTCAGAATCCCATTTTTTATTACTGATTTCAGAGTAATTAAAGTTTCTCATAACCTTATCCTCCTGATTCTTCCCTTAAATAATACCATAAATTACGGGAATAGTCAACAACTTATGGGAATATTCCCACAATTTAATATCTATATTATGCGAATAAGTAGAAAAATATGAAAAAAGAGAACATTGTTGGCACCCCTCTTATACCTTTTGATAATATTAAAAAAGTTATTTTTCACCATCAAATTTAATTATAGTTTTGATTATAATTTCGGCAAATTATGTAAGAGGAAAGCAATGCTATAATCATCAAAACCTTAGCAACCAAGGCGGTTTCCGAGTTTGAAGAGAGATGAGAGAAAATGCTCGGACGCTTTCAATGTTGTTAAGGAGGGGTCACCCTCTTTAATTCTAAACGAGCGGCGGATTTCTTTCGGAATTACAATCCTGCCCAAATCGTCGATTCTACGCACTATTCCTGTTGCTTTCATATTGTACCTCTCCAATTCATTCGTTTTGTTACTGTAATATTTTGCTCAATGAATCGGGATTAATACTCAATTACAATTGTTATTTTTTGTAAAAAATTATGTCGCCGTAGCGGTAGTGTCTTTGTAGCCCTGTTCCAAAAACAACCTAACGCATACTGTTAATATTTTTTCTTTGTTACTAATCCGTCTTTTCTCATAAATTAAAAATCTCTTTGTTATCTGATGTATATACTAATAGCGTTATATTAAAAGTTTGTCAATAAATCACGCGTTTTTTATAAAAAGGTTTGGTTTTTGCTTAACCCTTCCGTCAACACTCCGTGTTGCACCCGTCTTTTGATTCACAAAAAGATGAAAAGATTTTACCTTTTAACACTGTAGGGGCGGATATTATCCGCCCGACAGAAACACAAATACCTACGGGAGGATATTGTCCTGCCCTACCGTATATATATGCAATATCAACAACAAAAAAGCGTCGCAAACAATCAGTCTGCGACGCCTTGATTATATTAACATTACAAGCAGGCAAAAATTATGCCATAATTTTCTTGTAGAGCTCCTTGAGTTCTGCTTCGTTTGTATCTCTTGGATTACCCGGACGGCAAGCGTCTGCAAATGCGTCTGCTGCCAAAGTGTCAAGGTCTTCTTCTCTTACCTTTTCGTTAACAGCAGGAATGCCAACATCGGCAGAAAGCTTTTTAACTGCATCAACGGCAGCCTTTCTGTATTCAGCCTGTGACATTTCGTCAACGCCCTCAACGCCCATAGCACGAGCGATTTCTCTGTACTTTTCGCCTGTGTAGTCCTCGTTGTATTCCATAACGATAGGGAGCATCATAGCACAAGCTACGCCGTGAGGTGTATCATAGTGAGCACCGAGAGTGTGAGCGATTGAGTGAGCGATACCAAGGCCTACATTCGAGAAGCCCATACCTGCGATATACTGTGCAAGAGCCATACCCTCTCTGTCCTCAGGCTTGTTTTCAACAGCACCGCGGAGATGAGTTGAGATGAGCTTAATTGCTTCGAGATGGAACATATCGGACATTTCCCAAGCACCCTTTGTGGTGTAGCCCTCGATAGCGTGAGTAAGTGCGTCCATACCTGTTGAAGCTGTAAGTCCCTTTGGCATTGATGACATCATATCAGGGTCAACAACTGCGTATTCAGGAATATCGTTTTCGTCAACGCAAACAAACTTTCTTTCTTTTTCAACATCTGTGATTACATAATTGATTGTAACCTCGGCTGCTGTACCTGCTGTTGTAGGAACTGCGATAGTTGAAACAGCGTGATTCTTTGTCGGAGCAACGCCCTCGAGTGAGCGAACATCTGCAAATTCAGGGTTTGCAATGATGATACCGATAGCTTTTGCGGTATCCATTGAAGAACCGCCGCCGATTGCGATGATTGAATCTGCACCGCAAGCCTTAAAGCTTTCAACGCCGTCAACAACATTTTCGATTGTTGGGTTCGGCTTAATGCCCGAATAAACTGTGTACGGAATTTTTGCTTCGTCAAGAAGGTCTGTTACCTTTGAAGTAACGCCGAACTTGATAAGGTCAGGGTCTGAGCATACAAAGATGTGCTTCCAGCCCTTTGACTGTGCGATTGGTGCAATTTCCTTGATTGCGCCCTTGCCGTGATATGAAACAGTATTAAGTACTATTCTGTTTGCCATAATAAAAACCTCCGTTTTTCTTTTCGTTTTATTTTCTATATTATATCACAATATTTTAAATAAGTATTGTGAATTTTTTAACAAATGTTTAAGATTTTTTACACTTTTTGCCAAGTAATTATAAACTGTTGAGAAAGATTCTGAATTTCGTTTTCTTGCGAGTGGGAGCTGTACGACGGTACCGCCCCCGAGCAAAAAACGAAAGGCACCAAAAGTGTTGCAAACTCGATGTTTGCAGCACTTTTACAATCTCTCCGTCAACATTTTGTGTTGACGCCTCTTTTTACACAAAAAAGGCTAAAATCGGTTGGTTTATTTTATTGGCGTGTTTCAGGAACTTTATCGGCAATTTGATACCATTTTATCTCATTAGCTTCAAGGTGTAACTCAAAACTTGTGCCGTCGCCCACATAAACGGTTGTGTCCTGCGGTTCATATGTATTATTAACAACGCAATACTTGCCGTTTTTAACATAAGCGTGAACCTCAACATTATAGTTTGTTGAGTACCAACGAAGAAGCTCGTCCTCTGCGGAAGAACTCCACAAAACCGCACGGTAAAGCACACGGCTGTTTTCAAATGAATAAGGAAGTCCGCTGATATAAACGCCTCTGCCCTTGCCGAATTCCTTAACAGCCATTTGAACCTCTTCGGCGTGTCTTACAGCAAACGGAAGTTCGGTTGCATTTTGAACAAGGACGGTCGTGCCGTCAAGTGCAACGATATTCTTTTTGCCCTCGCCGAAATCAACATTGCCGTTTTCGGTATCTTCAAGGATGAAGTGATCTCTGTGTTCTTCAGTGTTGTATCTTCTTGTATTGAGAGTGAAGCCGTTTTCTTCCTCAACGCCCAAAACATCGTTGAGCTGGAAGAACTTGCCCTGCCAATGATGAGCGGCAGGCTCGCCGACGCCGATAAATCCGCCGCCGTTATATACAAACTTTTTAACGGCTGTAACTACTTGCTCATCTGCCCAATACTGTCCGCCCGACTGTGCGGTGTCCGCATCGCCGACATTGATGATAACATCAAATTCATCAAGAAAATCCTTGTTGTTTTTAATATCGTCAAAGCTGATAAACGAAACATCAAACGGAGCACCGCTCAACGCCTCGATAACGCCGAAATATGAATAATTCTGTCTGTAATAAAGTCCGTGGTGAACCATATGATTTGACCAAGAACGCATTTTGCCCCAGCAGTTGAGCACGGCAACTTTCTTTACACAATAAGGGGTTACGCCCTGAATGTTATCGTAAAGCGTGCGGAATTCATCGCAAACGCCCTTGATATAGTCAACAAATTCAGGAAATTTAAGTGCAAGTTTGAGATAACCGCCGTAGCCGATACGCTGAATAGGACTTCTCAAAATAGCTCTTCTTGCCGTTACCCAGTTTACCTTTGCCTCGTAAATCGGGTCGCCGCCCTCGCAGAAAACATCCGGGAAGAAGTAAGGCAAAAATCTGCCCTCTGTATATTTTACATTTTTAATATCACTGAAAAGGCGAAGCGTTGCACCGTTGCCGACGCTGCCTACAACAGCATCAAGACCGATTGAAGCGAAGTCGTCCATAAACGGCTCCATACCGATCCAATGGTCGCCCATAAACATCATAGCTTCTTTGCCGTATTCGTGAACAATGTCCACCATTTCCTTGGCAAGCTTGGCAACCTCACGCATTTGGAATTTTTGGAAGTCCTTGAATTCCTTTGACGGAACGCGATATGTATTATTCATATAGCCCTGGTCAATAATGAATTCCGGACGGAACTTGTAGCCCACTTCTTTTTCAAACTGTTCAAGAATGTACGGGCTGACCGATGCAGAATAGCCGAACCAGTCAACAAACTTTTCTCTTGCAAATTCATCAAACACAAGAGTGAACTGATGGAAGAATGTTGTAAATCTTACAACATCAACATAGTCGTGCGTGTCAAGGAATCTGCGAAGTCTCTCAAGAGAATGAGCCCTTGTTTTCGGCTGACGGACATCAAATGTGATTTGCGGTTCAACATCTTTCCACTCGTTAACAACGGCATTGTACATATGAACCGGGTCCCACATAATGTAAGCAAGGAAGCTTACCGTATACTCGTGAAACGGAGTGCACTCGTTAATTGTTACATTGCCTGTATTTTCATCATATCCCCACAATGACGGAGACACTGTTTCGCCTGTCGTGCGGTCGATAACCTCCCACCATTTTGTGATATCGTCACGGTTGTTAACCTTGAGCATATCCGGATAAAGATGGTTCATAAGATGGATTTCAAGCGTGGAGTCGGTTGCCGTATAAAACGGCGTCATAATATACATCTGCTGAATTTCATCAGGATTTGCCTTTGCCCACTCGTTATCCTTTCTTGTGGTATAGTAGGTTGCATAAATCTTTGCACCGGTGTCTTTAAGTTCCTGCGGGAACTCCGTACCGTCGCAGTCACGGATTGCGTCTGCACCCCATTCCTCCATAATTTCAAGAGTTTCCTTAACCACATCCATATCGGTAGGAATAGTTACTCTTCCTTTGCTTTGTGCCATAGCTGTACCTCGTTAATCTATAATTTGTATTTTATTGTTTTTAAGCGTCATTTTGCCGTGATTTCTTTTACGCTTGAGCGGAACGCTTTTACGCATATAGAACTCATTATCGGCAACATAAGCGTCCGGATTGCCCGACGGACTGAGAATTCCGCCCAAATCGTCATAGCTTACATTATTGACAAAAGTATTATGCACGGCTTCGCCAAGGCAGAACATCATACAACCGCCCTCGTTGAGCCTTGAATAATTATACTTATATGTTGTGCCGTCGCCCGAATCGGCATCCCACGGCATACCGTCCTGATTGAGCTTTGTGTCTACGCCCTCATTGTACTGCAAAAGTGCGTCTTTACACTTCCACGGCCAAATCGCTGCCGCAACTTTACCCATACGCTTACCCGGATTTGAATAAACACGGTCATTCATTTCCGTTGCACAGGAATCGGACACATTGTGCTCAACAAGCGGTCTGAGTGCATACATAGGAGTAATTGCGTCACCGCCTATGTTTTTTGTGTAATTGCCGACAATCAAAATGTTTTCATTGCCGTACTTTTTAAAGGTTTCTTCCTTTAATTCTTTTGTGGCAAATTCGGCGTGACGATAGGAATATCCAACCGCAATGCCCCATCTGCTTACATTTTTTACATAACAGCCCTCAACGACTACTCCGTCATATCTTGCAACGCCGGTTTTGCTCTCATCAGCAGGCTTAAACGCCGTCATATAAATACCGCCGTTATTCATATGTTTGTTGTAAACATTGCCGTTTACATCGTGAATAAACAAATTTTTAAGTTTGATTGAATGGAGCGTACCCCTGTTTTGAGCAACAACGGCAACGCCTGTTCTGTCCATTTTGTCAGGGTCGCTGTACGCTTCAGGAGTTGTGAATTCCTCTTTGTTTGCAATTTCTATATCGCGGATAACAATGTTTTCCACATCATAAAGAAAAACGGATGAACTTACATCGCCCTTGTAAATATGGCCGCCGAAATCGAGCTTTGTGCCGTAATCCTGATGCCAGACGCCTTCACCGTTTGTGTTGATAAAAGGTGCTCTGCCCTCCTCGCCGTAAGGTGCAATTTCAATAGTTTCTTCGTTGATATCACCGCAATTTTTGAGATGCAAAAACTGATTGTTAAACACCGAACCGTATTCAAGCAAAATCCTGTCGCCCGGATTTATATCAAGCGAATTGATTTTGTCAAGAGTTAAAAACGGTGTTTCGGGAGTAAGGCCGTCATTGCTGTCATTTCCTTTAAGAGAGCTTGCATAATATGTTGTTGACTTCATTTTCATATTCCTCCTCTCTTATCTTTTTATATATAACATCTTTGGATTCTTTAAACCTGAACTTGTCACCGCTGTACCGTGTAAACAAATCCCTGTTTGCCTTATAGTAATCCTTGAGCTGTGATTTTTCAATAGGCTTATAGCTGTAATTAATCCCCTTTTTCTCGGAAACAAAATCCAACTTAAAGCGTGTAAGCTCCCAATCAAGATAAACAGGAAGCGTAAACTGCTTTAAGCCGTAAACAATCTCGCCGTTCGCAAGAGCGGACTTACGCTTTTCGTTTTCCTTTTCACATCTTGATTTAAGTGCGTCAAGACTGCTGTCGTCAATAAGTCCGAGTTTTTCGGCAAATAAAAGGCACGCCTTTGCATACTTTTCTTCCTTTTCACTCGTGAAAAAAATTGTGTTCATAAATTTTCCCCATATCATTTATGTTTTTGATGAAGCTCTTTCATTCCCTCAACTTCATCACAAATAGGCTTTAAGTTGCAGCTTGAACAGTCAAACATAACATTGTCAAGAATATGATTGAGGGCGGAAGTAGTGTCCTTGATTTTTTCAGCAACGCTGTTAAGTTCCCTGTAGCCGTCAAAATCTGTAATAAAGATAACTTCCACACTTTTCACCTTTTCGTTTTGCAAAAAGGCGTCAATCAGTTTTTGTCCGTAATCGGCAAATGTAACACCGTTTTTAACGGCGTTTTTGCCTACTCTTATCTGCTCACGCATATTGAGAGCGGACGCCCTTGTCATAAAATCACGAACATAAAATCTGTACTTTATCTGTTCAAGTTCTTTAACGGTATTGAACGCCGTATCATCGTCCGTTTGCTCGTCAATCTCTGCAAGAACGATTTTGCCGAACGGAGAATCGCCGGTTATTTGCGGCAAATCTCTGCCCACCAAATAAGTCTTGTTTGAAAAGTGCATATCACTGCTGACCGCAAAAGTTGAAACGCACGGTTTTTGACTTCCGCCAAGTTCAAATGCCGTATCCTTGCCAAAAATAATATCGTTTTTACTGCCGTCCTGCAAATTTTTTGTTGAACGGGGCAGTTCCTTTTTTTCTTTGACAAGCTCATTCAGCCTATTTATAAAGCCGTTATAAAGCGCCATTACAGTTTTCTGTCCTTTTCCAAATTGTCATAATGAACTTGAAGTTTATCGTAAATCACTCTTACAAGCTTCATATCCAAATTGAAATAGTACACAGAAAATGTCGAAATGAACAGTGCTAAAAACACACATACAAATATAAATGCCGATTTCATCATTTTGCCATTCCCTTCTGTCTTGCATATTCAGCCGCACCGAGAGCACCCATAAGCTGTGGGTCGGTTTTAAGATTGACAACCTTAATTTTCAGTACCTTTTCGATTGCTTTTTTAAGTCCCTCGTTCTTTGCACAACCGCCCGTAAGTGTGATACTGTCGGTCGCACCCGATTTTTTAGCCATAACAAAACATCTCTTTGCAACGGCAAGCTGAATACCTGCTGCAATTTCGTCCATAGGTTTGCCCTCGCCTACAAGAGAGATAACCTCACTTTCGGCAAATACAGTACATTGTGCCGTAATCGGGATTGTATTTTTCGCTTTAAGCGAAAGCTGACAGAATTCAGGAAGGCTCATTTCAAACGCATTTGCCATTGCCTCAAAGAATCTGCCCGTACCTGCCGCACACTTGTCGTTCATAGCAAAATTCTTAACAGTGCCGTCGGTGTCGATTGCAATACCTTTAACATCCTGACCGCCGATATCGATTATAGCCTTTACGCTCGGGTCTGTTACATGAACACCCATTGCGTGACAGCTGATTTCCGAAATGTTTTCGTCGGCAAACGGCACCTTGTTTCTGCCGTAGCCCGTACCGATAAGGTAGCTTAAATCCTGAGCGGAATTAAGTCCGTCAACCTTACCGATAGCCTCACCGAGTGCAAGTTCGGCACTTGCAACCGGATTGATTTTGCTTCTTACGGTTGCATCGGCAACCATTTTTCCGTTTTCATCCAAAATAACGCATTTTGCATATGTAGAACCTACATCACATCCGCCAAAATATTTCATATTCTAATGTCCTTTCTGCTTACCATGACAATGTATCATCAAAATCAACAAGTGTTTCATCAACAGGAGTTTCGTGCATAACCGTTGTCATATATTTGTTGATGTTTTCACGCATATCACGACGGGATACCGTACGAGGGTCCATAAGGTCCTGCGGAACCCAAATGAAATGAATTCCTCTTTCTCTTGCCTGGTCGTCAAATATGCCTACAAGTCCGTCCATACCCTTGCACGAAATTTGGTCGTACATAATTACCATATCGGCATTATATTCGTCAACAATATTCCAAAGCTCGTCAACAACATTTTGATAACCGCCCTTTGTGTGCTTACGCATTGTGGTACGCTGAAGAGTTTTTGCAAAGGTGGTAAGAGCGGCGTCCTTGTCCTCCGTGTCGTACATAATGTAAGAAATCATAGTTTCCATATCCATTACAACATTTACGCCCCAGCAATTTTCAAGCCAATTCGCAAGAGAAGTGTAATAGTTTGCCGGACAAGACCAAACAATTGCTCTGTGACGCATTTCCTTTGAGCACATTTCTCTTTTTTCGTAGCCTTTCATCATAAGCTTGTTGACTTTTTTGTCTATCTTCAAAAATCTGTCGTCCATACCGCCCGAAATGTGGAAATAGAAAAGACGGTAAAGCCAAAATGTTGCACCGGTCATCTGAGGATAATCGGTTTTATTAATATCCCACTTTTGAATTTCGTATTCAAGTTGCTTATTGTATTTCTTCATTGCCGAGAAAAAGGCGTTCCAATCAAATTTTTCGCCCGTTTGCTCTTCAATAAAGGTGATAACATCCTTAACTTCCTGCAAAGCGTATTCCTGAACATCTTCACCGTTGTAGCGAAGCGGAACATTGCACACATGGGTAGGAATGTTAAATCTTCTGTCAATATAAGCTGAGTTCATAACCGAACCGTCGCAAGGCATATTACAGGTAATAGCACATTTGCCGACAATAGGATAATCGTCATTAATCGCAACACCGGCTTCTGCTGACGGAAGCGGACAAACATCGGCAGGAACGCCGTAGCTTTCCGTAATATCAAGATAAGGCGGAGTAATGTTCTGGTCTACCATTGACGATAAGAAAATCGGCACGGTTGTAACATGGTTGTCTTTAAGATTTGGGAAACCCGCCATAATTTCCGATGAGAAAATCTCATCAACATTAACCGTTCTGTCCGACATCTTTGAATTTTTATGAAAATGCTTGTCGTTTGCAAGAAGATAATTAATCATATCCGTTGTAGGACGAACAAGGCCGTTGAAGTGGAGGTGAGTAATACGAAGCTGTGTGCCGCGAAGTCCCTCGGTGTGTCTGTCAATCCAAGCCGGAGCGGAAAGATAGCTTGCCATCCAACGATAATTGTAAATACCCTTAACCGTGGAAACCGGAGCCTTTGCAACCATAACTGCCATATCTTTCCATGTGATAAGCCAGCGGTAATAGTCATAAAGCGTATCGGAAATTCCACGCCATTCTCTGTGCTTTAAAAGACCGGTTTTGTCCTCATGAAGTTTGCCGAGATTTTTCGGTTTGTTACGCCAAATGCTCATTACTTGCCCTCCTTTTCTTTTTGAATTCTCTTAATTTCAAGGCTCTCAACAAAAGCCTGAATTCTTGTACGAAGCTGTCCCGAAGCGTTAGCCGTGTACTGTCTGTCAACGGTAACGGACGGAATTCCCATTTCGTTTGTAATGATGTGAGAAGCGAGTGCTCTCTCATATCCCCAATATTCGCAGAATTTAAGTTGTTCATAAACAACGCCGTCTGCGTGATATTCGTCTACCAAATATTTAACATAATCTCTTCTGCCCTGAACCTTGTCCTGTGACATATAGCGTGGGCACTGACAGGTTTTCATATAGTGAAGAATGATTTGTTCAAGCACATCGCCGTCATCGGTAAGATGAATTTCTTCCCTGCCCGGAAGTGAACCGAAACAAAATCTGTCGGCAACAACAAGTGCACCGGCTTCTTCAAACAGCTTTGTAAAGTCGGGGTCATCCATTTCCGAACCGACAACAACGACCTTTGCTCTGAAGTTTTTCTTTTCGTCCGGCTTTCTTGTTTTAAGTTCTTCGGCAGTTTCACGAAGTTTATCTAAAATCAAATATTTCGGGCAACAATATGTAACAAGGTTGATAACATGGAATTCATAGCCCGTAATTCTCGGATTGTCCTCTTTTCTGTATTCGCCGATTTCGGTAATAAGACGGCAAACTTCGTTGTGTTCCTCAACCGCCTTGCGAAGCGAAGCCTCACTGATATCAACTCCGTAAATCTCGTGAAGTCGGTCAAGCACCTTGGTTTGCATTTGATTTCTGTAATGCTTAACGGTATGCGGTGCAATCTTGAACGGAACATCCGAAATGCTCACGAAGAAATTTGGATTATTAACCAAATTAAGCACCTCAAAGTGCTCATACGCTCTGTTCATTTCGGAACACGACTCCGAGCCGATAAAAGCTGACAGGAAGTTGTAGCCGCCCTCAATTCCTCTTTCAACAAGTGCCTTTGAATAACCGCAAAGGTAAGAGCTCATATAATAGGTTGCAATGTCAAGCGAACCGGTTCTCGGAGCACGGAGTCTGACCGAAAAGCAATCGCCGACATTAAGCAAAACTTCCGGAATGTGATAACAGGTGTACGCAACGGCTTTTTTACCGTCCTTAACTGCCTGCTGCACAAGCTCGTTGTTTGCTTCCTGAAGCAAATTTTCAAAATAAATAAGATGTTTTAAATCTCTCATTACAGTACCTCGATTTTTTCAAGTGCTTGTTTAACTCCGGCAACCACATTTGACTCCTCGGGAAGATTGAAAATATTCTCACCCTGAATGTCAAACATAGAAAGGTTTTTGTCGTCTCCGATATAAGACAAAACCTCAATACCGTTTGTGTTGATATAATCTTTGAGCGACTCGTCCGCCATACGGTTGACGATTGCCCCGATTTTTTCATACATAACCAAATCATCGGCAACGCTCTTGATTGTGTTGATAACCTGACAGCCTTTTTTGCTCGGGTCGGTTATAAGAAGAAGGTGAGTAACCTTTTCCATAACGCGGCGGTTGATTTGCTCAATACCCGCTTCGCCGTCAATCACAACATAATCGAACTGTTCTGCCAAAATAGAGATAACCTCTTTAAGATACGAATTAATCTTGCAATAACAGCCTGCCGTTTCCGGTCTGCCGACTGCGATAAACGAAAATCCGTTAGTCTCCACAAGAGCGTCAAAAATTCTGAACTTAGCTTCTCCCAAAAGTTCAACCGCACTTCTTGTGTCGCCCTCATCAACGGACGCAATAATTTCTTTTCTTATATCGTCGATAGTCATTTTAACATCGATTCCGAGTGCCGTGGAAAGACCGACAGCCGGGTCTGCGTCAATAGCCAAAATCTTTTTATCCGGATACTTTTCGACAAGACATCTGACAATAGTTGCCGACAGCGAAGTTTTGCCTACTCCGCCCTTGCCTGCCACGGCAATAATTGCTTTACTCATATTTCCCTCCAATAAGTTTGTTTTCATCTGTTTGTTAAAATCTTAACACACCAGATTAATTATAATATATAATATAGGTAATATTCAAGGCACAATCAAGATTATGTAATAGAAAAACTTTTAGCTTTTTTAGTGAATATTACCAAAAATTTCGGTTTTAAATTTTCTTGAAAGAGCGTGAAATTTTTGATAAACTTAATATATCATACAAAAAGGAAGTAATTATGGATATTGCAAAACAACTCGAGCTTGAATTTTCACTCAAGCCTTGGCAGGTGGAAAACACCTTAAAACTTATTGATGACGGCAACACAATCCCGTTCATCGCACGATACAGAAAAGAAGCTACCGGCTCGCTTGACGACCAACTTTTAAGAGAGCTCAACGACCGTCTTAACTATCTGCGTTCGCTTGAAGAGCAAAAAGAAAAAATCATCGCGTCAATCACCGAGCAGGAGAAAATGACGAATGAAATAGCCAAATCTATTGAAAATGCAAAAACTATGACGGAACTTGAAGACATTTACCGTCCGTTCCGCCCGAAAAGAAAAACAAGGGCGTCCGTTGCAAAGGCACTCGGTCTTGAAGGGCTGGCAAACGCAATTTACGCACAGGAAAAAGGCACTCCGGCTCCTGAAATTTTGGCTCAGGATTACATCACCGACGAAGTGCCTGATACCGAAAGTGCTCTGCAAGGGGCAAAAGACATAATAGCCGAACTTGTGTCGGACGACCCGAACGGCAGAAAGCTCATCAGATACGCTGTACACAGCAACGGCGTGCTTACATCAAAGGGTGCCGATGATGACCTTGGCGTGTACGAAATGTACAAGGAATACAGCGAACCGGTGAAATCCATTGCAGGACACAGAGTTTTGGCAGTAAACAGAGGCGAAAAAGAGGGCAAACTCAAAGTTTCGATTGACTTTGACAAAACGATTGCGACCGACCTTTTATTTAACATTCACTGCAAAAACAACACGAAAGCTACCGACCTTGTGATTGAAGCGGTTGAGGATTCGTTCAGCCGTCTTATTTTCCCGTCAATCGAGCGTGAAATCCGCAACGAATTGACCGACAAGGCGTGTGAAGCGTCCATCAAGGTTTTCGGTGAAAACACACGCCAACTTCTTATGCAACCGCCTGTTAAAGGCAATGTAACCATAGGTCTTGACCCGGGATACCGCACAGGTTGCAAGGTTGCCGTTATCAGCGAAACGGGTAAAGTACTCGACACGGGAGTTATTTATCCGGCACCTCCTCACAACAAAATTGCCGAGGCTAAAAAGACAATTACCGCACTTGTAAAAAAGCACAATGTAAAGATGTTTGCGATAGGCAACGGCACGGCGTCGCACGAAACAGAAGTTTTTGCCGCCGACCTTATCAAGGAACTTGACTGCGGCATAACATATATGGTTGTCAGCGAAGCGGGTGCTTCGGTTTACAGTGCCTCAAAACTTGCTGCGGAGGAATTTCCTCAATTTGATGTAAGCCTGAGAAGTGCCGTAAGCATTGCAAGGCGACTTCAAGACCCGCTTGCCGAGCTTGTAAAACTCGACCCAAAAGCAATCGGCGTCGGTCAATATCAACACGATATGCCGCAAAAAGAACTTACAGCCGCACTTGACGGCGTGGTTGAAAGCTGTGTAAACAGCGTCGGCGTTGACCTCAACACCGCATCTCCGCAGTTGCTTTCAAGGGTTGCCGGCGTATCAAGTGCCATTGCGAAAAACATTGTTGCTTTTCGTGAAGAAAACGGTTCGTTCACATCAAGAAGTCAGCTCAAAAAAGTTGCAAAATTAGGCCCTAAAGCATTTGAACAGTGTGCAGGATTTTTGCGTGTTGCCGAAAGCAAAAATGTGCTTGACAACACTGCCGTTCATCCGGAAAGTTACGCCGCCGCAAAAGAGCTGTTAACCGTTTGTGAAGTATCGGAAAGCGACATCAAGTCGGGCAACATCAAAAAACTTCAATCACAGGTGCAGGTAATCGGAACTTCGGCACTTGCACAAAAACTTGACATCGGCGAGCCGACGCTCATTGACATAGTAAGCGAGCTTTCAAAGCCGGGTCGTGACCCGAGAGACGAATTGCCGAAGCCGCTTCTTCGCACCGATGTAATGGGTATGGAAGACCTCAAAGCCGGTATGGAAATGAAAGGCACGGTACGGAATGTCATCGATTTCGGTGCATTCGTTGACATCGGAGTTCATCAGGACGGACTTGTTCACATCAGTCAAATTACAAATCGCTACATCAAGCACCCGTCCGATGTGCTCAAGGTAGGCGATATTGTTACGGTTTGGGTTCTATCCGTTGATGTTGACAAGAAAAGAATTTCACTCACAATGAAAGACCCAAGCAAGACTGTCGATAAAGCCCCTAAATCACGCTGAAATAATATCGGCGTAAATTAAGCAGGGGACAGGCTTGTCTATCACGAAATATTATTGTTTTAATAACGCTGACTAAAAAAAGTGCTGCAAACATTGAGTTTACAGCACTTTTGACACGCTTTAATTTGATTTTGTAATCGCCAACACATAATCGCCGAGAAATTGCAACTCGGCGGTTATTTTTTTGCCGTCGAGTATAAGCGACTTGCCCCTTGTAAGCGGTAATACATCTATGCCGTCATACAGCATTTTAATACCGTCGCCCGTAAGTTTTGACAATGCTTCCTTGAGTGCCCACAAAACAGTAAGCCTTGTTTCGTCGCTTTCTGCCCATTCCTGTTCGTCAGCGGTGAAAAAACGGTTTGAAACGCTTTGACCGACCCTGCCGACTTTTTCAATATCCACTCCGACCGGCATATCAAAAACAGCCAAAATGCAATATTTTCCGCTGTGTGTTACGGAAATGAATCTGCCGTCGTTAAGGTACGGTTTGCCGTTTTCGGTATAGAAAACATCTTGCTCTCCTATGCCGGCATTATCAAGAAGCACACCGACACAAAGGCACAGTGCGGCGTCGTTTTTATCCTTAAATCCAAGGGATTTTTTGTATCTTTCGGGATAATTTTGTTTAACAAAATCAACCGCCGCCGAGGTAAGCTCGGCAACGGTCATCGAATAAATTCTGTTCATTATAAATAAAAATACCTTTGTATAAATTCTTCAATCTTCGGAGCGTAAATACTGTTATAACCCGCTTTTGTAGGGGACGATTCATCAACCAAATACAACTTCTTTTGCGTGTTGTCCATCTTAATTTCATCGTTGTCGTAGAAATTAATCACCTTGGTGCCCCACTTTTCGGCAACGGCATTTGTCGCCTTGACAATTTCGGCATATTTCTTGTCGTCATCACTTGGACAGGTAATAAAGACCACCTTGCAACCCCAATTAAGTTCTGCACTCGCACAAATATATTCCATTGCACCGTAAAGTGTGGTGGTGTCGTAGTCGCCGATATAATAACTGTTTGTAAGCTCGCCGTTTTTCTGTCTTCCGCTTGCGTTGCAAACCGGCACCTCACAGAAAACAACTTTTGGATTAACGCTCTTTTTCACCGCCTTGTTAAATGCGTAAACAAGAGTGTTTTCGTCCTTGCCGTTAAGTTTGTAGCCCTCACCGCCGTATTTTTTGCTTTTAATGCCGTCAACCGCCTTGAGGTAATCAACAAACGACTGCCCGTCGGATTTTGAACCAAAGGTAAAATCCGAACCCAAAAACACATACGGGTCGCCCTGCATAACGGAGTCCTCGTTTTTTTGCAAGGTTTCGGTGTTGTACTGCTTGTTGTTGCCTTTGCTGATTGAGCCTGTCTGCTTGCCGGAAATCAAGAAAACCGACGCTCCGACAATAATCAAAATAAGAACAGCAATAACGGCTTTTACAATTTGTTTTTTAGATATTTTTTTCATAATTTTCCTAAAACAAGGCAAAAACGACAATTTTCACCATCGTCTTTGCCTGTTAATTTAATTAGTGGTTTCTGTGCCCTGACCCGTCGTTGAGCCGTTGAGCAAATCTCTGTCAAAGAAGAGTGCCGCACCGCCGTCAGTTTCATCCTGGGTGTTACCGGTACTCAAATACGACTCGTCAACATTGTTGATTTGCTTTTCATATTCGTCCTCGGAAATGAGATAAACACTGCCCGATTCCGCAATTTGAAGGTCCATAGTTCTCCAGTTATTAAATCTGTGAAGATTGATATAGAAGGTGTCAACCGATACGGTGTTACCTATAATCGAACCCCAAATTTCCTGATAAAATCCGTCAAGATGGATATTATTATTCGGTGCGTAGAACAAAGCCGCGATTT
The DNA here is from genome assembly GCA_963661495.1 of bacterium. Classification (GTDB taxonomy): domain Bacteria; phylum Bacillota; class Clostridia; order Oscillospirales; family Acutalibacteraceae; genus Eubacterium_R. Next base: position 18,941 of record CAVLCA010000018.1, read on the forward strand.
TGCCGTACATTGTGTTATACGAAATATTTCCGTTGTACGAAGCAATTGCATTTGGCAACTGATAAAGGTTTCTGTCGTCATAATTGCAAGAACCGTACGGGTCGGATATGGTTACATCTCCGTTGCACGCAACGGCATAGCACATACTCATATCGGTCGATGTTGCAATAGTAATGTCGTTGTTTGCATAAATCGTTACCGGACAAGTTACATTTTGCTTAACCGTGCTGTTACTGAGAGTTGCACCGCACTTGTCGCACTTATATGTTTTATCAGGGTCGTAACTCTTTGTATAAATCGTGTAGCCGTTAGGGTGCTTTTCCTTGTTTGTACATCTCAATGTTGTGTAAACATCACCCGCAGCCTTAAATCCTGTGTAGCCTTTGCCCAAAATTCCGTCAAGCAAATTCAGACTCGGTCCGTAGAATTTAACATCATTACCAAAGTATATAAGCGAATCGTGGAAGAGCGTTGCCTTACCGAACGCATACATATTGTAAGTACCCATAAGAGAAGCGTTCTTGTTGAGGGTCAAATCGCCAAATGTATAAACAGAACCGTTCTTAAACGACAACTTTTCTTTGAGATTGTATGCCGTTTCCTTAAAGAATTTAAGAATATTGCCGAGAATTGTGCCGTCACTTTCAAAGGTTTTGTCAACATACTTGTAAGTGCTGTTGTTGAACGCCTCCGGAAGAACCCACATATCCGCATTGCTTCTTAATGTAAGGTACTTGTTTGCAAATACATACTGACCCACAACAGTGCTTGAGAAACCGTACTGTCTGATATAGCCCGTATATGCACAAAGCTTTTTACCGATATAGAACTCACCGCCGTCTGCATCGTCGGTCGGGTCTTTTGTAAGGTCGTTTTCAAGAACCGTTTCCTCGCTCTTGAAACTGCAATTTTCATAATTTGCCTTGCAAATAGCACAATCTGTTTTATTTGCTTCATTTTGACTGTTACATTCGATTGTGCATGAGCAGGTAGTAACTTCTTCCGTATCCGGGTCTTGTGCTTCGCACTTTGACCAGTCGCTGTTACATACCGGACAATCAGCAGTAACCGAACCGCTTGTGCAAAGCGTTGAACAAATACACTCTGCCGGTGCGGTACACTTGGAGTAATCGTTCTTACAAACCGGGCAGTCGCCGTCCGGGTCGCTTTCTGTACATTTACCTGTACAAGTACATACACCGTCTCCCGACGAAGGTGTCGCATTACGCAAGGTGTCTGTGTAATTTTCGTCGTGCTTGCCAAGCTCAATATAGCTGAGAGCAGTCATATTGCCCGAACAGAACACCGTTGAATTGTCACGAATCTTAATATTGCTGAGCGTTGCCTTAATCGAGCCGCACGAGTAAATCGTTGAAGCTGTTTTTGCTTCAAACGAAGTGCCGCACTTGACATCGCTTCCGCTGTAAAGAGTACCGTGTTCACGAACACAAATATAATTCCAAGCGGTAATATTATCTCTTGCAAACAATTTCGAATACTGACCAACATCAATATATCTGTATGTGTAAATTTGACCGCCGGAATAAATGCTTGTGTCGTGCATAAGCTTAACGGCACCGAGAGGTACATAATCCTTGCCGGTCTTAATTGTTGTGCCAGGATAAATGCTTATCTTTCTGTCAAGGTCAAGATTGCCCTGAACATAAACATAACAAGCGTTTGCATAGTTGTAATCGTAATCCGGATTTTGAATCAAATTACCGCTGTCATCTCTGACAAAACGAGGTTCGTCGTCTTCATCAACAAATGTGCCCTTTGAAGCCCAAGTGTCGCCGTCGTCCGAAGTGTTGAGCGCTCTGCCTATTTCAAAAGCCGTAATCTTGCTGATAAGGTCTGTTCTGTTTACCAAATCGCCGTAAACATAGAACTTTGTCATATCCGATATTTTTGCTCTGCCGTTAAGGAACGCACTGCCGTGGATATAAAATCTGTTGAGCATAGTTTTTGTTCTGCCCTCTTTGAGTGTTTGGTTAACATCAAATCGGTTGTTAACAATAAACTTAAAGTCATCGTAATCATATCCGTCAAGCGAGAGCGAAATATTATTTGCAACGGTTTGAAGCCAGGTAATAAAGTTGGTCTTTGTGTTGACCTTGCCCTTATCCTTGCCGTCCACGATAAGCGTTACATTCTTACGCGGTGAGAAAATACTGTTGGTGAAGAACGCACCGCCGACATAAATACTTGCATTTGAGAAAATATCAAGATAATTCCAAGTGGAAATCGAGTTGCCACTGCTTGCACCGCCGATATTTCCTGCAAGGTCACCGCTGCCTCCCGTGCCGAGAGTACTTGTTACCATATTACCGCCGACATAGAGATAACTGCTTGAATTGAGGTCGTCAATACTGTTAACCTGTTCCGAAACACCGATTCTTGAACAACGCTTTGACATAAAGTCGCCGTCGCACATAAACAGTGAGTTACGCATTGTAACAGTACCGCCGCTTGACCAGCAGTCGCCTGCGATAACGGTTTTTGAATTTGCCTGAGAAGAAATTGCAATATAGCTGATTGCATATTCCTTGTTTGAATATACGGTAAGCGAACCGTCAACATACATACTGCCGTAGTTTTGAACAGAGCCGCCGATATTATTGGAGTCGGCGTCTTCGCTTGTACCGGTTTGAAGTGAACCGCCCGCATAGAAGAGAGCGTCCGTATTCATTGCACAGTCACTGCCGTTACGGCTACCGTTGAATACATAGCCGTTTACAATTGAGTACGAGCCCTTCTTGTCGCCCTCTAAGTTAGAAGCGTTACGGTAGAAGATTTCGACATGATGAATGTAATAATCGCTGTATTTATCATATCCGTTAAGCCTGCTGCTGTCCAAAGTATGACCTACCCTGCCGGTGTAGCCGACTTGACCCTTGGCGTAGAAGATACCGCCGTTGATGATAGCCATACCGTAGGTTGCGTCACCCTCTGTCGAGAATATAGGGCACCTGTCTGCATTACCGATTGATTCCGGTCTGTTGAATGTGATATAACCGCCGAGCATTGCAACATTATTACCGAAGTTTGCTCTTGAATACTCTTCCGCAAGAATTGATGTTCTCGGTGCATTTTCGTACTTCGCACCGCTGCCGTCATCTTCTGTACGGGTTGCGTAAACAGCCTCTTTGTTTTCACCGATAGTTCTCATCCACAAAGTACAGGTTACTTTGTAGCCCTTGATGTAAACCGGTTGCATAATGTTGATTTTTGCGTAGTTTTGGATATATCCCTCAAAGATGATTGTGTTTTCGGACTGATTGCCGTTTTTATCCACGCCGCCGATATAAATGCTTGCGTCGTGGTTATCCGCATCACCGTTTTTAACCGAAATACCCAAATAATTATTTTTATTGTTATTTTGATCGGTAGCCCAGTTTCTTGAATTGGATGCTTCGGTGCCGTCGGATTTTTTATAGTTAACAAATTCGCCCATAACAAAGAACTTGCCGTAATTGAACAGGCACGAATCGGCATAGAAAGTTCCGCCGCACGAGAAAGATGTACCCTTTCCGACATACACGGCATTACCCGTGTTATTGGAATAACCGTTGGAATATACATCACCCGATACGCAAACCGTTGATATACCCTCGATAATTACCGATTCGCCACGGTTCGGAACAAGGTTTCCGCCGCTTACGCCGGCTTTACTTGTACCTGAATTTGAGAGGTTGCCGTTAATGAGCAAATCATTGTCTATATAAATCTGCTGTGTGCCGTAAGTATTAAGGTAATTCTTGAGTTTGAGCACGCCGCTCTTGGTTTTGCCGATAAATACATCAGCTTTTGAACCCGCAATGTCAACAAGGTCTTCAAAACTTGAATTTGTAATCGAACCGTATCTGTCCGAAAGCTCTGTACCGTTGTAGTAAATCTTACCCATTACATACAGATGACCGTAAACAACAATGTTTCCGACACCTATAAGATAGATATTTCCACCTACACAAAGAGTTTGATTTTCCTCAATTTGCAACGTGTTTACAATGCTTACATTGCCTGTTGTAACAACGCTTGAATTTGCGTTAGGGAAATTCTTTGTGCTGATAGGCCAGCTTACGCTCGGGTCATACAAATAAGTAGAATCCGATGAAACGCTGAGCTTTGAATTCGGAATTGTTACATTTTGAGGAGTGTAAAGAAGACTTCCGTTTGTGAGCGTAACCTTATTTGTTACCGGAGATTCATATGTCGACTCGATAGCCAAGAAGTATACCATTGCGGCATTACCGATAACATTTCTGAACAAAACATCTTGACCGTAGCAATAAAGTCCCGCATCGGTTACATACACATCCGTATAAGGAGCATATACATCATCTTTAATATAAAGCAAACCTGCATTTTGAACATAGAAGTTCATTTCCGAGTAGCTGTTGTACTCGCCGTAAACATACATACCGCCCTTGACGACTTGTGTATTATTGTAAGGAGTAACATCAACATCGGTGCCGAAGTAAAGTCGTGAACCGACCTGATTACTGTTAATCGAACCGCTGTGGATAGTGCCGCTACCCTTGCCGTATACGCTGTATACAGCCTTCTTTGCGTTTGCGTCGCTGTTTTCGGCAATTGTTATGCCGTTGCCGTAATCGTTTGTAGGAACATCGCCGTAAACATAAACCTGAGCCGTGCCTATCATATAAATAGCACTTGAACTGTACGAAAGTGAGTTAGCAACATCAACATCGCCGTAAACATACATTTCACCGTTGGCGGTACTGATTGAACCGTAGCCGTAAATGTCACCGTTTACATACATATTACCCTCATTGAGAATAGAAATGCTGTCGCGATGATTTTCAACTATAAAGTCTCCGCCGCCGTCCAAAGCAAAGTTTGCACCCGACATATTTATAAAATATCTTACATCAAAATCACTGCTTGATTCAATATAAAGATTGCCGTAGTTTTGAATTCTCTGGGCATTAATGCCGTTAAGTGTAAGATTTGCTCTGTTTACAAGATAGCCATTAATGGTAAAATTGTTGTTATACTTAAACGAGCAATTCTCGTAAAACTCAATATGTTCTGTTGTAATATTACCCTTGTTGACATAAAGAGCACTGTTTTCCCTGCAGGAAAGCATTGTTGTTACGCTGACGCTTCCGCCGTCAACAAAAATGTTTGCATAGTTATTTACGGTATCGGCTTCAAAGGTGTAGGAAGATGATGAACCGATGTAAATAATCGAATTATCATCGCCTGTTTTGCCGTTTGAATTGTTGTTAACAGTACCGGTAACTTCAATAGTGCCGTGGCTGTAAAGCTTGCCGGTATTGGTAATATTTTTACCGCGGATACCGTAACATTCAAACTTACCGCTGTTTGTCAAGTCCTCATAAACAAGGATTTCTCTGTTTGAAGCGATTTCACCCTTGTTGTTAACGCTTGTAACACTTGATGTAGCCGTGCCGACATTACCGAACAGTTCGATAACGCCGTTTTCGTTATTGGTAATGTTTGAAACAGAACCGCTTGCAACGTTCACATACTCAACGCTTACAACACCGCTGTTTTCAAGACTGTTGAATTTAGCGTTACTGTTTGAACAAATGAAGTTTGTATTTGTTACCTTGCCCGTTGAAGAAATTGTGCCGGCAACAGCGATTTCACCGCTGTTTGTAAGCTGATTAAAGGTTGCACCGTATGAGGTCACCTGAATTTTACCTGTATTTGTAACAATACCGGTAAATTCGGCAGAACCGTTAATCTTCAATTTGGAGCTGTTTGTAAGAGCACCAAACTGCGAATTGCCGTCAATTTCGATAAATCCGGAATTGTTTGCCGTTGTGCTCGAGGTAAACGAGTTCATCGCTTTGATGTTTGAATTTGAATTATTTGTGAGCGATGTATTTACAACAATGTTTTCAGCTTGAATGTCAGCCGTATTTGTGACATTGTCGGCTTTTAGCATTGCCTTACAAATAACCTTGCTTTCCTTTTCGTTGTTGAGCGTGGTCAAAGTGAAGTTATCGCTTACATAAACGGTTGAACCGCGTGACTGTGCCGTGTTGTACTTATTGTTAAGCACGCCTATACTTGCACTGCCGTAAACTTGGATTTTATTTGTGTTATTAATCGTTATTGATGAACATTTAAGCGAACCGGTGTCGCCCGGATTTGATTCGGTAGGTGCAACGCCGACCAAAATCTTACCCGAATTTTCTATTGAACCGCTGACTTCCAAATCGTGTGTAACAAGAAGTTCCGATTTGTTGTTAACTGTTGTTGCAGTGCAATTCGTTTCAACCAAAAGCTTGCCCGAATTTACTGTAAGACTGCTTGCCGAAGCGATTTTTTGAACCTTAACGCTGCTGTTCACAACAAAATTATTAGCGGTAAGCACACCGATATATGTTGACGAACCGTCGTTAACGGTAAGGTCGTCAATGTTAACTTCTTCGTCCTTCGGAACGCAGAATCCGCCGCCCGATTCAATGGTGAGGTCGGAAATCTGTAAGCCCGGAGCAGAAAGGTAACAACCGTCATACAAGGTATAGCTGCGAGAAGCCAAACCGTTAATTGTACCTGTTGCACCGATTGCAAAGACTTTGTTGGTTGACGAATCAAAACTGTCGGAAAGCTTAAAGGTGCTGTTGCCCGATACACTTTCGCCGTTGGCGTTATTACCGAGAAGAAGCTTAACCCCCGGATTCATTTCAACACTCTTAGAGTTGTTTACATAAATTTCCTTTGTTGCAAACACATGAGCATTTTCAACAAACACAAGTGTGTTTACATCAATTTTATTGCATATCGCATTTGCGAGCCAAGTGGTATTACTGCTGTTACCCGCTTTAATCATATCGGTAACAATAGTTGAGCCTTCCTTACAATCGTATTGCGAAGCGTCAATTCTGTGATATGTGTCAAAATTAGGATTATCGGCAGGAGCATTCGGCAATGTTACAAGAACAGAACCGCTTTGCATCGTGATTTGATGTCCGTTCGTCGCTCTTACAACACCGATTGTTTGAGCCTTATCGTATGTCCAATCAACCGGTCTGTTTGCAACAACAACGGCATTTTTGCCGATATTGATATCGCCTTGACCCTCGGTTGAAATATCTCTGCCAAGGAATACTTTTGCACCGTCTTTAATATTGATATTACCGCTGCCGCTGTTGAAGTAAAGTGCTCTTGTGCTGTAAACAGTTCCGCCGATATTAAAATCACCGCTGCCCGAACGCTTGTAAATGTCGCCGCCTGCGTAAACCTGTGCGGTCGTTGCAATGTCCGCTTCTTCGAAGAAGATGTGCGATTTTGATACAAGCACGGAATCTTCGCCGATTTCAATCTTGCCGTCCTGAATTTCTATATTGCCGCCAACGATAACCTTAGAGTTCTTACCGATTGTAAACCACTTGTCGCTGAAAACATGAAGATTTCCGTCACAAATTACAGTGGTATTGTCGCCTATATTAAGGTCGCCTCTGTTGATATTGATATTGCCGGTAACATAAAGGTAGGTTTCCTTTGAACCGTCGGTCGTGCCGATTCTCGACCTTGCACTACCCTTACTGTCGTCTGCTTTGAGGTCACCGTTAACAACTGCGGAACAACCTGATTTTAACGATATACCGTAATACTTGGCAACCGATCTCCAAGGATTGTCAATATTGCCGTTGTAAACGGTTTTGTCGCTGAGATACCATTCCCAGTTGTCGCCTTCGGAATAGTTAGAGCCAACGCTGTTTACTTTGCCGCTTGAAGCCCAGCCGGTAGTTGATTTTTTAAGTGCGTAAAGCTCGTTATATTTAGCCGTAACCTTTGTCTGGATTTCATCAGGTGAAATTGCAAAGTCATTACGGGTTTCTTCAAGAATTTCGGAAACAGGCTTTTCAACCACACCGTCCTGACCCGGAAGCAAACTTTCATAATAATAGCTTTCGTTGACCGTTGTACCGTCCGGCTTGATGTAATTCTTTGAAATACTTGTTTTATTTTCCGAAACGGTTATACCCGTGCTTGCCTCAATATCATAACCGAGTTCTGCAAGAGACTCTTCAATCAAGGTCTTATAGCGGGACACAACAGGGTCAACCGCCAAATCGGCAGGAACAGACAGTTCCTGACTGCTGAGTTCCTTTGAAACTTCCTTGATTTGAGCAATTTTGCTTTCAAGGTAGTTTTTCTTTGTGCCGGTTTTCATAAGGAAAACATCGTCTTCTGCCGGAGCAGCGTCGTTAAACTTGCTGTCTTCCGATAGCATAAGTGTATTTTCGATGTAATGCTTTTTCTTTGCTACGGCGTCGTCGGCATAGTGCTTTTCGTAGTCGTGAACAGACGCATCATCATAATCGCTGTCAACAAGCACATCTGTTTTTTCTGTATTCTTAACAGCGTCCTTGCCGTACTTGCTGTCGTTTTTCTTCGCAAAATCCGAAACAACATTCTTTGCCGTGTTAAGATTTCCGTTTGAATCGTAAATGCTGATTCCGTTGAATGTTGTATGGTTTGCGTCACTTGACTTATATTTTGAAAGTGTGTAGGTGTTATAATCCGTACTGTTGCCCGTTGAATCGGTCGAAGTAAGTCTGTACTTCAAAAGCGGTGAGGTCGATTGATTTGTAAGCACCTCCGAAGACTTATACGAATTGTCTACATATGTATCCGCCTGGCCGTCGGCAATTTCGTCCGCGTCAACGGTAGAATCTGCCGCACCCTTGGTAAATGTGCCGTCCTTGTTTTCAACGGTTGCAAGAGTGTCCTTTGAATTGATTACCTTTTCAAGGTTGCTTTGTGATTTTTTAACAGCGTCCTTTACAGAAGTTGCGTCCGAAGTTTCAATATCGGAAGAATCACTGCTCTTAGAGGTGGTTGCATTTTTAACAGAACGGTTAATCGCTCTGATAAAATACGGCTTCAAATTCGGCACCTGAATATAACTTGCCTTTTGTCTAAATGTTTTAGCAATGGCAAAGCGGTATCCCGCCTCGGATTGAGAAGTTACCGAACCCGTAAGTTTTTTCATTTGAACAACATTTCTGTTGGTATTTTCGGCACCGGTAACATAAAGTTCGGCAGTTTGGTCGCTGTTTTTCTTTGTAAATGTAATAACGCTGTTTTCCACATCCGGTTTTGTGCCGTCGTACATCGTCCAAGTGCTGTCGTCACCCGTAGGGTCGTAGCCGTTATTAATAACATTTTGCAAGAAGTTTGTAAGCGTTTTGCCCGCCTGAACCTCTGTCATTACCTGATTTGCCGTAGCGTTTGTTACGGCATAGGTAATTGACTTTTGATTTTTAAGTTCGTATTTATTTGCACCTTTATATTCAAGATTTTCCGCTTGTTCAAGAACGGCATTGTACTGTGAGTCAGGCAGAGTTATGCTGTCTTTCATATACTCTTTTGCCTTCTCGGTGTATTTTTCCTGCAAACTTTGAGTGCTTGTAATTTCATCAAAATTAAGTCGGTCGATAATATAAATCGCAACCTGCGTTTGCTCAATGTACTGATAGTTTCTTACATAAACTCTTGTATTGTTGTCGCTGTCTGTGCCAAGCCAATTAATAAATGAGCCGACAAGAGTATTGTTTGCAATTTTACCCGCCGAAAAATCAATGTTGTTAACTGCTGTAAAATGAACCTGATTATAATCATCGTCGGTCTGCTCGTCGCCGTTACATTTTCTGTAATCCCCCTGGCAAACGGTACAGTTTGAGTTTACCGAATCGGACTTACAAAGGCTCTGGCAAATACACTCTGAGTTGCTTCCCGTATAATCTCTGTCCTTGGAACGGCTTGCCTGAAGTGCGTTTACACCTATGCTGATGTCGGAATTTGAGTGAACATCGCCGTTAACCATTGCGTAAGACAATGACTGATTAAGAAGCTGATTATAGTTGGTGTTTCCGCCGAAATATCCTATAATCTTCTGAACGACTTGCTCATTGATACCGTTAATAAGGTTTGTAAAAACATTGGCAACTGCCTGTGTATTATTCGTTCTGCCGTTAATGCCGACAGTCATTTCCTTATAATTATCGGTTGTTTCCGACGAATTACCGAAAATGGTATACTTAAGTGCTTCCGGCATTTCGTTGTACTGCATATCGCACTTTGCATAACCGCTTTTTACAACCATTTTGTCGGAAGTTTTCCAGTATTCCTTGCAGTCTATACCTACAGTCAGTTTCAAATAACCTGAAGTTATGTAAACTCCGTCGTCATTTGCGGCAGCTTCCTCGGTTATAAGACCTTTTTTATTAATAACAACAACAGCCTCGTTATCACCGTAAACAATTTTTGTTTTCAGCTTACCGGCAGGAGTGACTGTGCCTGTGCCTTTTTTGGTGATATCAACGCCGTTTTCTTTCAAATAAGTTTCAACCGTTTCTTTGATGGCGTTGTCATCCGCCGTAAGATTGTGTGCAACAGCAACAGTCGCAGAGTCTACCGCATTCTGCAACCTTGCCGATTGGAAGTATAACAAACCAAACTCGAGAATAAGTGCCAAAATAGTCAATATAAGCAAACATGCGAATATTGATATAAGGGCAATATCTCCGTTTTCTTTTCTTTTAAACAATTTTTTCAAGGCTATCACTCCCCTTGTTTAACAAATCCGTTTACACCGATTACTGTATGTCTTCCGCCTTTGAATGGGCAAGCGACAATTCCGTTTGAAGCCTGAAAATCAAGTCCTCGCACTTATCAATCGCTTCCTCATATATTCTTGAAACCTGAATAAAACGCTCGTCGGTAACATTGGTGTAGTTACCCTCCGCACTTGTTCTCAGATTGTTGATTTCCGAACGGTTTTTGTCAATTTTCTTCGTAAGATGGGCAACATCACGCTTCAAGCCCTCGTTTTCCTTTGAAAGCTTGCGATTTTCCTCGCCCATCAATCTGTGCTTGCTTACAAGAGAGTCGTATTTTTCCTGCAATTCTTTAAGCTGTGAATCGTCAACAACCTTAACTTCACGCGGAGCCTCGTTGATTTTTTTCATAAGTCTTTCTTTTTCTTCAACGGCATACTCGTTTTTCGTTTTCAAACTTTCTACCTGCTCCTTGAGCTCCTTAACCTCATATTCAAGCATGGAATTTGAATTTCTCAAATCTTTTACCTGGCTGTCGAACACCTCGGATGCATTTTTCTGAATGTTGATAAGATTTGTGATGTACTCGTCAACCTGTGCCGTGTCATAACCTCTTAAAGATTTGTCAAATTCTACCTTGTTGTTGCCCAAAATTTGGTTTCTGTCTACGATTTCTTTATTGCTCATATTAACTCTCCAAAAAGTTTATTTATTTAAAAGCCAAAACATCTCCGACATTTATGCCGAGTTTTTCAGCCGTGCCCGCATTAAGCTCAAGGATTTTCTTTGCGTTTTTCACCCTTTTTCTAACCTTGTGCGGTGGGACGGCAGGGTCGATAAAAAGCACCCTGTTGTCCTTGTCAAGTGCAACCGTGTCTATGGCAAAACGCATACCGAAAGTATGGATTTCATCGCACGGAGTAAGCAAAAGTCCGTGATTTTGAGCCATATCCTTTCGATACATAAGTCCCATAAACCTACGCACAAAATGATTTGCATTTTCAACTTCATCTACAAGAAGCTCGTCGCCCTTGTATGCTTTTAACATTTTCATTAAAACAATCCGCCTTTGAACTGATCCATAACCTGAATAATAACCGGACCCATAATAACACAAATGATAGCCGGCAAAATCAAAAGTACAGTCGGAATAGTCATTTTTGACGGAACCTTTGCCGCCTTTTCTCTGATTTCTTCTCTCTTTGCAACACGAAGCTGTTCGGACTGTGCCGCAAGTACATTCGTAATCGGAATACCAAGCGTGTTAGCCTGAATTACTGCCGATACAAAAGTTTTAAGCTCGTCAACATCTGTTGAATCCGAAAGAGTTTTAAGTGCGTCGTTTCTGCTTTTACCAAGCTGAATTTGCCTAAATACCGTTACAAGTTCATCAATGAGCGGACCTTCCATACGCTCCGACACTTTAAGAAGAGAAGCGTCAAAGCTGAGGCCTGCCTCCATACAAACGCTGAGAAGGTCAAGCGTGTCTGCAAGCTGTGCTCTGATTGCCTGCTGATGGCTTTTAATCTTTGAATTGAGCACAATTGTCGGTGCAAGTACCGAAAGCATACTTCCGACAACGATAATCATCCAAAAATAATTTGTAACATCCATAAGCAAAAAGCCTATACCGATAAATATAATCGTGCCTAAAATCGCAACAGCGGTTTTGAGATATGTAAAACTACCCGTTGACATATGAATACCGGCTTTTCTAAGCTGAAGTGCAAGCTTTTCGGTTTCCTGTCTTTTACGGGCGGACTTTGTTTGCTTTTTGCCCTGAGCGTCAAGATTTGACAGCTTGTCAACTATTGGCTTTATGTTACGGTCGTAAAACGAAGTTTCTACATTTTTATATTCGGCGGTAACAACCTCTTTGCCGATTGATTTCATTCTTTTAAGGTTGTTATCCTCTTCCTTACCTTTTTTGCCGAACACCGCTATGCACAAAATCAAAACAAGCAGTGCATACGCAATTACCAAAAAAGCAGTCATAAAATTCTCCTAATTAATTACATCTTGATGTTGACGATTTTCTTTACTGCGATGAAACAAAGGAACTCAAGTCCTGCCGCAATGCCCAAAAATACATGACCCATATTGGTGGTGAAAAGCGGCATAATGAATTCTCTGTTTACAAAAAAGAACAGTATGCAAAGAATAACCGGCATTGAACCTACCATAAGTCCCGTTGTTCTTCCCGATGAAGTGGAAGCTTTAAGCTCCTGCTTGAGTTTCATCTTTTCCTTAATGGAGTTTGCGATACCCTCCAAAATCGACGAAAGGTTACCGCCTGTCTGCCTTTGAATGAGAACAGACGATACCATAAGCGGAAGATACTGACTGTTGATTCGTTTGTTAAGTCGCTCGAGTGCTTCGTCCATAGGCATACCCATTGACATTTCTTCCAAAACAACGGAAAATTCCGAAGCAATCGGGTCGGGCATATCTTTTGAAATAGCCTCCATAGCCTGTGTAAAGCTAAGACCTGCACGAAGTGAACTGCACGAAAGCATAAGTGCGTCCGAAAGCTGAACATCAAACTTCTTAACTCTCTGCTTTTGCTTGATTTTTACCAACGCAAACGGAACAACCGTACCGATAACAGCCATGGCAACTGCAACGGTTGCCAAAGTATCGGATACTAAAAGAATGAGCAAAGCCGGTAAAACTGCAATTATTATCCAAATGAGCAGGAACTCCTCGGGACGCATTTTTATATCCGCACTTTGAAGTTGGCTGTAAAGTGCCGAAGCAAATTTTACAAAAAATCCGTTTTCGTTTTCTCTTTTTCTTCTGGTTTTCTTTTTGTTTTTAACAAGGGCAACCTCTGTGTAGCCCTCCTGCTTTTTGAGCTCTTCCATTCTCTTGTCTGCGGCAATTTTTGTTGAGCCGAACTTGTATGACAAGATGAACGCAATAACAAAAGCAAGCAGAGCAAACGCCACTGTAATTATGATTACGCTAATCGTTGAACCAGTCATTGTTAACCACTACTCCGTTTTCTCTGATTTTTTCAACACATTTCGGAATGATGCCCGTCGGCTTGAACGCACCCTTGAATTTACCGTTTGAGTCGTATTCGCCGTCGGTTTCATAGGTGAATATATCCTGCATTCTTACAACATCGCCCTCCATACCCACAATTTCGGAAATCGATGTTACCTTTCTCGAACCGTCACGCAGACGAGCCTGCTGAACGATAAGATTGATAGCGGACGATACCTGGTCTCTGATAGCCTTTGACGGCAATTCCGAACCGGACATCATAACCATCGTTTCGATACGGGAAATTGAGTCTCTCGGTGAGTTGGCGTGGATTGTTGTAAGTGAGCCGTCGTGACCGGTGTTCATTGCCTGAAGCATATCCAAGGTTTCTTCGCTACGAACCTCACCTACGATAATACGGTCGGGTCTCATACGAAGGGAGTTAACTACCAAGTCACGAATGCTGATTCTGCCCTTGCCCTCCATATTTGCCGGACGGGATTCAAGAGTAAGTACATGCTCCTGGTGAAGCTGAACTTCGGCAGAGTCTTCGATTGTAATAATTCTTTCATCGGCAGGAATGTATGATGAAAGTACATTAAGAAGCGTTGTTTTACCTGAACCGGTACCGCCCGATACGATAATGTTGAGCTTACCTTTTACGGCGGCTTCCAAAAATTCAAGCATTTTAGGTGATACAGAACCCCATTTTACAAGATTGTCGGCAGTAATCGGAGTTTTACCGAACTTACGGATTGTAAGAATCGGGCCGACAAGCGAAAGAGGCGGGATAATAACATTTACACGGGAACCGTCAAGCAAACGGGCGTCGCACATCGGGCTTGATTCGTCAACATGTCTGCCAACCTTTGATACGATTCTGTCTACGATTTGCATAAGGTGGTCGTTGTCTCTGAACTGAATGTCGGTGAGAACAAGCTTACCTTTCGATTCAACATAAACATGGTCGTAACCGTTTACCATAATTTCGGAATATTTGTCGCTGTCGATGAGCGGTTGAATGGGACCGAAGCCCATAATGTCGTCAAACAGCTCTTTTTTAACCGTTTCACGGTCAACTCTCGGAATGCTAAAATCCGGGCGTTCAACATATTCGTCGATGAGCTTTTTCATTCCCTCGTCCGAAATGTCGGCACTGTCGGAACCGAGCTGTTGCTCGATAATCAACGCGTGAATGCGGGTTTTAACATCTGCATATCTGTCTTCAAGTGCCGGTCTGATTTTTTCCGATGTTTCGCTTTTGGCAAACGATGACGGTGCTGCACCCTCTTCGGGAGTAGTCGTTGAACTGTATCTGTCAAGTAATCCCATTTATGTATCTTCTTTCATTTAATATTATTTAGCAAAAAGACCTTTTTTCTTTTCCTTGCCTTTTGCTTTTGCAAGCCCGTCTTTGCCCTCGCGTTCAAGAATTACCTTTTCGGTAAAGGCGTTGAGCTCTTTTGAAAATGCGGCTCTCGGCTTGTATGAAACTGCCGGCTGACCGCTGTTAAGCGAATCGTTGATTGTTTTGAGGTCGCTTGAGAATATTTGATAAGCGTCCATATTCAAAATGTTTTCGTAGTCGCTGATTTTTACATTGTTTTTCTTTGTGTTTTTGTTGATAACAAGCCTTACCTTGTCGCTTTGGTTAATTTGATACAAAACATTTTGACAAAGCTTTGCACGCTTGAGCGACAAAATGTTGACATCGTTTACCATAAAGATTGTGTCGCTTGATTCAAGTGCCGTAATTACCGGGTCGGTAAGATTACAACCGCAGTCGAGAATAACATACTCATAGTAATTTCTTGCAACATCAATAATTGCCTTTACATGGCTTGACTGAACATATTCGGCAAGCTCCGGTGATGAAGGAGAAGCAAGCACCGAAAGACCCGACGCGTGAGTAACCGTGCAATTTGTAAGATTTTCGATTGAAATACCGAGCGTATCTCTTACAACATCAACTATCGTTTCGCCGGGATTGAGGTCAAGTGCCATATCCGCGTCGCCGAACTGCAAATCAAGGTCGATAAGCAAAGTCTTTTTGCCTCGGCTCGCAAGATTAACCGCAAGATTGGTGGAAATCGTGGTCTTGCCTACGCCTCCCTTGCCGCTGAAAAACGAATAAACATGCGATCTCGTTTTTCTTTCAACATTAATCTTTTTGCTCAGCTTTCGTTCGCTGCTGATTATGCCCTCAAGATTGCGTGTGAGTTCGTCGGACGAAATTTCCATATTCATTACCTGACGAACGCCGTAGCGTGCGGCACCGTTTACAAGGTCAACCGTCACCTCGTCGGTCATAATAACCGGCGAACAGCCGTTTGACGCAAGCTCCATATCCTCGATAAAGCCAAAGAACTTTTCGTCAATGTCGGCACTTTCGGCGGCAAAGATAACAACATCGGGTGCATAACCCAAAATTCTGGTCTTTGCCTCGTTGTTAAATTCGCTGTAGCCGATAATATCAAGCTTTTCGGGGTCAATCTTGTTTTTGATATTTACCTTAAATTCTGTTTGCTCTGCACAAACAACAATATTTATTAAATCAGCCATATGTATTCTCCGTTATCTCCGCAAGGGACTTAGTTTTGCGCTTCGGTTTGCTCTTCAATCTTTTCGGTTGTTGTCACCTGGTTTGCTCTGTGCTTCAAAACAAGCTTGAATGTACTTTCGTTTTCAATTTTGTAAAGCTTCAAAGCCTGCTTTTCGGTAACTTCAACGGTAAGCGTGTTGTAATCGGTGATTGTTGTGCCCGAAGCCGAAGCACTCTTGCTTGCCGTTGCGGTCGAAACTCGCAAAATTTTAAGGTTTTTATACGCAACCTTTGAGGTCTTTGTTTCGCCGTCATAAACCAAAACATCAACCGTGTCGCCCTCACTGATGTAACCGTCGGCACCCGTTACGCTGCCGGCACTGAACGAATAAGCAACCTTGCCTTTTGGAAGTTTGAGTGAAAGAGCAACATCCGAACCGTCAAGCGATTGAAGTCGTTTTGTATTAATCGGCTCGTTTGCGTAAAGCGGGTCAACCGTCACCTGATTGATGAGTTTATCCTGGCTCGTTGCAACATTTTCCGTATCAACATCTGCGGCAACAACTGTTTTCGTTGTGAAAACACCGGCGTCTTCGGCAAACATTTCCTCAGTGATTGTGGTGTTTTTTGCCATATCGGCAACGGGAACGATAACATCAATCGTATCGGCGTCCTTAATGGTTGTTTTTTTGTCAATCTCGCTTGCAAAGAAATATGTGGCAAAGCCTGCGATCAATGCAAAAATAACTGCAATCAAATAAACCTTTTTCATTTTGTTCTCCTTTATGAAGTTTTGCCTTGACAAAACTTTAAAAATTATTTTTAAGAGAGTTCAACTCTCTTTTATTTATATTAAATGCCGAACGCCGTCAATCGTCGGAACTGAAACTGTTCACCTCGACCTTGTAGACCGACTTGCATGCCAATTTACGCGTCATACTTGTTCCGCCCTCACCGCCTGCCCAAGCAACAAGCGGAGTTATCGCGTGGTGCGTACCCCTTACAATAACCACAACATCACCGTTTGAGCGGTTGGACACCTTGTAGCCGTATGCCGACGGAGAAGTCAAATACTCCTCGTCATATGTGTAACTCAAAGTAACCGACACATCGGTGACAGTTGACGGAACGGTGTTTCTTACCTGATTGAGTATTCGTATTTCCTGGTCGGAAAGACCGCTGTCTGCCGTTTCTTCTTCAGAAGCCGTGCCGTCCAAAACCGACTGATAATCGGACATTTTGTACACTTTGGCGTAATCCGTACCCGAATTGACTGCCGGACTTTTGGTTGCGGAATCATATGCCACACGGTCGTACTCAACACAGGCAACGCGGGCGGCGTTTCTGGCAGAGTTTTCAACACCTATTGTTATATAGAAATACCAGCCAAAGTCAATCATCATTGCCAACAGCAACACAAACACGGGAAAGACGAGCACGAACTCAAGCATCGACTGACCGTCTTCGCTTTTGCCCCTTTTTTGAATGCGGTAATATAATTTTTTCAAGAGATTTCACCTCTTAACTCACTTACATAAATTTAACATTATGCCCAATTATGAATATTGGGGCAGGAAATCCTGCCCCAAATCCACTTTTAAATTTTTAAACGAAAATCGACTTGATTCTTAATTGTTAAGAAAGAGCATTATCAAGAGCAGAGCCGTCACCAACTGTATTGTTCAAAGCATTGCCAGCCTTGCTTGACTTATTTCTAACTACAATAAGTACACCTACAAGTACCAAAGCTACAAGAGCAATGATAAGTACATATTCAAGCATGCCTTGACCGTTTTCATCTTTTATAAACTTCATCATAATAATTTCCTCCATTATAATTTATTTTATGATTTTTATTTAAATCTCTATTTGCCCCGCAAGTTTTTCAATGAACGGGAAACAAAGAGAAATTACCGAACCTAATGAAATCAACGGACCGAGCGGAATCATAGTTTTGAGACCGCCTTTTTTGGTTGCCTTGAGATAGATAAGACAAACAATGGCTGTTAATCCCACGAGAACCATCGACTGCAAGAAGCTTGTAAAATAAATGCACAAGCCGAGGCAGGCACAATACTTTGTGTCGCCGGCGCCGACCGGAACTTTGAGCAAGGTGGTGAACGCACAGGAAGCAAATCCTATGAAAAAACCGAACCCTGCGGTAAGAAGTATACTCACATCTTTTTGAGTAATGCAATAATATGTAAGATATACTGCCTGAATTACAATCATAAGCAGTAAGAGCGGATTTGGAATTTTCCGAACCAACGCGTCCACAACTGCTATTGAAGCTATCGGAACGAGGAGCAACTCGTTTCTGACTGCGAGTGCCGTGTCCGTTGCCGTGAGCATAACCGCCACGGAAGCAACCGCCCCGACAACAACCGACATCACCTTGAAAAGCGATGTGTCTATCGGTGCCGCCTTAACAGGATCCTCCGTCCGCTTGAGCGTCAATTTTTTTGAAACAAAAATTGTGACAACTCCGAGGGCGATTCCCCAAGCAACTCCGATTAATATCTTAATCAAAATTGAATCTGTAAACATCTAATCTCCTGCGGAACCTCTTGTGTTCCTTGATTTAAGCATAAACCTTTTCTTACAATTTTTCAATAAAAAATTCACATATTTTTAATTTTTGTAGGAATTAGTAATTTGAAAAAGTGATTTTGTGCAAATTGCACAAAGAAATTGAAATTTGTTTAATTTTCAGTTAATTATTTACGGTGTAATTTTCGACTTTAAACTCATCTCCCGCATAAAGTGCAAGCTTTCTTTCAAAGTCCTCATCGGCTTTTTTCTTCTTTTTTTCATTGCAATATTTGAGTTTTCTGTAGTCAAGGTCGGCTTCGTAAAACATATATTTACCGCCCTTAGACACGGCTTTTGCAAACTGATGAAGCAATTTTTCGCCCTTATACACATCCGTAAATTCTATTTCATCCGAGTCAAAATAAAGAGCGAATTCGGCGTCCGCCCCCACAACTCCGGCGCCGCTTTTGAATGTTTTCTCCATAACATAATTATATGCTTCAAGCGGAGAAGTGTGGCAACCTTTTTGTGCAAAAGTAACAGAATAATCTTTTGCGGACGAAATATCCTGTGCCACCATTCGTGCACATTGCTCAACGAGAGGGCAAATGCCGTTTTGTGCAAGAGCCTGAAGCCAGCCGAGCCAGCCGTACATAGCCGTGTAGCGTTCTACGCTGATTACGGTTCCGCCGTCTTTCAAATTATTACCTATAACCGTTGCGAGAGGCAAAAACGCATTTTGGTACGCTTTTTCCCTAACGCTTCTTTCTCCGATAACGCTGACGCCTTTGGTTTGCTGTTGTGCAATATCAAGAAGTCCCCTAAACGAAGTGGCAACATCCGCCTTTTTATCGAGCGTAAAGTCGTATATATCGGCTGTAACAAATTCGGCATTTGAAAGTCCGAGCCTTTCGGCAAGCTCCTTTGCGTTATTGACCGCCGCCTCGTTTTTATCCACACCGACAACCTTGCACTCGGGATACTGCTGTGCGATAAAACAGCTTACAAGTCCGCAATCGCAACCTATATCAAGCACCGTGCCGTGAAAACACTCCTTGCCGTCAACAATTATATTGCCCAGATGTCTGAACAACCCGCTGTCGAACGCTGCGGAAACGCAAAGCGAGCCGTCGAGCGTTTTGTTTTTCAATCGGTAAAAATACTCGTTGTCCGAATTTTGACCCTGTGCTCTTGAATTGAGCGTGTTGGCAAGCTCCTTAACATAGTCCTTATCGGTTTTGAGCATAAGATTTGCCAAAAAGTCGTTTGTGCCCTTGAAATACTTCAAGTCAAGGGTTTTCATATAATTATCAACCTGTTCGTAAGTTTGCATAATGTAACCTCTTATTATTAATATGTATATATATTACCAATAATAATATAACCGTGTCAAGTTTTGTGCCGTTGTCATTTGCAACAAAAATCACGCAAAATTTTGTACAAATGCTTGTTTTAGTATATTATATATGTTATATTAAGCATATTCTATTCAAAAATTTGAACAGTGATTAAGGGGGAAAACACGGTGTCAAAACTCGAAAAACTGCTTGGCAGAAGCAAAAACAAGGGCGAAAGCCTGCAATCAACAATCCAAAACAAAAACAATTTAATTTCCTTTTCATTCGAGGGCAGAGAATATTATGTTGCCATAAGGGAATCGGTGCTTGTTTTTGACGAAAATATGACGCTCCTTTACAATTTTGAACTGAGCGAGCTTGCCACATCGGACAACGAGTTTATCAAAAAAGTAAACGCAACGGTAAACGACAATTCAAACGACCTTGTTTATCTTTACATCAACAGGGTGACGGGAGTTGAGCACATCACATTTTCAAGTTTGTTTGACGCAACCTATATTTTTTGGAAAATGAAAAGGCTGATGGGCAGAGATTCCGAGTGCATAACATCGCTTGTTATCGAAAAGGACTCAAAAGTTGTTCGTTCCGTCAACAACGAAAAACTTGCGTTCAAGGAAAACATCAGCGACACCTTTACCGGAGATATTGAGGACAGAGCCGCAAGGGACGAAGAAAAAACCGATTACATCGCCACGCTTGCCCGTGTTGAGGACATAGTGGATATGATAATCGGCAAAAATGTGAGCGAACTCGGTATTCAAAAAGACGACGCAAAAATCAAAAAAGCCATCGAACTGCTTTCAACCCTCGTTGAAGAGGACACAGAAGAGGAATAATACATAAGAACGAAGTGTTTTCGACACGCTTTGAGGCTGTTGAGAAAGTTTCTGAATTTCGTTTTCTTGCGAAGGAAGATGTATATAAATACCTCGACTGAGCAAAAAACGAAAAACGCCGAAAGTGCCGCAAACATCGAGTTTGCGGCACTTTTTTAGATTGTGTTATTAATACGATAATATTTCGGGATAGGCAAGCCTATCCCCTACAAAATCACGCTGAAATAATTTTGGCGTGGTTCAGGGGCTTTATCGACAGTCTATTACTTGCTCATTTCTGCACGAGCCTCTTTAATTCTTTGAACAAAGAGCTTACCTGTTTCGGTAATCTTGTCGTAATCGCCTGTTTTTGCACCTGCGATAAGTGATGAGCCGGCACCGCAAGCGATTGCACCCGCTTTAATCCATTCCTTAACATTGTCAACATCAACGCCGCCCGACGGCATCATAACAGCGTTTGGAATAGGGCCGTGAATGTCCTTGATGAAGCGAGGGCCTGCAATATCGCCAGGGAACACCTTGAGCACATCTGCACCGCATTCCATAGCATGAACCGCTTCGGTAGGAGTGTAAATGCCCGGCATTGACGGAATACCGTATCTGTTACAGCACTTAACGGTTTCAGGGTCAAAGTACGGAGAAACGATATATTCCGCACCTGCAAGGATAGCGATTCTTGCTGTTGCGGCGTCCATAACTGTGCCTGCACCGATAATAATTTCACCTGAATTGTACTTTGCTCTCATAGCCTCGATAAGCTTATCTGCGTGAGGAACAGTGAATGTAAGTTCAATAGCGGCAACACCGCCGGCGATACAAGCGTCGGTGATTTTTTCTGCCTGTTCAATAGAAGTTGCACGAACAACGGCAACAATACCAACCTCTTGGATTTTAGCAAGAGTTTCAATTTTATTTGACATAGTAATATCTCCTGTATTTTAATTTGCGATGCGCCGCAGACGGCACACCCTACGGAAAAATTCCGATAATTTTTTGTAATTTACGGGACGGGCAAGCCCATCCCCTACATATAATATTTATCTTTGAACGCGGGCACCTGCACCGTTAACCTTAGCCTCAACCTCTTTGAGAGAAGCCATTGAAGTATCGCCCGGAGTGGTCATTGCGAGTGCGCCGTGAACAACGCCGTAGTTAACTGCCTTTTGTGCGTCTTCATATGTCATCAAGCCGTAAATAAGGCCGGAAGCAAAGCTGTCGCCGCCGCCTACACGGTCAAGAATTTCAAGTCCCGGATATTCGAGAGAATTATAAATTTTGCCGTCAGCCCAGCAAATAGCCTTCCAATCATTAACAGTGGCGGTTTTTACTGTACGAAGTGTTGTTGCGATAACCTTAAAGTTTGGATAAGCCTTTATAACGGTTTCAATCATTTTATAATAGCCGTCCATATTAAGTTCTTTAAGGTCGGCGTCATTACCCTCAACTTCAAAGCCGAGAGAAGCGGTAAAGTCTTCTTCATTGCCAATCATAACATCGACATACTTTGCAATTTCTTTGTTGACTTCCTGAGCCTTTGCCTGACCGCCGATACCTTTCCAAAGTGACGGACGGTAGTTAAGGTCATAAGACACAACCGTGCCGTATTCCTTTGCCTTTTTAACGGCAGTAATTACTGTCTGAGCGGCAGTTTCGGACAAAGCGGCATAGATACCGCCCGTATGAAGCCAACGAACTCCGAGAGTACCGAAAATATAATCCCAATCAATATCTTCGGGTTTGAGCTGTGAAGCGGCTGTATTGCCTCTGTCGGAAGCACCTACCGCACCGCGAATACCGAAACCGCGTTCGGTAAAGTTAATGCCGTTTCTTACTGTTCTGCCGATACCGTCATAAGGTACCCACTTGATAAGAGATGTATCAACACCGCCCTGAAGAATAAGGTCTTCCATAAGATAACCGATTTCGTTTTCGGCAAAAGCGGTAACAACCGATGTTTTCATACCAAAGCATCTGCGAAGTCCGCGGGCAACATTGTATTCGCCGCCGCCTTCCCAAGCTCTGAACGAGCGAGCAGTCTTTATTCTGCCCTCGCCCGGGTCAAGTCTGAGCATAATTTCACCGAGAGAAACCTCGTCAAACATACACTCTTCTTTAGGTCTTAAATTAAGATTCATAATTAATCACCTAAGCCTTTCAATGTTATATTAAAATCCAAAATATTTTATAGCGTTGTTATACGAAATGCCGCAAACAATTTCCTTGAGAATATCCTCGTCATAAGCGTACCAGCCGTCTTCAACCCATCTGCCGAGCAGACGGCACATAATTCTTCTGAAATACTCGTGTCTGCCGTAAGATGTAAACGAGCGTGAATCCGTTTCCATACCGACAAATTTACCGAGTACGCCGAGATTGCCGAGCGACTTCATCTGTGCGGTCATACCGTCCATAGTGTCAAGGAACCACCAAGCCGGACCGAACTGGATTTTGCTTTCGGCTTCCGTACCCTGGAAGTTACCGAGCATGGTTGCAAGCACGGTATTGTCCTTGTCGTTAAGATTGAACAAAATCGTTTTAGGCAGCACATTGTTTACATCAAGTGAGTCCAAAAATCTTGAAAGAGTAATTGCAACCTCACAATCGCCCACACTGTCAAAACCTGTATCGGCACCGAGTTGTTTGAACATTCTTGTTGAATTGTTGCGAATTGCACCGATATGAATTTCCATAGCCCAATCAAGCTCGTGATACTTTTCACCGAGTGCAAGAAGCACAGCCGTCCTGTATTTATCGCCGTCTGCCTGTGACGGAACATCGCCGTTCATAGCCTGACGGAACACTTTTTCGATTTCTTCATCGCTTGCTCTTTCAAACGGAACATATTCAAACGCCTGGTCAGACACCTTACAGCCAACCCCGTTGAAATAGTCACACCTGTTAAGAAGTGCGGTAATTACATCTTTGTACGACTTAATTTCAACGCCTGCCGCTTCGCCTAAGCTCTTGATATAATCGGCAAAACCGTCAAGGTGAATATTAAGTGCCTTGTCCGGTCTGAATGACGGAAGCACCTTGCAGTCAAAGCCGTCAACATCTTTAAGAAGTTTGTGATATTCAAGACTGTCAATCGGGTCATCCGTTGTGCAAACAACTTTTACATTGCTGTTTGTGATGAGGCTTTGCGGGCGAAAATCACCGCTTTTGATAGCCGCATTTGCTCTTTTGTAAATATCTTTCGCCGTTTTGGCATTGAGCGGTGTGTCAATGCCGAAATATCGTTGAAGCTCGATATGTGCCCAGTGATAAAGCGGATTACCGATGCAATACTGCAACGCCTCGGCAAACTTAACAAACTTTTCCTCACCCAACGCGTCACCCGTGCAGTATTTTTCATCAATACCGGCACTTCTCATCGCACGCCATTTGTAGTGGTCTCCCGACAGCCACAACTGTGAAATATCGGTCGGTTCGTTATTTTCATAAATCTCTTTCGGACTCAAGTGACAGTGATAGTCGCAAATAGGCATATTTTCCGCAAAATCGTGGAACAGCTTTTTTGCACACTCAGTGTCAAGCAAGAAGTCCTTACCCATAAACTCTGTCATAGCAGTTCTCCTATATTTTAATCAAGGTTATTATATAACTAATCTTTTTGTAATTCAATATTAATTAATTACATTATTAAATTTTTTTGACTAAATTTTTTTGGATTTTCTGTTTTTCCACGCTTTTGTTTACAAAAAATATAAGATTTATTAATCAAATAAATTTGACTTTGTATAATATTTGTTATAATATGTAACCATAAGTTATAAATTATTTGAAAGGAGACATACTTATGACATGTCCTAATTGCGGAAAAGAACTTCTTGAAGGTGAAGTTTGCACATGCACAGGCGAACAAACAAGCGAAAATGTTCAGGTTGAACCCGTAGCGGAATCCACAGTCGAACCTGTAGACGAAGTACAGAGCGCACCTGTTTATGAAGCAGAACCTCAACAACTTGACGAAACACAAAATACATACTACCCACCGGCGGAACAATTTAATTCGCAAGGCGAATATCAAAATCCGTATCAGGAGCAAGGTTACAATCAGCCGATGTACGGTGCTCCTCAGCAAAATTATTACGACCCGAATCAACAGCCGCCGTATTATAATCCGATTTCGGAAAAACCGGCACCGTCAACCGATTATCCTGAAAATTACAAACCGAAGAAAAAATATGTGGCAGTAATTCTCGGTGCAACACTCGGCGGTTTGGGTATTCACAATTTCTATCTCGGCAACAATTCCAAGGCAATCGCTCAGCTTCTTATTGCACTTATCGGCTCATTGTTCTTTGGCCTCGGTTATGTTATTGCAGAAATTTGGGCACTTGTTGAAACCGTTCAACTTCTCACCGACAAAATCGACGCAGACGCCAACAATTATAAAATTATGACATTTGCCGAAGAACTTGCAAAAGCTCAAAACAAGGATTAAAATCACAATCAAACGGCTTCTCTTCAACGCAACAAAGAGGAGCCGTTATAAATTAATTTTCAAAAAAGTATTGTTTTTTTTATTTTATGTGCTATAATACACAAGTAACAAATTGAATATCGAGGTGTGGCTCAGTTTGGTAGAGCACCACGTTCGGGACGTGGGGGTCGCAAGTTCGAATCTTGTCACCTCGACCAAAAAATAACTACGGATGTTTTTATCCGTAGTTATTTTATTTTGATAGATTGTAAAATGAAATTGAACACCAAATAAAAACAAGTGGAATTTATCTAAAAAACACGCTATAATAAAAACAATAAAGTTACACTTAAAATTTATCGGGAGATGGTAATATGTCCGACTGGAACTCGGCACAGTATATGAAATTTGCAAAGGAACGCACACAGCCGTCGGTGGATTTGGTGGCTCGTTTGTGTGACATCAACCCCAAAAATGTACTCGACATCGGTTGCGGTCCGGGCAACAGCACACATGCACTCAAAGAGCGTTTTGCCGACGCCGAAATCCTCGGAATTGACGCCTCGCCCGATATGCTTGAACGGGCACGGACAACCTATCCCGATATGAACTTCAAACAGTGTTTTGTGCCGCAGGGTTTTTCCGAAATTGAGGAAAACTTTGATTTGATTTTTTCAAATGCGTGCATTCATTGGATTCCCAACCAAAAAGAGCTTTTGACTGCAACGGTTGACAAATTAAACCAAGGCGGAACTCTTGCCGTGCAAATTCCGTATATTCAAGCGGCACCGTTTTACAAGGTTTTGTTCAAAATGGTTGAGTGCGAAAAATGGCAAAAGCTGTCGACAATCAAAAATTTCCACAACCTAACTCCCGAACAATACTACGATATTTTGAGTGAACTCGGACTTGATTTTGACATTTGGCAAACCGATTACTTTCACACGGTTAACGGAATTGACGGCGTGATAAATTGGTACAAAGGCAGCGGACTGCGACCGTACCTTGACGCACTTGATGAAAACGGGCAGGCAGAATTTTTGACTGAACTCAAAGAAAACATCAAAAATGAATATTCATTTCAATCGAACGGCAAAATGATACTGAAAATGCCGAGAATTTTCTTCACGGCGAAAAAAGCAAACCGGTGATATAACCTAAAAGCACAACAAAAATGTTGTTTTTGCAAAAAAACATTTGACTTTTCAAAATCTCAGGTGATATAATACAAAGCATCGAGTAGCTTAAAGCGTGTCGGGAAAGTGTTTTCGATATGCTTTAGACTGTTGAAAAAATTCTGAATTTCGCTTTTTGCGAATCGGGAGTTTTATCAACAATCTGTGCGTAAGTCCGGATGGGCTTACGCTTTTTCTTTTGCTCAAATAAAAATAGGACGGTGCTTTATGAAAGAAAAATCAAATGTAAAATTGTGGAGCAAAGACTTCATAATAATTATTGTTGTTAATTTCCTTGTGTTTTTAAACCACTTGATGATACTGTCAACATTTCCGTTTTTTATCTCGCTTCTCGGATATTCCGACAGTATATCGGGCTTGTGCGTAACGCTGTTTTGCGTTGTGTCGGTTGTATGCCGACCGTTTGTCGGTTGGCTTCTTGATAACGGCAAACGAAAGCTGATTTTACTTGTGGGCATTTTAGGTATGGCACTAATGCCTATGGGGTATCTACTTGTTTATACCGCTCTGTCGTCAATTGCACTTGCCGTGGCATTTCGTATGATTCACGGATTTGCACTTGCATTTTCAAACACTTCAACATCAACAATAGCGTCTGACATCATACCAAAGGAGCGTTTTTCCGAAGGTATGGGTATGTTTGGTATGGCGACGGCTCTTGCAACTGCCTGTGCTCCGGCAATCGGTGAAGCGTTGATGAGAAAAAGTTTTGCCACACTGTTTGCCGTTTCAACAGGTTGTATGGTTTTGTGCCTTGTGCTGTTTGCATTTTTAAAAGTGCCTAAATTAGAGGTTGAAAAAAAGCCGTTGAATTTTAAGGGTCTTATAGACAAAGACGCCTTGCCCGCCTCATGCGTTGTGCTTGTGTTCCTTTTGACCTACGGTGCTCTTGAAAATTACACGCTCAAATTTGTATCTCAAACCGACAAAATCACCCTTTCGGGCGGTGCATATTTCACTGTTATGGCAGTTATGCTTTTTTTGACAAGGGTGCTCATCGGCAAGCAAGCCGATAAAAAAGGTGAAGGCATTTTTGTGTATGCGTGCAATGTTCTTATGCTTGCGGCTTTGCTTTTGCTTGCGTTTGTTCCGAATAACATTACATTCATCATTTCGGGTATATTCTCGGGTTTTGCCTTTGGCGGCATCGAACCTGCACTTCAGGCTATGGCTGTTAATATTGCTCCTCCCGAACGCCGAGGTGCGGCAAACTCCACCTTTCTTTGTGCTTACGATATAGGTATCGGCATCGGCGGCGGTATTGCCGGTGTGCTTATTGACAATGCGGGATACAACCGTATGTTTGCAATTATTTCGGTTGCAAATATAATTTCAATAATCATTTATTTCCTATGGGGCAGCAAGCATCCGTCATCAATGACATACAGGATTAAGAACAATATAAAATAACAAAAGACCTCTCATTGCGTTGTGCCGATGAGAGGTTAATTATTTGTCATACTTTAAAAAATCACCGATAATTCAGATTGTTTCTGTACTGCGTCGGCGTCATATTTTTTCTGCGTTTAAACATACGGTTAAAATAACTCAAATCGTTAAATCCGCACGAAAGTGCAACCTCGGTAACGGATAAATCAGAAAGACGAAGCTGTTCCGCCGCACATTCTATGCGGTAATAGTTGAGATAATCAATCGGGGGCTTGCCGGTCAGTTCCTTGAATGCACGACAAAAATACTGCGAATTAAGATGTGCCTCCTTTGCCAAATCGTCAAGAGTGAGCGGTTTGGAATAATCATTGCGGATTTTTGTAAGCACACGCTTTATTTGCTTGTTTTTACGGTAAACCGTATCGGTGTTTTCAGTCTTAACCGCCGATTTTTGTTCAAGAAGTTCGCCCATAAACTGCCACAGCAAACCTGTGGTAGTAAAGGTGTAAGCCGAGTTTTCCCTTTCCATATTGACAAAAAGTTCGTCAATAATCCGACCGCATTTTGAATTGTCGTCAAATATCATTTCGCTCACGCTTCCGTTATCAAGCGACGAATTGTATTTTTCAAGGCACTGCGGCGACAACGATAAAAACCGCTCAATGTCAAAAACGACACATTCATATATGCAGTTTTCGGGTGTTCCGCCGTGAATGAACTCGCCGGGAATAAACGCACTTTGCCCCTTTTGAAGAGTATACGCCGTGCCGTTAACCGTAAGGTACAATCTGCCGTCAAGCACAAGGATAAGCTCACACTCCATATGCCAATGAAACGGCATTTCGTACTGCGGATGATTGATGTCAACATAATATAACTGTATGGGAAATCCAAAAGTGCCCCGCACCTGATTTTCCTGATAGCCAAAATATCTCATATTCCACCCAAAATGTCAAAATAATCCTATTACTTATCATTATACACCTTGTTTTATACCAAAATCAACTATATAATAAAAATATAGTATTATTGAAAGGAAAATTTAACTATGGATATTGAAACAATCAAAGACCAAATTTGCGATGTGTGCCATAAGATGTGGCAACTCGGATGGGTTGCCGCAAACGACGGTAATGTAAGTGCAAAACTTGACGACGGAACACTTCTCGCAACGCCTACCGGTATGAGCAAGTCGTTTATCACTCCGGACAAGCTCATCAGAATCGACAGAGAGGGTAATGTTCTTGAAGCCGCTGAGGGACTTCGTCCGTCAAGCGAAATCAAAATGCATCTTCGCTGTTATGACAAAAGACCTGATGTAAACAGCGTAATCCACGCTCACCCACCGGGAGCAACAGGCTTTGCAGTAGCTCACAAGGCTATGGATATGTACAATATGATTGAGGATGTTGCCGCTATCGGTGCAGTTCCTCTTACTCCGTACGGTACTCCGTCTACAACAGAAGTTCCGGACGCTATTGAACCGTATCTTGATGAGCACGATGTAATGCTTCTTGAAAATCACGGCGCACTTGCAGTGGGCAGTGATGTTATCACCGCTTTTTACAGAATGGAAAGTCTTGAACTTTGGGCAAAAATCACAATCAATGCGGTTATCCTTGGCGGCAGCCATGATATTGATGACAAAAACATTCAAAAACTTATCGACCTCAGAAGTTATTACAGAATCACAGGCCGTCACCCGGGTTACAAAGTATTCAATCCGGATGATGAATTGCTCCACAAAAAGGAGGACTGATTATGCTCAAAGGTATCAATCCTATTGTGTCCCCTGAGCTTCTTAAAGCTCTTTGCGAAATGGGTCACGGTGACGAGCTTGTAATTGCCGACGGCAACTTCCCTTGCGAAAGCATAGGCAAAAACGCAATCGTTGTCCGTGCCGACGGCCATTCAACAACAGATGTTTTGGACGCTGTTTTGTCGCTTATTCCGCTTGATACATACACAGAGAAGCCGGTTGCTCTTATGGAAGTTGTAAAGGGCGACAACACGCCTACTCCGGCAATTTGGGCTGAATATGACAAGCTCTTCAACAAATACGAGCCTGCTCACCACGATATTGAAATGACGGAACGCTTTGCTTTTTATGAAAGGGCTAAAAACGCTTATCTCATTATCGCAACGGGCGAAACCGCAATTTATGCAAATGTTTTGCTCAAAAAAGGAGTAGTAACAGTATGAGCCGAGTATTAGCATTCGACTTCGGTGCGTCAACAGGCAGAGCAATTCTTGCCGAATACAAAAACGGTAAAATCGAATATAACGAAATTCACCGCTTTGATAATGTACTTACCGAAAAGGACGGTCATCTCCGTTGGGATTTTCCGTATCTTCTCGGTGAAGTTAAAAAAGCGATAGAGCTTGCCGACAAGGCAGATTCTCTTGCTTTTGACACTTGGGGAGTTGATTACGGTCTTATCAACGCAGACGGCGAAATTGCCGATTTGCCGATTTGCTACCGTGACGGCAGAACGAAAGACGCACCGCAAAAAATATTTGAAAGCATTTCTCAAACCGAGCTTTACGAAAAAACAGGCAATCAAATTATGCCGATTAACACACTTTTTCAGCTTTTGGCAGAAGAAAATGAGAGTGCGGATATGTTTTTGTTTATGCCCGACCTTTTTGCCTATGCTTTGTGCGGGGCAAAAACTGCCGAGCAAACAATTGCTTCAACATCACAAATGCTTGATTTGAAAAATATCAAATGGCAAAACGGTGTTTTTGCACTCACCGGCAAAGAAGAAAAAATGCTTCCGCCGATAGTTAAGAGTGCAACGGTTGCCGGAGAATACAACGGCATTAAAGTAATCAAGGTTGCGGGGCACGACACACAATGTGCCGTTTGTGCAATGCCGAGCGTTTCAGGCGAAGAGCCTGCGTTTCTCTCCTGCGGCACTTGGTCGCTCATAGGCTGCGAAAACAGTGA
Source organism: bacterium (assembly GCA_963661495.1). Lineage (GTDB taxonomy): Bacteria > Bacillota > Clostridia > Oscillospirales > Acutalibacteraceae > Eubacterium_R. Next base: position 49,723 of record CAVLCA010000018.1, read on the forward strand.
GCCGATTCTCACCGAAAAGAGTATGACGGATGAATTGTCAAACGAACTCGGTGCAAACGGCAAAATCAACTACCTTAAAAACATCAGCGGTTTGTGGCTGATTCAGGAAATCAGACGCAATTTCAAAGAAGAGGGCAAGAATTATTCATACAACGATATGGAACAGCTTGCAAGAAACGAAAAGCCGTTTGAATTTTTCATTGACCCGGATGAGGAGGTTTTTGCCTCCCCAAAAGATATGCCGAAGAAAATCCGTGACTATTGCAAAAAGACCGGTCAGGGCGAACCGCTCACCGACGGTGCTTTGGTGAGATGTATTTACGAAAGCCTTGCAATGAAGTACCGCTTTGCAATCAAGCAGATTGAAGAAAACACAGAAAAGAAATTTAATGTGCTTCATCTTCTCGGCGGCGGAACAAAGGACAGCTTCCTTTGCCAAATGACGGCAGACAGCCTCAATTTGCCTGTTATTGCAGGTCCTACAGAGGCAACTGCACTCGGCAACATCATTCTTCAGCTTATTGCTCTCGGCGATATAGAAGATGTAAATGCCGGCAGAGAAATTATAAAATCACAGGAAAATCTAAAAGAGTACAAGCCGATTGACCCTCAAAGTTTTGAGGCGGCTTATCAAAAATTTTTAAACGCAATTAATTAATTTTGTAAAGGAGTATATTTATGAATTATCCTAAAATAGGCATTCGCCCGGTTATCGACGGCAGATGGGGCGGAGTTCGTGAAAGCCTTGAAGAACAGACAATGGGTATGGCTACTTCAGCCGCAAAACTCATTTCGGAAACTCTTTGCTACCCTGACGGTACGCCTGTTCAGTGCGTAGTATCAAACACGACCATCGGCGGCGGTGCGGAAGCAGCAGCGTGCGAAGAGCAGTTTTCAACCGAAAATGTTGTTGCAACTCTTTCCGTAACTCCGTGCTGGTGCTACGGTATGGAAACATACGACAACAATCCAAAAACAATCAAGGCTGTTTGGGGATTTAACGGCACAGAAAGACCGGGTGCGGTTTATCTTGCAGCTGTTATGGCAGCTTATGCACAAAAAGGTATGCCGGCATTCTCAATTTACGGTCACGATGTACAGGATATGGACGACAAGTCAATTCCTGACGATGTTGCCAAAAAGATTTTGACTTTTGCAAAATGTGCCGTATCTGTCGGTTGGATGAACAACAAGTCATATGTAAATCTCGGCGGTGTTGCAATGGGTATCGCAGGTTCTTACTGCAACGCAGACTTCTTCCAAAAGTATCTCGGCATTCGCCCGGAATGGGTTGATATGACAGAAATCGTACGCAGAATTACACTTGAAATTTATGACCACGACGAATACGACAAGGCTATCGCTTGGGTTAAGGCTAACTGCAAAGAGGGCTTTGATGTAAACGCAGGTAAGGACTTGCCTGAAATTATCAAAAAATCAAAGGTTGTTGCTCCTGACAAAGATTGGGAATTCATCACAAAGATGACAATCGTTGTTCGTGACATTCTTTTCGGCAACAAAAAGCTTGACGAAATGGGCTGGCACGAAGAAGCACTCGGTAAAAATGCTGTGGCAGGCGGTTTCCAAGGTCAAAGAAACTGGACAGACTGGCTTCCTAATGCAGACTTTACAGAAGCAATTATGGCTTCAACATTCGACTGGAACGGCAAGAAAATGCCTACTCCTTTTGCAACAGAAAATGACACACTCAACGGTGCTTCAATGATTCTCGGCACTCTTGTATCCGACACGGCACCTTGCTTCCACGATGTTCGTACATACTGGAGCCCTGATGCTTGCGAGCGTGTAACCGGTATGCGTCCTGACGGCGTGGCAAAAGACGGATTCATCCACCTTATCAACTCGGGTGCAACCGCACTTGACGGTTCGGGTGCTTCAAAGAACGAAAACGGCGAAGGCTGTATGAAACCGTTCTGGAAGATGACAGAGGACGACATCAAGGCTTGCATTAACGCAACAGATTGGTGCAGAGCAAACTACGAATATTTCCGCGGCGGCGGATTTTCATCACACTTCCGTTGCAGTGCAGAAATGCCTATCACAATGCTTCGTATCAACATTGTTGAGGGTATCGGTCCTGTCCTTCAGCTTGCCGAGGGCTACACGGTTAATCTCCCTGACCAAATCCACAACACTATTGACCGGCGTACTGACAAAACATGGCCTACAACTTGGTTTGCTCCAAAGCTCACCGGCAAAGGTGCGTTCAAAGATGTTTACAGCGTTATGGCAAATTGGGGTGCAAACCACGGCGTAACGGTTTACGGCCACATCGGCGACAAGCTCATCACACTCGCTTCAATGCTTCGTATTCCTGTAAATATGCACAATGTTGAAGACGACAGAATTTTCCGTCCGCAATGTTGGGCAGCATTCGGCACAGACGATAAACAAGCAGCCGATTACAGCGCTTGCAAAAACTACGGCGCTCTTTATAAATAATTATAAACCAATTAATAAGGCTCCCCTTTTAATGTTATAAAGGGGAGCTGTTGCACTTTATGTGCAACTGAGGGGTTAAAAGTAAAACCCTTCCGTCTTTTTTCTGTTTTATATTTAATTCAAACTTCGATATTATCAAGTATTGTACTCGTTATATATTCATTCTCAACAATATTAAAACTGTATTTGCCGTTATACTTTTTTGCAATATCACTGATAATCTTTTGACCGTAGCCATGAAAATCTTTATTTGTCACTTTCTTTTTATTTGAATTTTTATACAAATTTGTGCTTTTTATCACTATATTTGCAGGAGTGATATTTACAGAAAGTTCAACCTCTCTGTTTTTTGAAGAATTTTCTGTAGCTTCAATCTGATTATCAATAAGATTGGTTAAAATTCTGCATAAGTCATAATTGGATATTTTTATTTCGGAATTTTCCTTAACCTTAATTACAAGATTAATTCCTTTTTCTTCAGCCTGCTGATGTTTAATTGTATAAATTGTGTTTATGGTTTCATTTTGGCAAATTATTTCATATGCCGAATTGTGAATATCATCATTTGCTTTTTGCAAAATTTCAAGTGCCTTTTGCGGCTTTTCAATTTCAATAAAACCTGCGGCTGTTGTCAAAATATTCGATATGTCATGCCTGATTTTTCTGTATCGTTCTCTTTCTGTTTTCAATTGCAAATATTTTTGATAATCAAGCTCGTTATTGGCAAGCAATTGTTTATATTTTAAATTTTCCTGTTCCCTTTTTTCAAGAAAATCAACTGAAAACATTATAGAAAAGTCTATTATAAAGCAAATAACAAAATATATACTGGAAACAAAAGATAGTCTTTGAGAATAATCGTTAACCTTGGTTGCAAGCTGTTGTTCAAAGGCATATACGATTTGAATAGCAAATATATGCGTCAACGGAAAAAGATAAAAATATATGTATTTAATATTATGATCAAGCGTATTATTGAGCTTATTTTTTATAACTTTTATTATAAACACAACAAAAAACGAAAATGCAACCATAAACAAACACAAGCATATCAAAGACAAAAGCGTGGTTTTGTTTAAAAATGCTTCTGTTCCCTCTTTGCCAAATGTAACAGTTATAAAAGAATAATACAACGCCGATGAAAGCAGCATTGTTAAAAATGCCGAAATAACAGAAATAAGCTTTAAGTACAACTTATTTTCAGTCAAAAAAATCACAAGAACACATTGTATTACAAAATACAATGTCAAGCATGTATATTCAACCTTTTGCGACATATCTTTTAACTGCAATGTTGCATAAGAATATACCATACACACACCGATATAAATAATAAATGTTTTAAACATACCGTATTTTCGTTTTGTTAAAGCATTAACCACATTAAATGACAAAAGTGCTCTTGCAAAATGCAGCATCCATGCCCACGGAAAAAAATCAACAGTAGATATTTCATTCATAATGTTCGCCTCACTCATCAAATCAACAAATAATTTTTATAATTAATAAGTCTTAAAAGATTAAATACTTGCTTTAGTTAAAATACCAAAGCAAGTATTTTTCATT
>CAVLCA010000019.1:0-46069 GCA_963661495.1 bacterium
TTGAAGAGCAAGCGGAAAATATGTTTCTTCGGCTGGTAGATGAACTTGCCGAAAAAGAGGGTGTCACGGAAACACTCAAAGCCGACAACGCTATGGAGTGGGTGCAGAAAATGAATAATATCAGAAGCCGAGCTAAGGAGATTGTGGACACTGAGGTAATTTATTGCTGAGATAAGTGAATAATGAGATTTTAGGACAAGTAAGGAGAAATCCTTGCTTGTCCTTTTTTGATGCGTAAAATCATACTAAAAATACGAAAATCATATATCTTGATTGAATAGCTGTATGTTTTGTGCTATAATAATTTTGTTAATCTGAAATTCGAGCATAATTAAGAAAGGAGTAATTTAATGGTTAGCTACAAAAAGCTATGGAAACTGTTAATAGATAAAGATATGAATAAAAGTCAGTTGGAAAAGAAAGCCAATATCACACATTACTCCATGACAAAACTTTCAAAAGGACTAGATGTTTCAACTGATGTATTGAGAAAGATTTGTGATACCCTAGATTGCACAGTGGACGACATAATGGAATTTATCGCTGATGACACTAAGAAATAAAACAGCCAAGTGCTTGATGATGATTTTAGAATATAGGAGCTACTGTAATGAAAGGAAACACTATTTTAAATAGTGCAAAATATTCGTCAAATAATACCGATGAATGGTATACAACTTACGAGACAATTGCGGAAGAAGTTGCTCATTATGCAGACCAATTCAAAGGAAAAACTGTTTTATGCAATTGTGATGACCCATTTGAATCGAATTTTTGCTATTATTTTTTAAAGAATTTTAATATATTGCAGTTAAAAAAATTAGTCTGCACTTCTTTTTCTGGGTCTAAAGTTGACCAGATAAAAGGCAATACACAATTGTCACTAGATTTTTATTTTGAATCCGGAGAACTTGCAACTGCAGGACAAGGATATGTGCTTTCTGTATCATCTGTTCCTGGGAAAATTAATGAGACAGTTAGTGATAAAACAATTAAAGAAATTCTAAATCGTAAAGGTACTGTAAGAAAATTAAAAGGGACTGGCGATTTCAGAACAGAGGAATGTATCACATATTTAAAAAACTGTGATATTTGTTGTACGAATCCGCCTTTTAGTTTGTTTGCAGAGCTTTTTTCGTTGATTATGCAGTATAACAAACAATTTTTGCTAATAGGAAATCAAAATGCCATTACATATAAAGAGATCTTCCCTTATATTAAAGAAAATAAAGTATGGGTAGGCTATAGATTCGGAGATATGGCATTTCGTGTACCAGCAGATACCGAACCAAGAACCACAAGATTTTGGATAGATGAAACAGGACAGAAATGGAGAAGCCTTGGTAATGCAATGTGGTTAACAAATCTTGATAGCCCAAGAAGGTATAAAAAACTGGAACTGACACAATTGTATGATTCCTCAAAATATCCAAAGTACGATAACTTTGAGGCTATTAATGTGAAAAGAGTATCAGATATCCCAGTAGATTATGACGGAGTGATGGGAGTTCCCATTACATATCTTAAATATCATAATGATACACAATTTGAAATTATAGGTGAAGCAAACCACGGTTCAGACAATGAATTTGATTTGTTTAAGCCTAAAATAAATGGAAAAGAGCTTTTTAAAAGAATTCTTGTTCGTAGGAGAAAACAAATGAAATTACCTAATGAGTTTAAGATTCTGGATTTGTTCTGTGGTGCTGGAGGACTGTCATGGGGATTTCATAAAAATCCTTTTTTTAAAACTGTTGTTGCATTGGATTTTGATGAAAAAGCAGTTGATACATTCAAGAAGAATATGCCAAATACAGAAGTCCTTGTTGGCGATATTACAAATTCAGTAATTAAGGATAAAATAGTCGAATTATCTCGTAAAAAAGAAGTAAATATGATTATAGGCGGACCCCCATGCCAAGGATATTCAATGAAAGGGAAAAAACTTGGGTTAAACGACCCAAGAAATTTTCTTTTTCGAGAATACTTGAAGCTTGTCGAAATATTACAGCCTGCGGTTTTTGTTATTGAAAATGTTAAAGGATTGTTGATTTCATCTAATGGTTGGTTTAAAGATGAAATAGTAAGCTCTATAGAAAAACTAGGATATACAGTTAGATTTGGCATATTAAATGCAGCTGATTTTGGCGTTCCTCAGTCAAGAGAAAGGGCAATTTTTATATGTTCTAAACTTGGAGCAATCGAATTACCATTGCCAACTGTTGAAGTTAAAACAACAGTGAGGGATGCAATAAGTGATTTATCATATTTGGAATCCGGAGAAGGTGCATTTTGCCAAGAATATAAAACAGCTCCAAACAGTGAATATCAAAAGAAAATGAGATTTGAAAGCGAAAAGCTATATAATCATAAAGCTTCCGACCATAAACAGGTCGCTATCGAAAAACTTAAAATGATACCACCCGAGCAAGGAAAAGAGTGCTTGCCAAATGATATGCTTGGAAAACAGAAATTTAAAACCACTTGGGGCAGACTTAAGTGGGATGCTGTATCTCCTACTATTGATACTAGGTTTGATGCATCTTCAAATGGTACAAACAATCATCCTTACTTAAATCGAGCGATAACTCCAAGGGAAGCAGCTAGAATTCAATCATTTGATGATAAATTTATATTTTATGGTTCGAAGGTATATATTCGAAAGCAAATTGGCAATGCGGTTCCACCGCTGCTTGCAAAAGCTATTGCAGACCAAATTTCGACCTCACTACATTTATCAGACAATATCGAACATAAAAACTATAATTAAGGGGTGTTGATATGAATACAGAAATGGCATATATGCTTGGAATGATTTTAGGAAATGGAGAAATCCAAAGGGGCAATCAAGAAACAACAGTTACAATAGACATACCATATAAGAACTTATACACGGACGATTTAAAAGATGTTTCTGTGTATGTTAAGGCTAGTATTGTTGATATAAGGAGTATTGTTGAGCCGTTAATAGGTCATAACCTGATAGTTACTCAAAGTTCTCACTCTACAAAACTTAGTTTTACTAAGCCGAATGATGAATATGTTGTTCGTGAAATGATACGCCTTATTGGTAGCGGGCGTCATCACTCTACTATGAGGATGGACTCTGAGTTATTTTCTTTTACCATAGACCAAAAGAAAGCACTACTTAAAGGTATAGCTGATGTTACAGGCTACATAAGAAAAAGTAATATCGCCTTTGGTCAAGATGGCGCTCATCGTGTATATATTGAAATTCCCGGAAACTGGTTTATGGTTATTGATATTGCAAATATGTTAAAAGATGTGGATGTACCCGTTCAAACAATAGATTTTGGTCATCCTAATTTTAGAGATGGTAAGCTTGTAAAGTATAATCAAGGGAAACTAAACTTCTGGAAAAAAGAACACCAGGTAAAAATATTTGCAAATGAGTTTTTGCCGATAGGATTTAACATTCAGCACAAACAAGAAGCACTTGAAAGATATAGCGAAGAACTCCTAGAGTTTATTGACCCTGTTAAAACGCATAAATTTTATTGGGAAAAATCATCTCGTATTCAAAACAAACCTATTCACCCTGGTGAAAATGATCCGTCTTTGCCAGTTGAAATAAGAGGTAAACATTTCAACTCTTGGACTGAGTTAGCGAGGTCTTTAGGTTATGGCGAATAATGTTAGATACGAATATGAGCTGTATGAGCCTATGCAGATATGGTTGAAGCAATATTTAACCGATAAATATTCAAGAGCTGAAATTTTAACAGTTGATTCTCACGCAAGAACATTAGACGTAATATTAGAAGAGGCTGGGGTTATTGACTTTTATCCACAAGTTATAGGGCTAGATATTCAAATTGATGTTCTGGGAATTATAAAAACCAGAGGAAATTGCAAGCTTGCATTTATTGAGGCAAAAAAAACTCAGTTAAATTTACATGATTTAGGACAGCTTTGGGCTTACTGTAAACTATGCGACCCAGAAGAAGCTTTTTTACTGTCGTCAGCTGGATTGGGAAGTTTAAATAAAATATTGAATTCTCTGTCACGTGAAGACCTTCTTGACTTTGGTGATGGGAAGAAACTTAAAAAAATGATTGTTGCTAAATGGGATGTTGTGGCTAACTCAATAGATTATAAAACAGTCGTCCCTAAAATCTAGTTATTAGCATTATTGCATTAATTTTGAGTGTTTTAATATACTAATTATGAATATAACAGTAGAAAAAATGTCCGACTGTAGATAAAATCATTGAAACACGCCTGTAAAAGCAATAGGCAAACAACTCTGCATATTTGATTGGAATATATAAAATAAAATCTTGACAAATCAATTATGCAAGAGTATAATTAAATTCATATTTTGAGGGAGTAGTGGCGCGTAGCGTGGCAAGTCAACATTCTGACCGCAAGGTCTGGCTTGTCTTAAAAAACGAGACTCATATATAGTTTTTTAGCTATATATGTGTGTCGTTTTTATTTTTTACCACAGTCTACAGCCGACAAATCAACAGATTTGAAAGTTCACTCAAAGTTGTTTGTAATTAAGTTTACAAGGTTAGGATTTAAAGGAGAATGAGAAATGAAAGAAGCTTTTAGAATGGCAATGGACGAATTGCTTTCTGAAACGGGAACAGACCGAGAAAAAGGTCTTACCGAACAGCAGGCGGAGAAGTCAAGAAACAAATACGGCTCCAATTCCTTCGTTGCCCAAAGTCGTGAATCTTTAGCCAAAAGAATTTGGGACGTGTCAACCGAGCCTATGCTTTTGATGCTTATTTTTGCGGCGATTATCACTTTGGCGGTAAATGTAACCCGTTACTTTACCGGAGGGGAATACAATTTCCTTGAATGTGTAGGCATTTTTGCGGCAATTGCATTGTCTGTTGTTATTACGATTATAACTGAGGGCAAGAGTGCAAAAGCTTTTGAGGCACTTAACAAAATCAACGAGGACACGCTTATAAAAGTTATTCGCAACGGCGAACCGCAGTTGATTACCCAAAAGGAAATTGTTGTCGGCGATATTATTATGATTGAAACAGGAGATAAGATTGTAGCCGACGGTCGTTTGCTTGAAAGTAACGACCTTGCCGTGGACGAATCCGCTCTTACCGGTGAAAGCTTGCCGGTGAGCAAAAACGCAAATGCCGTTTGTACCGAAAAAACACCGGTAGCAGAACGAAGCAATATGTTATATTCGGGATGTTTTGTTACCACGGGAAGCGGTAAAATGCTGGTTACAGGCGTCGGAAACGATACCGAATTCGGTCAAATCGCACAGGAACTTTCGTCTATTGAAAAAACTACCACTCCTTTGCAGGAAAAGCTCGATAAGCTCGGAAAGCAAATTACGGTTTTGGGTGCGTCGGCGGCGGCAATCGTTTTTGCTATTGAGATAGTTCAGTTTATTATTCACGGACAGTTTACTTTGGATACGGTGTCGGACGCTTTCATTACGAGCATCGTTTTGATTGTTGCGGCAGTTCCTGAGGGACTTCCTACAATTGTTGCCGTTTCTTTGGCTTTGAATATCATAAAAATGTCCAAGGAAAACGCCCTTGTCAAGAAAATGATTGCCTGCGAAACTATCGGTTGCGTAAATATTATTTGCTCTGATAAAACAGGTACTTTGACGGAAAACAAAATGACTGTTCAAAAAATTTGTACCCACGGAGAAATGATTGAACCCGAGGCTCTTAAAGATAAAATTCTTTTGAACAATTATTGCATAAACAGTAATGCCAACATTTCACAGGAAGACGGAAATTGGTCGTTTATAGGAAATCCGACAGAGTGTTCCTTGCTTGTTGCCGCACATAAAGCGGGTGTTGATTATCAAAAAATCCGCCACGACGCAGATATCGTCCGTGTGTTCCCGTTTTCATCACAAAACAAGGATATGAGCACGATCGTTAGAGAAAACGGAAAAACCGTTCTTTATACAAAAGGCAATCCCGAAAAAATTCTTTCTATGTGTTCCGATGTGTCGGAAGAAGAAAAAGCCGAAAATCTGAAACTTATGGCTGAGTTTCAAAGTGAAGCCGGACGGTTGCTTGCTTTTGCTCACAAGGAGCTTGCCTCCTATGACGGAGAAACTCAGGAAGAGGTTGAGCAAAATCTCGTTTATGACGGATTTGTTGTTATTTCCGACCCATTAAGTCCTGATGTTTACGAAGCAATCAAAAATTGCCGTTCGGCGGGAATTGAAGTGAAAATGCTTACCGGTGACAACATTCGTACCGCAAGGGCAATAGCAAACGAACTCCATATGCTTGATGATGAGCACATTGCCGTGGAGGCTTGTGATATTGAAAAAATGACGGATGATGAATTAAAGGTCGCTTTGAAGAAAATTCAGGTAATTGCACGAAGCACTCCGCTTGTAAAAATGCGTGTGGTTAAGCTCTTGAAAGAAGAAAAAAATGTTGTTGCCGTTACCGGCGACGGTATAAACGACGCACCTGCCATTAAGCACGCCGATGTCGGAATTGCAATGGGAATTGCCGGAACCGATGTTACAAAAGAAGCCGCCGATATGGTTCTTCTTGACGACTCGTTTTCAACTATTATCAAAGCGGTTCAGTGGGGACGCGGAATTTACGAAAACTTTAAGCGTTTTATACAGTTCCAGCTCACCGTTAATGTTTCGTCGGTTGTTGTGGTTATTGCGTCAATACTTGCAGGATTTTCTGCACCGTTTACGGCATTGGAACTCTTGTGGATTAATATTATTATGGACGGACCGCCGGCATTGACTCTTGGATTGGAACCGCTTCGTTCCGATTTGCTTAACCGTAAACCGACAAAGAGAAACGAAAACATCATTTCAAAATCAATGCTTACAAGAATTTTCACAAACGGTATTTTCATTTCGGTTGTGTTTATGCTTCAGCATTTTAAAAATTTCTTAGGTGCAACAAGCGAAGAGGAGTCAACCGTGTTGTTTACATTGTTTGTCTTGTTTCAGCTCTTTAATGCGTTCAACTGCCGTGAACTTGACGATACGCCTATGATAAAAAATCTTTTGAAAAACAAACTTATGCTCGGCGTATTTCTGCTTGTACTGATTTTGCAATTCGCAATTACACAATTTGGCGGTGCCGTATTTGAAACAATGCCTTTGTCTGCGACTATGTGGCTCAAAATGCTGGCAACGGCATTAAGCGTTATTGTGCTCAATGAGGTAATCAAAGCAGTAAAGCGTGCCGTGAAGAAATAAATATACAACTTTATGACAGTAAAAGTCGTCAAACAAAAAAGTGAGACGGCTTTTTTGTTTGACTGTTTGACTAATTGACAATGAATTATTATAATGAAATCATATAAATATGCTGATATCGGAGGTTGTCAAAATGAAAAACATTAATTGGGCGGTTCTCGGCACGGGAGTTATAGCAAATGAGATGGCTGTTGCTTTGCGGAAAAACGGCAAAAGTATTCACGCTGTGGGCAACAGGACTCATGAAAAGGCGGTTGCGTTTGCTGAAAAGTACGGTATCGGCAAGGTGTACGATGATTTTAACGATATGTTCACCGACCCGGAGGTTGATGTTATCTATATTACAACTCCGCATAACACTCACATTGAATTTATGAAAAAAGCGATAGCAAACAGCAAGCATATTCTTGTTGAAAAGTCAATTACACTCAATTCGTCGGAACTTGATGAAGCGTTGAAATTCGCAGACGAAAAGGGAGTCATCGTTGCCGAAGCTATGACAATATACCATATGCCGATTTATAAAAAACTCAACGAAATTCTCGCATCCGGCAAACTCGGACGGGTTAATCTTATTACAACAAATTTCGGTAGTTTTAAAGATTATAATATGAAAAACCGCTTTTTTAACCGTTCTCTTGCCGGCGGTGCTATGCTTGATATAGGCGTTTATTCGCTGTCGTTCGTTCGCTGGTTTTTTGACTCAACACCGGACAGTGTGGCGTCACAAATGAAAAAAGCCCCTACCGGAGTTGACGAGCAGGCAAGTATGCTCCTTACAAACAAGGAAGGACAGATGGCGACTGTTATGCTGTCTCTTCATTCAAAACAGCCTAAGCGTGGTATGGTGTCTTGCGAAAAAGGATATATCGAAATTATGGAATACCCGAGAGCGTGGGAAGCTATAATAACTTATGCCGAAAGCGGTGAAACCGAAAAGGTGTCAGTCGGCAAGCACGAGGACGCTCTCGCTTATGAACTTGACGATATGGAAAAGGCAATTTTGGGTGAATCGAACGATATGCACCTTGATTACACAAAAGATGTAATGAAAATTATGACCGATTTCAGAAAAAACTTCAATCTTACTTATCCCGAGGAGGAAAATAGGTAATGATTTTATGCTTTTCAAGCACAGGCAACAGCAGGTTTGTCGCCGAAAAAATCGCCAAAAAAACAAATGACGATATAATAAATCTAAACGATAAAATCAAAAATAACGATTATTCTTCCGTATCGACAGACAGCAGGCTTGTTATAGTTACTCCTACTTATGCTTGGAGAATTCCGCGTATTGTTACCGAGTGGATAGAAAAAACAAAAATATCAGGCGTAAACGGCGTTTGGTTTGTTATGACCTGTGGCGGAGAAGTGGGCAATGCCGAAAAGTATAATAAGCTTCTTTGTGAGAAAAAAAGCTTTGAATATAAGGGTACGGCTCAAATCGTTATGCCGGAAAACTATATTGCGATGTTTGATGCTCCGCAAGTTGACGAGGCAAGAAAAATTGTAAATAAGGCTTTGTCGGATATTGATAAAGCGATTGACTGTATTTTGAATAATCAGCCGCTTAGTAAAATCAGCATTTCTTTTAAAGATAAAATACTCAGCGGTATTGTCAATGATGTGTTTTATCCCGTATGCGTAAAATCAAATGATTTTTATGCGACCGACAGTTGTGTGTCTTGCGGTAAATGTGTAAAACTTTGTCCGCTTAATAATATTGAATCGGTTAACGGCAAACCGGTGTGGCATAATAACTGCACTCATTGTATGGCGTGTATATGTTACTGCCCTGTTGAAGCGATAGAATACGGTAACAAAAGCAAGGGTAAGCCGAGGTATCATATAGAAAATTTATAAATCAACATAAATTTGTTTTGTGTCATTCGCTTTTTTGTGGTAACCTCCTTTAATTGATAACTCAATTATAAGAGGTTGCCTATTATGAACGGATTATTACATAGGCGGAAAGACCGTTGTCAAGAAGAAACCTAAGAATGTTGTAACTGTAATGTCCGGTTGCCTCATGTTCTGCTTTTACTTTTGAATCGTCAGTACCTGTTTAGTAACCGTCTATCCGGTAGGAGAAATCCACCAATCCACAACACCGTTTACAGTGTGGCATATTGTCCTTGGAGAGGGACAATAAAAACTACTACTTTATTATACGAGGAAAAAGGAAAATGAAATCAGGAATTTATTTAGGACAAAAAAATGTTGAGGTAAGGGAAGTGCCTATGCCTCAGATAGGCGATAATGATGTTTTGATAAAAAATATTTTTTCCGGGATATGCGGTACCGATGTTGCGGTTTATACTCACGGTCCGAATACGGGACACAAGGTGACAGTAGGCGGAGAGTTTGGGCATGAAACCGTATCGACGGTTATTGCCGTAGGTGAAAATATAACAGAATTTAAAGTTGGGGATAGGGTATATCCTTATCCGCTTTATGCAAAAAATGACACCAAAAGAGCCGGAACAATCGGTGGCTTTTCGGAATGTATTTTGATTCCTAATGCAAAGAAAAATCATTCGCTTTACTTGGTAGATGAAAGAATACCCGATAAAATCGCTTGTCTTATCGAACCTTTTACCGTGGGTTGCAGAGCAGCAAGACGAGGTATGATTGCAAATGGCGACAACTCGTATATTAAAGGTCAAAATGCGGTTGTTTTCGGTTGCGGAACAATAGGCTTAGCAAGTGCTTTGTCTTTTAAATATTTCGGTATGAACAATGTGATGGTATGCGATAAATCCGAATTCAGACTTAATATTGCAAAAAATCTCGGGCTTGAAGTTTGTAATGTTGAAGCCGAAAAATTTTGTGAAAAATCAAAAGCTTATTTTGGAACTTCACATTCTTTAAACGGTGAAACGGCGGACATTGATTGTTGGCTTGATGCGGCGGGTGCCGAAAGTATACTTGATGACTTTATGCGTATGGGAAAAATTGAAAGCAGATTTGTAAGTGTTGCCGTTAATAATGCTCCAAGACAAATTAATCTTTTGGGTATGACCTATTCACAACAGAGTATTATAGGCTCTGGCGGATATATGCCACAGGATTTTTTTGATGTGCAAAAAATTTTTATAAGTGAAAGCCGTAATATTGAAAGTATTATAACTCATGAATTTGCCTTAGATGATTTAACAAAAGCTCTCGATACGGCAAGTGATATAAATGCTTCGGGTGCCGTTATTATAAATTTTAATGCATAATTTTAGTATGGTTTATTGCAAAGAAAACATAAAAAAGCTATACAACAAATTTGATTCCACTTGGGCAAAATCACTATTATTATAAAAAAATGTTGAAATTCTTTTATGTTAATAATATAATATAAAAAAATATCAATTTATAAATTAAGAATTCTTGTATACAAAAGAGGTATAAAAATGAGATCAGATTTAATCAAAGAGGGCCCATCAAGAGCCCCTCACCGTTCTCTCTTACGAGCTCTCGGTATTGATGAACTCGAAATGAAAAGACCGTTTGTAGCTGTCGTTAACTCAAAGAGCGATTACATTCCGGGTCATATGCACCTTGATAAAATTGCAGAGCAGGTTAAGGCAGGCATTCGTAACGCAGGCGGTGTTCCGTTTGAATTCAACACAATCGGCGTTTGCGACGGTATCGCAATGAACCACAAGGGTATGAAGTATTCTCTTTGCTCCCGTGAACTTATTGCGGACAGCATTGAGGTTATGCTCACGGCACACCCTCTTGACGCTATTGTTTTTATCCCAAACTGTGACAAAATTGTTCCGGGTATGCTTCTTGCGGCTTGCCGACTTAATCTTCCTTGTATTTTCATTAACGGCGGTCCTATGCTTCCGGGTAAGAGCACCGAAACAAAGAATCCTATCGGTCTTTCGGAACAGTTTGAATATGTAGGTGCAAATGCAGTAGGCAAGATGTCACTTGAAAATCTTGAGCAAACAGCGTTCACCGCTTGTCCTACTTGCGGTTCATGCTCAGGTATGTACACTGCAAACTCAATGAACTGTCTTACCGAGTCAATCGGTATGTCACTTCCGGGCTCCGGTACAATCCCGGCTGTTTATTCGGCTCGTCTTCGTCTTGCAAAAATGGCAGGTGAAAGAGTTATGGATCTTCTTAAAGAGGACATTAAACCGTCGGATATCATTACTGAAGAAGCAATCCAAAACGCTATGCGTACAGATATGGCTATCGGTTGTTCAACAAATACTATTCTTCACCTTACGGCAATCGCTCATGCGGCAGGTCACGATATTAATTTGTCCGATCTTAACGAGATGGGTAACTCAACCCCTCAAATTTGCAAACTTAATCCGGCTTCATCGGTATTTATTACAGACCTCAACGATGTCGGCGGTATGCAGGCTGTTATTAAGGAACTCGCTTCGGGCGGACTTATCAATACCGACTGCCTTACAGTAAGCGGTACTGTTGCCGAAAGAATTGCAAATGCTCCGGATGCTGACGGTGTTGTTATCCGTAAACTTGACGACCCGTTCTCAAAGGACGGCGGTATTGCTGTTCTTAAAGGTAATCTTGCAGAGGAAGGTGCAGTTGTTAAGAAGGGTGCAGTCGCTCCTGAAATGATGCAACATACAGGCCCGGCAAAGTGCTATAATTCGGAAGAAGAAGCAATTGAAGCTATCACAGGCGGTAAAGTTGTTGCAGGCGATGTTGTTGTTATCAGATACGAAGGCCCTAAGGGCGGTCCGGGTATGAGAGAAATGCTTTCACCAACCTCCGCGATTATCGGTATGGGTCTCGGTTCACAGGTTGCACTTTTGACCGACGGTCGTTTTTCAGGTGCTACAAGAGGTGCTTCAATCGGACATGTAAGTCCTGAAGCAGCAGTAGGCGGCACTATTGCACTTGTAGAAGACGGTGATGAAATCGAAATCGATATTCCGGCAAGAGTTCTTCGCGTAAATGTTTCAGACGAAGTTTTGGCTGAAAGAAAGAAAAATTGGTCTGCTCCAAAGCAGAATTTGACAGGCTATCTCAAGAGATACGCACAGCATGTAACCTCGGGTTCACGCGGTGCTGTATTTGAGGATGACTAAGATAAGGCGTAATCTTTTATGAAGAAATCCAAAGTGCATAAAGATAACAAATCTAAATCGCCTAAAAAATCAAGGGGCGCTGTATATCATTATATATATAACGCCCTGTTATATGTTTTGATTTCACTTTTTGTTTTCGCACCGCTTATGTTGATTGGGCTTGACAAGGCAAAGAATACTGTCATTGATGCACAATCCTATCTTACAATCGGTTATAACGACCTCAGCGTTGATGAAACCCAAAATGATAAAACAGGCAAGGATTTTATTAATTCGATAAAAACGGGTTCTTTGCTCGGTACAGTTACCTGTGACAGAATAGGGCTTAACGAAAAGGTGTATTACGGTTATAACCGCGTTACTGCACGAAGCGGTGTAGGATTAAACGATAAGTCGTATCTTTTCGGAATGGGCGGTACATCCAAAATTGCAGGTTATGCGTCCTCATCCTTTAAAACACTATATAATGTAAAAAACGGGGATATAATTGTTGTCGAATCCAATTTGGGAACATATGAATATAAGGTGTACAAATCTTCCGTATCCGAAGAAGCGGAAGAAACGGACGGAGATATTCTTGTGCTTACCACATCAAAATCGTCAAATGCCTTTGCTTCTTTTTCAGATGAGAAGTTTTATGTTTATGCCCGATTGACAGGGGAGGTGCAATAATATGAAAAATGATTTTGCCTCCCGCAGAAGAGCAAGAGCGATTTTGTCGTTTGTTCTCTATCTGTGCACTGTCATTTGTGCTTTGTGCTTTGAATTTATGGCTGTAATCGCCAATCCGAATACTTTTGTTAAAGAGTTTACAAACAGTGTTTATGTTGAAAATATGCGTAAAGATATTGTACAGTACACAAAGGATTTGTGTGCCCTGAACTCAATTTCGGATGATTTTGTTGACAATTTAATTACTTATGATAATATATATAGGATTGAAAACGCTTATATATCCGGAGAATTTACCTCAACGCAGGAGTTTTCCGTTGACGCATACAGCGGCTTGCTTACTCAATTAAAGGCTGATGTTGCAACAAGCGTTTCCGATGTTATAAAAACAAAAAACATAACTGTAGAAAAATCGGTTAAAAAGACGGCAGCCGACAGGTTTGCCGATGATGTTGCCGATTATGCCGGCGAAGTCATACAGTTCGGTTATGCAAAACAGGTTAAGGAGTTTTGCGAATTATCAAAAACCGTGTGCAGTATTCTTGTCGCCGTGTGCGGCGTCGTGGGTATATGTGCGGTCATTCTATTGTTTAAACGCACTTCAAAGAATTATCGTGCCACAAGAAATATAGCGTGCTCACTGCTTGCGTCAACAGTTATGAACTTAATCGTGCTTGTTGCGGTAGCCATTATTAAATCAACACGACAGCTTGTGATTTATCCTACATATCTTGTTGATGTTTTTATGAGGTGGCTTAATGATTCTATGTACGCTCTTACAATCGGAAGCGGTTTTCTCGGTATACTTTTTGTTGCCTTTGCGTGCGTTACCTGGAAATTAAAGCACGACAGTATGAAGTAATTATAAAACTATTATTAGGTTTTGCTGTTACCTTGCAGTAAGAAAAAAAGAGGTTGAAATATGGAAAAAGATATTGAAAATGTTGTTTTTGACGAAACACTTCCCGAGCAGGAGGAAAAGAAACTGACTGAGGAAGAGCTTGACGAGCGTCCGGTTGTTATAGATGTAAGCCATGTTGATATGGAGTTTATCCTTAACAAGCAAAAGGTTGACAATCTCAAGGAATTTGTTATTCGTAAAATAAAGGGTAATATCGAAGTTGCCAAGTTTAAAGCACTTGACGATATTACTTTTCAGGTAAGAAAAGGTGAACGACTTGCAATTATGGGTCTTAACGGTGCCGGCAAAAGTACGCTTCTTAAAGCTATCGTAGGCGTGTACAAGCCTACTTCCGGCTCTGTAACTAAAGTGGGTGTTATGGCTCCTCTTATCGAACTCGGTGCGGGATTCGACCCTGAATATACAGGCAAGGAGAACATCTACCTTTACGGTGCTATTCTCGGTTACAGCAGAGAATTCCTTGATACAAAAATTCAGGATATTATCGACTTTTCCGAGCTTGGCGATTTCATCAATGTTCCGCTCAAAAACTACTCTTCAGGTATGAAGTCCCGTTTAGGCTTCTCCATTGCAACGGCTGTTGAACCGGATATTCTCATTCTTGACGAGGTTTTGTCTGTAGGCGACGCAAAGTTCAGACGCAAAAGCCTTGCAAAAGTTCAGTCAATGTTTGACAACGGCGTTACCGTACTTTTCGTATCTCACAGTATCGACCAGGTACTTGCAATTTGCGACCGTGCAATTCTTCTTCAAAAAGGAAAAATTATTGCAGAGGGCACAGCAGAAGAAGTTGCTGTTGTTTATGAGGAAAAAACAGGACGCGGTCCTAAAAACAAAATTTAACTGACACGGCAGATTTTTCTGCCGTGTTTTCTATATATAGTGTGTCGTTATAATTTGAACACTATATATAGATGTAAAATTCTCTTGTGCAAAACTAACAAACTTTAAATTTAAAATTTGTAAAAACAGCTGAAATTTATTCAAAAAAATTTCAAAAAAACCTTGACATAGCACTCTCTATATATTATAATAGTCGCACGTGTGGTGAACTGCGTATATAAAAGTTATATATTATATATACCTTTACGGTTTGACTGCACAACATGATATGCGATGATGTCGGAGGTTGCGCTGAACCCGGCGGTAATTTCGACGGAGTATGTCCGAGTTTTAAACACGGGCGAAACTAATCTAAGCTAAGACTGCGACAGGTAACTTGCGAATGCCTGCGTGTGTAGGCTCATTCTGTGCCCGGATGAATATTCATTCGGCTTTTAAAAATGAAAGGGTGGGAACACACGGCTTCGTGGTTAAGGATTAGAACTCGCACCACTAAATTTCAATGGAGGAATTAAAATGGCAGCAAGTAAAGTCAAGATTAGAATCAGACTTAAAGGCTATGATCACAGCATTGTTGATCAGGCTGCAGAAAAGATTGTTGAAACTGCAAAGAGAACAGGCGCTCAGGTTAGCGGTCCTATCCCTCTTCCTACAGAAATCGAAAAGGTAACAATCCTTCGTGCTACTCACAAGTACAAGGACAGCCGTGAGCAGTTTGAACAAAGAACACACAAAAGACTCATTGACATCCTTAGACCTTCAAACAAAACAATTGAAGCTCTTCAGGGTCTTGAGCTCCCAGCCGGCGTAGATTTGGAAATCAAAACAAAGTAATTCAAATCAAAAACGGTTGAGGTCATGTTGGGGGTACCCAACCAATAACCAAAGGAGGAAATACAAATGAAGAAAGGTCTTATCGGTAAGAAAATCGGCATGACTCAGATCTTCGACGAAGCAGGCAATGCAATTCCTGTAACAGTAGTTGAAGCTGGTCCATGCGTAATTACCCAAAAGAAGACAATGGAAAACGATGGCTATGAAGCAATCCAAGTTGGTTTCGGCGATGTAAAAGTTGCAAGAGTAAACAAGCCAATGAAGGGTCACTTCGACAAGGCAAACGTTGCTCCAAAGAAAACACTTAAAGAATTCCGTCTTGATGACATCTCGGAAATGAACGTAGGCGATATCCTTAAAGCAGACGTTTTCGCAGCAGGCGATGTAGTAGATGTTAAGGGAACAAGCAAGGGTCACGGAACAGCCGGCGCAATCAAGCGTTGGAACTTCGCAAGACTTCGTATGAGCCACGGTACAGGTCCTAACCACCGTCACGCAGGTTCACTCGGTGCTTGTTCAAGTCCTTCAAGAGTATTTAAGGGCAAGAAGATGGCAGGTCACTACGGTCACGAAGCAGTAACAGTTCAAAACCTCAAGGTTGTTAAGGTTGATGCAGAATCAAACCTTATCGCAATTAAGGGTGCAATCCCTGGTCCTAAGGGTGGAATCGTTGTTATTGCCGACGCAGTAAAAGCTTAACGAAAGGAGAGGTATAAATGGCACAGGTTCAGGTTTATAACCAAGAAGGAAGAAAGACTTCCAAGTTAGAGCTTGCAGATTCAGTTTTCGGTATCGAACCAAACGCTGATGCAATGCACTTAGCAGTAGTTAGCTATCTTGCTAACCAAAGACAAGGAACACAGTCAACTCTCACTCGTTCAGAAGTAAGCGGTGGCGGTGCAAAGCCTTGGAGACAAAAGGGCACAGGCCGTGCTCGTCAGGGTTCAACAAGATCTCCACAGTGGACACACGGTGGTATCGCTCTCGGCCCTAAGCCAAGAAAGTACAAGGTTGAACTTAACAAAAAGGTAAGAAGACTTGCTATGAAGTCAGCTTTGTCAACAAAGGTTGCTGACGAAGAAATGATGGTAGTAAACAAGGTTGAGCTCGAAGGCATCAAAACAAAGGCTATTGTTGAAATGCTTACAAAGCTTAAGGCTGCAAAGAAGACACTTATCGTTACAGACGGTGTAGACGAAGTAATCTACAAGAGTGCTCGTAACATTGAAGGCGTTAAGGTTGTTACAGTAAACACGCTTTGTGTATATGACATTCTTAATTGCGATTCATTTGTTGTTCTCAAGGACGCAGCAAAGAAAATTGAGGAGGTATACGCATAATGAAAGCAGCACAGGATATCATCCTTAAGCCAATCATCACTGAAAACTCAATGATGGGCATTATGGAAAAGAAATATACCTTCAAGGTAGCAAAGACAGCAAACAAGATTGAGATTGCTAAGGCAGTTGAAGAAGCTTTCCCTGGCACAAAGGTTGCTAAGGTAAACACAATGAATGTTCGCGGTCGTAAGCGTAGACAAGGTTACAATGTAGGTTACACTCCATCTTGGAAAAAGGCTATCGTAACTTTGACAGAAGATTCAAAAGAAATCGAATTCTTCAGTGATATGATGTAATCACTATATAATAAGTATATACCTATTATATAAGCAACAGAAACAAATGAATGATGAGGTATGAAAGGTGCCATCCTTTCGCAAAGTTATTCATGGTAAGGAGATTATAATGGCAGTTAGAAATTATAAGCCGACTACACCTTCAAGAAGAAATATGTCGGTTATTGATTATTCTTCTCTCTCAAAAGTTGCTCCTGAGAAATCACTTCTTGAACCATTAAACAAGAAGTCAGGTCGTAACTCATACGGAAGAATCACTGTTCGTCATCGTGGCGGCGGTAACAGAAGAAAGTATCGTGTAATTGACTTCAAGAGAAACAAGTTCGATGTTCCTGCTGAAGTTAAGACTATCGAATACGATCCAAACAGATCAGCTCATATTGCTCTTATTCAATATGAGGACGGTGTAAAGAGCTACATCACAGCTCCTGAAGGTCTTAAGGTGGGTGCAACAGTAGTTGCAGGTACCGATGTAGATATCGTAGTTGGTAACGCTCTTCCACTTGAAAATATGCCTGTTGGTACAATCGTACACAATGTAGAGCTTTATCCCGGCAACGGCGCTCAGCTTGCTCGTTCAGCAGGTAACAGTGCACAGCTTATGGCTCTTGAAGGCCCTTACGCACTTCTCAGACTTCCTTCGGGCGAGTTGAGAAATGTTCCAAAGCAATGTATCGCAACAGTCGGTGTTGTAGGTAACTCAGACCACGCAAACGTTAAAATCGGTAAAGCCGGTCGTAAGCGTAATATGGGTTGGAGACCAACAGTTCGCGGTTCTGTAATGAACCCTAACGATCACCCTCACGGTGGTGGTGAAGGTAAGTCCCCTATCGGTCGTCCGGGTCCATGTACTCCATGGGGTAAACCTGCTCTTGGTTACAAGACACGTAACAAGAAGAAGGCTTCAAATAAGATGATCGTTCGTCGCAGAAACAGCAAGTAAGAAGAAAGGAGAAGATTAAATGAGTAGAAGTACTAAAAAAGGCGCATTCGTTGAAGAAAGCCTTTACAAGAAGGTAGAAGCTCTTAACGAAAAAGGCGACAAGCAAGTTATTAAGACTTGGTCAAGAAGTTCAACAATCTTCCCTGAATTCGTAGGTCACACATTTGCTGTGCACGACGGAAGAAAGCATGTTCCTGTATATGTTACAGAGGATATGGTTGGACACAAGCTCGGTGAATTTGCACCGACAAGAACATTCAGAGGCCACGCAGGCACTAAGACCGGTAAGTAATCGAAAGGAGATTTATGATGGAAGCAAAAGCAAAAGCAACTTATGTTCGTATGTCTCCGAGAAAGGTTCAGATCGTTCTCGATCTTATCAGAAACCAACCTGCAGACAAGGCTATGGCTATTCTTAAGTTTACACCAAAGGCTGCTACAGAGCCTGTATCAAAGGTTCTCAAGTCAGCAATGGCAAACGCTGAGAATAACTACAATATGGACGTAACAAGATTGTATGTAAGCGAAGCACATGTTGCTCCGGGTCCGATTCTCAAGAGAATTCAGCCGAGAGCTCAGGGCAGAGCATACAGAATTAATAAAAGAACATCACACATTACCCTTGTACTCAAGGAAATGGAAGACTAAGCGAGGAGGAAAGTTAAATGGGACAGAAATGTAATCCAACCGGTTTAAGAATCGGCGTTATCAAAGACTGGGACTCTCGCTGGTATGCAAAGAAAGGCGAATTTGGCGATATTCTTGTTGAAGATTATAATCTTCGTCAGTATTTGCTCAAGTCACTTTACAGTGCAGGTGTTCCAAAGGTAGAAATCGAAAGAGATACTAAGAGAGTTAGAATCAACATTCACTGTGCAAAGCCTGGTATGGTTATCGGTAAGCAGGGTGCTGAGATTGAAAAGCTCAAGGCAACTTGTGCAAAGAAGCTCGGTAAGGATCCTTCTGAAGTATTCATTAACATTATTGAAATTAAGCAACCTGACCTCAACGCTACTTTGGTAGCTCAGTCAATTGCTCAGCAGCTCGAACGCAGAGTTGCATTCAGAAGAGCCGTTAAGGGTGCAATCAGAAACACAATGAGACTTGGTGCTCGCGGTATCAAAGTAATGGTTTCAGGTAGAATCGGCGGTGCAGAAATCGCTCGTTCAGAAACCTATAAGGAGGGTACAATTCCTCTACAAACAATCCGTGCCGACATCGACTACGGTACAGCAGAAGCTGCTACAACATACGGCAGACTCGGTGTTAAGGTTTGGATTTATCAGGGCGAAGTTCTCAGAGAATCTCGTAATAAGAAAAGAAGAACAAATCGCAAGGAAGGGGGAAATAAATAATGCTCTTACCTAAGCGTGTAAAACACAGAAAGCAGCACAGAGGTCGTATGACCGGTGTGGCTACAAGAGGAAACAAGGTATCATACGGTGAATACGGTCTTGCAACAACAGAGCCTGCATGGATTACAGCAGCTCAAATCGAAGCAGCCCGTATTGCAATGACCCGTTACACAAAGCGTGGTGGTAAAGTTTGGATTAAGATTTTCCCAGACAAGCCAATCACAGCAAGACCTGCCGATACTCGTATGGGTAAAGGTAAAGGTAATGTTGACTACTGGGTAGCAGTAGTTAAACCGGGAAAGGTTATGTTTGAACTTGCAGGCGTAAGCGAGGAAGTTGCTCGCGAAGCTATGCGTCTCGCAGCAAACAAGCTTCCTGTAAAATGCAAGTTTGTTAAAAAAGAAGAGGGAGGAGAGCAGTAATGAAAGCATCAGAAATCAGAGAACTTTCTGCTGAGCAGAGAGCAAAGAAGCTCGTTGAGCTTAAAGAAGAACTTTTCAATCTTCATTTCCAGCAAGCTATCAATCAGCTCGAAAACCCTATGAGAATTAAAGCAGTCAAGAAAGATATCGCTCGTATCAAAACAGTTGAAAGAGCTATCGAACTTGAAAATGCTAATTCCTGATAAGGAGGTAACTGATTTATGGAAAGAAACCTCAGAAAGACAATGATCGGTGTTGTTACATCAGACAAGATGGACAAGACAGTTGTTGTAACTATCAAAGACAGAGTTAAGCACCCTCTTTACAATAAGATTGTTGATAAGTCTGTTAAGTATAAGGCACACGACGAGAACAACGAATGCGGTATCGGCGATAAGGTTCAAATTATGGAATGCCGTCCGATGAGCAAGGATAAGAATTGGCGTGTAGTTGAAATCATCGAGAAGGCTAAGTAATCGTTACGATTTACAGCTTTTAAGAATATTAAAAAGTCTATTAATTTAGTCAAAAAAATAATAACTGCAACTTAGCAAAGTGTTATTTTGCAGTACGAAGGAGGTAAACACTGTGATACAACAAGAAAGTCGTTTGAAAGTTGCTGACAACACAGGCGCTAAGGAAATCCTTTGCATCCGTGTACTTGGCGGTTCAGGCAGAAGATACGCCAACATTGGTGATGTCATCGTAGCGTCAGTTAAAAAGGCTGCTCCTGGTGGTATCGTTAAGAAGGGCGAAGTTGTTAAAGCAGTCATCGTTCGTACAACTAAAGGTGTACGTCGTGATGATGGTCAGTATATTCGTTTTGACGAAAATGCTGCCGTAATTATTAAGGAGGATAAAACTCCTAAAGGCACCCGTATTTTTGGCCCCGTAGCAAGAGAGCTTCGTGAAAAAGATTACATGAAGATTCTTTCTCTCGCTCCGGAAGTACTTTAATGGAGGTGCTCAGTATGAAGAAAATGTTTGTAAAGACCGGAGATACCGTTCAGGTACTTTCAGGTAAGTCAAAGGGCGTTCAGGGCGAAGTTATCGCTGTAAGTCCTGCTGAAAACAAGGTTATCGTTAAAAAGGTTAACATTGTTACAAAGCACATCAAGCCATCAAGAGTTGGCGAGACCGGCGGACTTGTAGAGGTTGAATCAGCTCTCTACGCTTCAAAGGTTCAATTGGTTTGCCCTAAGTGTAACGAATCTACAAGAGTTGGTCACAAAAAGGGCGGCATCCGCGTTTGTAAGAAATGCGGAAACGAGTTTTAAGAAAGGGAGGACATAACAAATGGCAGCAAGACTTAAAGAAGTATATAATTCTGAAGTTGCTCCTGCATTGATGAAGAAATTCGAATACGATTCTGTTATGCAAATCCCAAAGCTTGACAAGATTGTACTCAATGTTGGATGCGGCGAAGCTCGTGAAAATTCAAAGGTAGTTGATTCTATCATTAATGACCTCACACAAATCGCAGGTCAAAAGCCTATCGTATGTAAGGCTAAAAAGTCGGTAGCTAACTTTAAGCTCCGTGAAGGTATGCCAATCGGCGTAAAGGTAACTCTCAGAGGCGACAGAATGTATGAATTCCTTGACAGATTTTTCAATCTCTCACTTCCAAGAGTTCGTGACTTCAGAGGTATTAATCCTAACTCATTTGACGGCCGTGGCAACTATGCTATGGGTATCAAGGAGCAGTTAATTTTCCCTGAAATCGATTACGACAAGATTGACAAGGTTCGTGGTATGGACATTATTATGGTTACCACTTCAAACACAGACGAAGAAGCAAGAGAGCTCCTTAAACTTATGGGCGCTCCGTTTGCAGAGTAAGGAGGGATTATCGTGGCAAAGACATCAATGAAAGTTAAGCAGCAAAAGCCTGCAAAGTATTCAACAAGAGAATACAACAGATGCAAGATCTGCGGTAGACCTCATGCTTACCTTCGTAAGTACGGTATATGCCGTATTTGCTTCAGAGAACTTGCTCACAAGGGTGAGATTCCTGGAGTTAAGAAATCATCTTGGTAAATCGAGAATTGCTAAATTTATAAGGAGGAAATATCAATGCATATTACAGACCCAATCGCTGATATGCTTACAAGAATTCGTAACGCGAACTCAGCAAAACACGAAACAGTAGATATTCCTGCATCAAATATGAAGAAGGCAATCGCTCAGATTCTTCTTGATGAAGGCTATATCGCATCATATAAAGTAATTGAAGACGAAAAGCAAGGCGTTATCCGCGTAACACTCAAGTACGGCGAAAACAAATCACAGGTTATCACCGGTTTGCGTAGAGTTTCAAAGCCTGGTCTTAGAATCTACTCAAATGTAGAGGATATGCCAAAGGTAATGAAGGGACTCGGCATTGCAATCGTTTCAACATCAAAAGGTATAATGACAGACAGAGAAGCTCGCAAGCAAAATGTTGGCGGCGAAGTATTAGCATTTGTTTGGTAAGGAGGTGCAGTTAGGATGTCACGTATCGGTTTAAAGCCAATCGTAATTCCTGCCGGCGTTGAAGTATCAGTAGACGCAGAAAACACTGTAACCGTTAAGGGACCAAACGGTACTCTTACTCAGGATGTTAACAAAGACATCACAGTTACAATTGAAGGCAGCGAGATTACTTTACAAAGACCATCAGACGATAAGGAACACAGAGCTATGCACGGTTTGTACAGAGCACTTATCGCAAATATGGTATCAGGTGTAACAGAAGGCTTCAAGAAAAACCTTGAAGTAAACGGTGTTGGTTACAGAGTATCAGCTTCAGGCAATACTCTTACAATGAACCTCGGCTTCTCACACCAAGTTATTATGGAAGCTCCTGAAGGAGTTAAGGTAGAATGCCCTAATGCAAACGCTATCGTTGTTAGCGGTGCAGACAAGCAGGCAGTAGGTCAGTTCGCAGCTCAGGTTCGCGAAAAGAGACCGCCGGAGCCATATAAGGGCAAGGGCATTAAATATGCTGAAGAGCATATTCGCCGTAAAGAAGGTAAAGCAGGTAAGAAATAAAGGAAGGAGTGAATTACAATGGTTTCAAGACAAGATTCTAACATCGCAAGAAAGAAGCGTCACGTTCGTGTACGCGGTAAAATCAGCGGTACTGCTGAGTGTCCAAGACTTAACGTATATCGCTCCCTTGCAAATATCTATGTTCAACTTATCGATGATGAAGCAGGCGTAACACTTGCTCAGGCATCAACAGTTGAAAAAGACTTTGCACAATACGGCGGTAACGTTGAAGCAGCTAAGGCTGTAGGTAAAAAATTAGCAGAAAGAGCCACAGAGAAGGGCATTAAAGAATGTGTATTCGATCGTGGCGGTTACGTATATCACGGTCGTGTAGCTGCAGTTGCAGACGGCGCCCGTGAAGGCGGACTTGAGTTCTAAGGAAGGGAGATTAATTATTATGAACAATAAAATTGATGTATCTTCAATGGAACTTGAAGAAAGAGTAGTTACTATCAATCGTGTATCAAAGACTGTAAAGGGCGGTAGAATTTTTAAGTTCGCAGCTCTCGTAGTTGTCGGTGACGGTAACGGACTTGTAGGCTTCGGTATCGGTAAGTCAGGCGAAGTTCCTGATGCAATCCGTAAGGGTATCGAGGATGCAAAGAAAAATGTAATTAAGGTTTCACTCAGAGGAACAACAATTCCTCACGAAATCAAAGGTAAGTTTGGTGCAGGCGAGGTTCTCCTTATGCCGGCTCCAAAGGGTACCGGAGTTATCGCAGGTGGCCCTGTTCGTGCTGTTGTTGAAACAGTTGGTATCAAGGACATTCGTACAAAGGCTATCCGTTCAAACAATCCTTGCAACGTTGTAAGAGCTACAATCAACGGTCTCAGCCAGCTCAGAACTGCTGAAGAGGTTGCAGCTGTACGCGGCAAGAGCGTTAAGGAAATAGTAGGTTAAGGAGGAATTTGATTTATGAAAATCAAGCTTACAAAGAGCTTAATTGGTTGCAAGAAAGATCAAATTGCTACCGCTCACTCACTTGGTCTACGCAAGATCGGTAACGTTACAGAACAACCTGATAACGCACAAACACAAGGTAAAATCAAGAAGATTTCCCACCTTGTAACAATCGTAGAAGAATAAGGGGAGGTGCTCTAATGAAATTACATGAACTTTCTCCTGCAGAGGGCTCAAAGAAGGCTGTTAAGAGAATCGGCCGCGGCGCAGGCTCAGGTCAAGGCAAAACAGCCGGCAAGGGTCACAAAGGTCAAAAGGCACGCTCCGGTTACAGCAGAAGACCGGGCTTTGAAGGCGGTCAGATGCCACTTCAAAGACGCGTTCCTAAAAGAGGTTTTAACAACATCTTTGCAACAGAATACGCAACAGTTAATGTTTCAGACCTTGAAAAGAGATTTGAAGCAGGTGCAACTGTTGATGCAGAAAGCCTTGTAGCAAGCGGTCTCATCAAAAAGACTCTTGACGGTATTAAGGTTCTCGGTAAGGGCGAAATCACTAAGTCTTTGACTGTAAAGGTTGACGCAATTAGCGAATCTGCAAAATCAAAAATAGAAGCAGCTGGTGGAACGGTGGAGGTGCAGTAAATGATTAAAACCATCATTAATGCATTCAAAATTTCTGACATCAGAAAGAAACTTCTGTTTACTGCTTTTATCATTCTCATTTTCAGAATCGGTTCGGTTATTCCGGTTCCGTTTGTAAACATTGTTGATGAGATTGATGTTGGTAAAGGCAACACAATTATGACTTACTTGAGTTTGATGACAGGTAGTGCTTTCACATACGGAACTATCTTCGCTATGTCAATCACACCGTACATTAACTCATCTATTATCATTCAACTTTTGGCTGTAGCCATTCCTGCTTTGGAAAATCTCCAAAAGGAAGGCGAAGAAGGCAGAAAGAAAATCACTGCTATTACAAGATTTTTGACAGTCGCTCTCGGCTTGCTTCAATCACTTGCATATTTCTTCTATCTTCGTGCAAACAGCTTGCTTGCAACAGATGCAAGCGGTAACGCATATACAGGCTTCGACGCTGTATTCCAGGCAGTTGTAATTATTGCCGTTCTTACAGCCGGTACAGCTGTTATTATGTGGCTCGGTGAACAGATTTCAATTCAAGGTATAGGTAACGGTATTTCCATTATCCTTTTTGCCGGAATTGCTTCTCGTTTTCCAACAATTATCAAGCAGTTGTTCCAATACATCTCAACAGGCAGAACTGTTTATAAGGTTCTCGTTCCTGTAGTATGCGTAATCTTCATTTTGATGATTGCATACATCGTATTGCTCGACAATGCTGAAAGAAGAGTTCCTATCCAATACGCTAAGCGTGTAGTTGGCAGAAAGATGTACGGCGGTCAAAACACACATATGCCTATCAAGGTAAATATGTCGGGCGTACTTCCTATCATCTTTGCATCATCAATACTTTCTCTTCCGGGTACAGTTCAAATGTTCCTTTCAAGCAGCAAGTATGAGGATACATTCTGGGAAAAGTTCTTTAACGCTTTCCAGAGTGATTCATGGTGGTATGCAGGAATGTACTTCATTTTGATTATTTTCTTTGCTTATTTCTACAGTACAATCCAGTACAACCCAATTGAAATGGCAAATAATCTTCGTAAGAACAACGGTGTAATCCCTGGCATTCGTCCGGGCAGACCTACATCAGACTACATTTTGAGAATCATCTCAAGACTTACACTTATCGGTGCTTTGATGATTTCGGTAGTTGCGTTGTTCCCAATCATTTATTCTCTTATCTGTGACGCAACAATCAAACCGCTTTCAGGTGCTTCTGACAGTACCGGCGGTATGTCAATTACAATGGGTGGTACATCACTTATCATCTTGGTTGGCGTAGCTCTTGAAACTGTTCGTCAATTAGAGTCACAAATGGTTATGCGTCATTACAAAGGCTTCCTTGATTAATCGAAAGGATATATGATATGAAACTTATTCTTTTAGGAGCTCCGGGTGCCGGCAAAGGTACTCAGGCAGAAAAGATTTGTGAAAAATTAAATATTCCTGCAATTTCAACGGGTAACATTCTCCGTGCCGCTGTTAAAGACGGCACAGAGATGGGTCTTAAGGCAAAAAGTTATATGGATGCCGGTCAACTCGTTCCCGATGAGGTTGTTATCGGAATTATCAAGGATCGTCTTAATGATGACGATTGCAAAAACGGATTTATTCTTGATGGCTTCCCTCGTACAATTCCGCAGGCTCAGGCTTTGCTTGACAGCGGTGTTGATATTGATAAGGTAATCGATATCGAAGTTCCCGATGAAGCAATCACAAAAAGAATGTCCGGACGCCGCGTTTGTTCAAAGTGTGCAAATTCCTACCATATTGAGTACAAAAAACCAAAGGTAGACGGAGTTTGCGATGCTTGCGGCGGAGAATTAATTCAGCGTAAAGACGACGCTCCTCAGACTGTTCTTGACCGTCTTGTTGAATATCACAAGATGACAGAGCCGCTTAAAGATTTCTATGCAAATCTCGGTAAGCTCAAGGTTGTTGAAGGTCAGGAAGAAGTAGCTGATACAACAAAGCTCGTTTTTGCTGCATTGGAGGATTAACATGATAGTGCTTAAAAGCAGTCGTGAACTCGAGCTTATGAAGGAAGCTTGTATAATTTCGGCTCAGGCATTACAGGTGGCAGGTGAGGCCGTTAAACCCGGTGTCACAACATGGGAGATTGATAAAATTGCTTATGATTTTATCAAGAAATGTGGGGCTACCCCTAATTTCCTGAACTATGGCGGATTTCCTGCTACCGCATGTATATCTATAAACGATGAAGTAATCCACGGTATCCCAAGCAAAGATAGAGTAATTAAAGATGGCGACATCGTTTCTATCGATTTGGGTGCTGCAAAACACGGATATAACGGCGACAATGCTGCTACTTTTATCTGCGGGACTTGCTCTCCTGAGGTAAAGCGGCTGGTGGACACAACCAGAGAATCTCTGTATAAGGGAATTGAGGCTGCTGTTCCGGGCAACAGAATCGGCGATATCGGTCACGCAGTGCAACAATATTGCGAAGAGCGTGGATACGGTGTTGTTCGTGACTATGTTGGTCACGGCGTTGGCACAAAGCTTCATGAAGAACCAAGCGTACCGAACTTCGGACACGCAGGTCGTGGTATCCGACTATCACCCGGAATGACATTGGCAATTGAACCGATGATAAATCTGGGAACCTATAAGGTTAAACAGCTCTCCGACGGATGGACTGTTAAAACTTGTGACGGTAAACCGGCAGCTCACTTTGAGCATACCATTGCCATTACATCAAACGGTCCCGTTATCTTAACAAGGGCTTAACGATAGGCGAGTTGAATTGCAGGCGATTACGCCGTAATGTGATTCCAGATAGAAACAACATCATACTAATATAATTAGCGAGGTAAAATGATGTCTAAGTCAGATATGATAGAAGTTGAAGGTACTGTGGTTGAGTTGTTACCTAACACAACTTTCAAGGTAGCATTACAAAACGACCACATTATTACAGCCCATATCAGCGGAAAGCTCAGAATGAACAACATTCGCATCCTTCCCGGTGATAAGGTAACAATGGAAATGTCACCGTACGACTTAACTAAGGGTCGTATCATTTGGCGTTCAAAGTAAATTTAAGGAGGATATTCAAATGAAAGTTAGACCTTCTGTAAAGAAAATTTGCGATAAATGCAAAGTTATCAAGCGCAATGGAAAAGTAATGGTTATCTGTGAAAATCCAAAGCACAAACAGCGTCAGGGCTAATCCTGAACTAATAATCGGAGGTAAACTGTAGTATGGCACGTATTTCAGGTGTTGACTTACCTAATGACAAGAGAGTTGAAATCGGTCTTACCTATATTTATGGTATAGGCAAAACAACCTCAGACAAGATCATCGAAGCAACAGGCGTTAATCCAGACACACGTTGCAGAGATTTAACAGAAGAAGATGTAAAGAAGCTTAGCGATTACATCACTCATAACCTTGATGTTGAAGGTGACTTGAGAAGAAAAGTTGCATTCGATATTAAGAGACTTAAAGAAATCGGTTGCTACCGCGGAACTCGTCACATTAAGGGTCTTCCTGTAAGAGGACAGACTTCTAAGAATAATGCGAGAACACGCAAGGGTCCAAAGAGAACCGTAGCAAACAAGAAGAAGTAAAGTAGGAGGAATATTTCAGTATGGCTACTAAAAAGACAGCTTCACCACGCAAAAGACGTGAGAAGAAGAATATTGAGCGTGGTGTTGCTCATATTCAGTCAACCTTCAACAATACTATCGTAACAATCAGTGACACACAGGGCAACGCTGTATCATGGGCATCAGCCGGTGAAATGGGTTTCCGTGGTTCAAAGAAATCAACTCCGTTCGCAGCTCAAACAGCAGCAGAAACAGCAGCTAAGATTGCAACAGAGCATGGTATGAAAACTGTTGAAGTTTATGTTAAGGGTCCGGGTGCAGGTCGTGAAGCAGCTATCAGAGCTCTTCAGTCAGCAGGCCTCGATGTAAGTCTTATTAAAGATGTTACTCCTATCCCACATAACGGATGTCGTCCGCCAAAGAGACGTCGTGTATAATTTATTGGAGGTTACTTGATATGGCAAGATATACAGGACCTGCTTGTAAGCTTTGCCGTCGTGAAGGAAAAAAGCTTTTCCTCAAGGGCGACAGATGTTATACAGGCAAATGTGCATTGGAGCGTCGCTCATATGCACCGGGCCAACATGGTCAAAATCGTAAAAAGACTTCAGAATATGGTTTGCAGCTTCGTGCAAAGCAATCTGCTCGTAGATATTATGGCGTAAGCGAAGGTCAGTTCCATAAGTATTTCCTTATGGCTGAGCGTAAAGAAGGCGTTACAGGTACAAACCTTCTTCAACTTTGCGAAAGCCGTCTTGATAATATCGTTTATACAGCCGGTTTTGCAAGCTCAAGAGCTCAGGCTCGTCAGCTCGTAAATCATGCTCACTTCACCGTAAACGGTACTAAGGTTGACATTCCGTCATACCTTGTAAAAGCCGGTGATGTTATTGCTGTTAAAGACACAAGCAAGTCAACAGATGAGTTTAAGGCTCTCGTTGAATCAAATGCTTCTCGCACAATTCCTAAGTGGATTGATGCAGACGCTCAGGCTATGACAGCAAAGGTTGTTGCTCTTCCTGAAAGAGAAGAAATCGCAACACCTGTTGAAGAGCACTTAATCGTTGAGTTCTACTCTAAATAATAAGCTGATTATATTGGTTTGTTATTTAGCGAAAACAAAGCTATATATTTAGGAGGCTTTTAGATGATTGAAATTGATAAGCCTAATATCGAAATAGTAGATTTATCTACTCAGGGAAGCAGAAGCGTAGGCAGATTTGTTGTTGAACCTCTTGAAAGAGGTTTCGGCACAACTCTCGGAAATTCGATGAGAAGAGTTCTTCTCTCATCACTTCCGGGTTACGCTATTACTTCTGTAAAGATTGACGGTGTACAACACGAATTTTCAACAATTCCTCATGTAAAAGAGGATGTTACAGAAATTGTTCTTAACCTCAAAAATGTAATTCTTAAGATTCATGATGAAGACAAAAAGACCCTTTACATCAATGCTAAGGGTGAGGGTGAAATCACTGCCGGCGATATTGAACATGACGACAGCGTTGAAATCTTGAATCCGGAACTTCATCTCGCTTATCTTGATGAAGGTGCTGATGTTGTTATGGAACTCACAGCTGATAACGGTAGAGGATATGTTCCTTGCGACAGAAATAAGCAAGAAATGGAACTTCCAATCGGCACTATTGCCATTGACTCTATCTACACACCTGTATTAAAGGTTAATTACACAGTAGAAAATACTCGTGTAGGACAACAAACTGATTATGACAAACTTATCCTTGATGTTGAAACTGACGGAACCATCCCTGCAGACGAAGCCGTTTCGCTTGCTGCAAAGATTCTTAATGAACATCTTAACCTTTTTGTTGACCTTTCAGAAGAAATGGGCAACGCTGAAATCATGGTTGAAAAAGACGATGACGGAAAAGAAAAGGTTCTTGAGATGACTATTGAAGAGCTTGATCTTTCTGTTCGTTCATTCAACTGCTTGAAGAGAGCGGGAATCAACACAGTAGGGGATTTGATTGGCAAATCTGAAGACGATATGATGAAAGTCAGAAACCTTGGTCGTAAGTCACTTGACGAAGTAATCGGTAAGCTTGCTTCTCTTGGTTTCAAACTTAGCAAGGAAGAAGACTAAAGGAGGGAATTTCAATGCCAGGTAGCAGAAAACTCGGTCGTCCTACCGACCACAGACAGGCTATGCTTAGAGGATTAGTTACTTATCTTCTTGAAAACGGCAGAATTGAAACAACCGTTACTCGAGCTAAAGAGGTTCGCGCTATGGCTGAGAGAATGATTACTCTCGGTAAGGAGAACACTCTTCATTCAAGAAGACAGGCTCTTGCTTATGTTACTAAGGAAGATGTTGTTAAAAAGCTTTTTGATGAAATTGCTCCAAAGTATGAAGATAAAAACGGTGGTTACACTCGTATAATTAAGACAGGTCCTCGCAGAGGCGATGCCGCAGAAATGTGCATTATTGAACTTGTTTAATTAAAAAGCATACGGCACTCAAGTATTGATTTACTTGGGTGCTTTTTCTTGTATTAAAGCCTTGATTGTGGTATAATAATATGAATTAATTTTTTGAGGTATTGTTATGACTTTATTGGTTCTTGACGGCAACAGTATAATCAATCGTGCGTTCTACGGAATAAAGCTTTTGACCACAAAAAACGGCGATTATACCAACGCAATATACGGCTTTTTAAATATGATGCTTCGCTTTGAGGATATGTGCAATCCCGATGCAATAGCGGTTGCTTTTGATATGCACGCACCTACATTCAGACACAAGATGTATGACGGATACAAAGCCGGAAGACACGCTATGCCGGATGAGCTCCGCTCTCAAATGCCTGTTCTTAAGAATATTTTGCACCTTTTAGGTATTAAAACTCTTGAATGTGAGGGCTGGGAGGCAGACGATATTCTCGGCACTTTTGCAAGAGCGTGCAGAGAAAACGGCGATGCTTGCTATATTGCAACAGGTGACAGAGATAGCTTGCAGCTTGCCCATGACGGAGTTAAAGTGCTTCTTGCAAGAACAAAAAGCACCGATGTTATGGACGAAAAAGCAATATATGATGAATACGGAGTTCAGCCGATTGACCTCATTCAGGTAAAAGCATTGCAGGGCGACAGTTCCGATAACATTCCGGGCGTTCAGGGCGTCGGACCGAAAACGGCTCTTGACCTCATTTCCCGCTTTAAAACGGTTGATTATATTTACGAAAACATTGATAATATTGATATTAAAGAGGGCGTTCGCAATAAGCTTAAAAACAATAAGGATAACGCATATCTTTCACTTAAACTCGGCGAAATCGTTACTGATGCACCTATTAATACAGATATAAATGAGTATAAGATAAATGACGGAGATAAAAAAGGTGCCGCGGCAGAATTTGCAAGGTTGGAACTTTTCAGCCTTATGGACAGATTTAATCTTAATGCAAACGACGCTGTTGTTGTCGCTGCCGAAGAGGAGCTCCCTCCTCGTGAAATTGAGCGTCTTACTTGTGTTGACGCTGATTATCTTCTTGAAAAAATCGGTGATAACGATGCGTATTACTATCCTGATATTGTTGATAACAGCATTACCGATTTATATTTCGCATTTGGCGACCAAATTATCGTTATGCCAAGCGAAACGCCGGAATTTAAATATTTTGTTCGCAATTTTTTTGAAAACGAAAAATGTAAGAAATACACATATAATTCAAAATATTCTCATCGTCTTGCTAAAGAATTAGGCGTTGAATGTAAAAATGTTTGCGGAGACCTTATGCTTTCGGCATATCTTCTCAAGCCGTCCGACAACAACTATTCAATTGAACATTTGTGCCTTGAATACGGCGTTGCCGTTCCGGAATATAAAAACTCTCTCGGCGGTTCTGATGAAAGAGTTGTCAATGCGGCAGTGCTTAAACTTCTTTTTGAAAAGACAAACGCACTTCTTGAAGAAGCTGACCAAATTGAGCTTCTTAATGCAATTGAACTTCCGCTTGCAAGAGTTCTTGCCAAGATGGAAATTGAGGGCTTTGCCGTTGATAAAGCAGGAATTGAAGATTTCGGTAAAAAGATTTCGGTCAG
Organism: bacterium; assembly: GCA_963661495.1. Lineage (GTDB taxonomy): Bacteria > Bacillota > Clostridia > Oscillospirales > Acutalibacteraceae > Eubacterium_R. The sequence continues at coordinate 32,108 of CAVLCA010000019.1, forward strand.
AATTGATGAGCTTACCGAGATGATTTACGGTTTTGTCGGTCACGAGTTTAATATAAATTCACCAAAGCAACTCGGAGTTGCACTTTTTGAAGACTTAGGTTTGCCGTGTAAGAAAAAGACAAAGAGCGGCTATTCAACAAATGCCGATGTTCTTGAAAGTCTTAAAAATGAAAATCCGGTTATCAATTGTATTTTGGAATACAGAACCCTTACCAAACTCAAATCCACTTACTGCGAGGGACTTTTAAAGGCTATACAGCCGGACGGCAGAATTCATACTTCGTTCAATCAGGTTGAAACGAGAACCGGCAGAATTTCTTCACTTGAACCGAATTTGCAGAATATTCCTATTCGTACCGAACTCGGCAGAGAAATGCGTAAATTCTTTATTGCCACCGATGGCGATGTTCTTGTAGATGCCGACTACAGTCAAATTGAACTTCGTGTTCTTGCCGACCTTGCAAATGACGAAAATATGATTAATGCATTCAACAGCGGTGCGGATATTCACACTTCGACAGCCGCTCAGGTGTTCAATATGCCCGAGGAGTTTGTTACAAAGCAAATGCGTTCATCCGCAAAGGCGGTCAATTTCGGTATAGTTTACGGCATAGGTGCATTCAGTCTTGCAAAGGATATCGGTGTTTCACGCAAGGAGGCACAGGAATATATCGACAATTACCTTGCAACCTACAGCGGAGTTAATAAGTATATGACCCATGTGATTGACCTTGCAAGAGAAAAGGGGTACAGCGAAACACTGTTCAAACGCCGCAGATATTTGCCGGAACTTAACGCTTCAAATCATATGGTTAAGGCGGCAGGCGAGCGTATTGCACGCAATATGCCTATTCAGGGTACGGCGGCGGATATTATTAAAATCGCTATGATAAAGGTTGATAAACGCCTCACAGATGAAAAAGTTGATGCAAAACTTATTTTGCAGGTGCACGATGAGCTTATTGTCGAAGCAAGCGAAACCGATGCCGAAAAAGTGCTTAAAATTGTTACTGAAGAAATGGAAAACGCTTGCCAAATGAAAGTTAAACTCCGTGCCGACGGTGCAATCGGTAAGGATTGGTACACCGCACATTAAATTACCAATTAAGGCTCCCTTGTGTAAATGGAGCAGTCAACACATGTGTTGACTGAGGGATTGTCAATAATCAGTAATTATGAACATAGAAAATTTTGAACTCAAACACCTTGACGGTGTTGAAAAAATCGAAAAAGTCTGTTTTGCTCACCCGTGGAACAGAGCGGATTTGCAAAACCAAATAAGCCTTGACACTTCGCATTTCCTTGTTGCAACAGTTGACGGGAAAGTTGCGGGATATATGGGACTTCAAATTTTCAGCGGTGAGGGATATGTTACCAATGTTGCCGTTTTGCCCGAGTACAGAAAGCAGGGCATAGCCGAAAGTCTTGTTAGGGCACAGATGAAAAATCAAATGTCGTTTATAACCCTTGAAGTTAGGGAAAGTAATGCTCCGGCGGTATCACTTTACACAAAGTGCGGATTCAAAAATATCGGCGTACGCCCGAATTTTTACACCGAACCGACCGAAAATGCAATTATAATGACATATGAATATGAGGACGAATAAATGAAAATTTTAGGAATAGAAAGCTCTTGCGACGAAACTGCCGCTTCGGTGGTTGAGGACGGTCGCAAGGTGCTGTCAAATGTGATAGCAACTTCATTGGAGGAACATAAGCTGTATGGCGGAGTTGTACCGGAAATTGCCTCTCGCCGTCACGCCGAGAGTATCAGCGGTGTTGTTGCAGAGGCTTTGTCGCAGGCAAAGTGCACAATGAACGATATAGACGCACTTGCCGTAACATACGCCCCGGGGCTTATCGGTTCGCTCCTTGTGGGTGTTAACTTTGCAAAAGGCCTTGCAACAGCTACAAATACACCGCTTGTGCCTGTTCATCATTTGAGGGGGCATATCGCGTCAAATTATATTTCAAGCGATATTGAACCGCCTTTTTTGTGTCTTGTTGTCAGCGGAGGTCACAGTCATATAGTAGCCGTAAAGTCTTATACGGATTTTGAAGTTATCGGTAAAACCCGTGACGATGCGGCAGGTGAGGCACTTGATAAAGCCGGCAGAACGATGGGACTTGAATATCCGGGCGGTATCAGTATTGACAAATTGTCACCAAGCGGTGACGAAAACGCTTTTTCTTTTCCGCATCCCAAAATCCATGACGCACCGTATGATTATTCGTTTTCGGGACTCAAAACAGCCGTTATCAATATAATACATAACGCAAAACAAAAAAACGAAGAAATCAATATTGCCGATTTGGCGGCTTCATTTCAAAAAAGTGTTGTTGATTGCCTTCTTTCAAATTTTGAGAGTGCGGCGGAAAATTTCGGTTATAATAAACTTGTAATTGCCGGCGGTGTGTCCGCAAACAGCAAACTTCGCAGTGAGGCTGAAAAAATATGTCAAAAACACGGCTGGAATTTGTATCTGCCTCAGCTTAAATATTGCGGCGACAATGCGGCAATGATAGCCTCCCAAGGCTATTATGAATATAAATCGGGCACCGTTGCAAAAGAAAACTTAAATGCTTATGCAACAATGCCACTCGACGATTTACAATATTGACAAAAAATTATCAATTGCAATGCAATTAATGTTACAAATTAATGAATTTTGCCCTATACTATTGAAATTTTTTCCAATAAAAAGTATAATCATACTAACAAATCAGTATGCGTTACTGTATCTGATTTTGGCTGAAAAGCCATAAACCAATGTATATTATTTATAAGGAGAATAGATTATGGAATCAAAACTCACAAAGAATCCATCTTTACTTGCTTGGCTCGATGAAAAAGTTGAACTTTTAAAGCCTTCAAACATTGTATGGATTGACGGTTCAAAGGAGCAAATCGACGCTCTTAAGGCTGAAGCTGTTGAAACAGGCGAAATGATTAAGCTCAACGATGAGCTTCTTCCTGACTGCTATCTTCACAGAACAGCAGAAAACGACGTTGCTCGTGTAGAAGACCGTACTCTTATCTGTACAACAAAGGAAGAGGACGCAGGTCCTACTAACCACTGGATGGCTCCTGATAAGGCATATGATATGCTTTACAAAATTGCAGCAGGTTCATACGAAGGCAGAACAATGTACATTATCCCTTACTCAATGGGTCCTGTAGGTTCTCCTCTTGCAAAAATCGGTATTGAAATCACAGACTCTATCTATGTTGTTCTTAATATGAACATTATGACAAGAGTAGGTGCAAAGGTTCTTGATGTTTTGGGCGACAGCAACGACTGGGTTCGCGGTATGCACTGCAAATGTAATGTAGACCCTGAAAACAGATGGATTGTTCAGTTCCCTGAAGACAATACTATTATTTCTGTTAACTCTGCATACGGCGGAAATGTACTTCTCGGTAAGAAATGCTTTGCTCTCCGTATTGCGTCATATCTCGGTAAAAACGAAGGCTGGCAGGCAGAGCATATGCTTATCCTCGGTCTTGAAAAGCCAAACGGAGAAATCAAGTACATCTGTGCCGCATTCCCATCAGCTTGCGGTAAGACAAACCTCGCAATGCTTATTCCACCTGAAGGATATAGAAATAAGGGCTACAAGATTTGGACTGTAGGCGACGATATCGCTTGGATTAAGAAAGGTCCGGACGGAAGACTTTATGCTATCAACCCTGAAAACGGCTTCTTTGGCGTTGCTCCGGGTACAAATATGAAGTCAAATCCAAATGCACTCAAGTCAACAATGAAGGGCACAATCTTTACAAATGTTGCTCACAACCTTGACAATAACACTGTATGGTGGGAAGGTCTTGACAAGAATCCACCTGCAAACGCAATTGACTGGAAGGGCAATCCTTGGAACGGTCAAACATCAACAGAAAAGGGTGCTCATCCAAACTCAAGATTTACTGCTCCTACAGCAAACTGCCCTTGCCTTTCATCAGAATTCGACAATCCTAACGGTGTTCCGATTTCTGCATTCGTATTCGGCGGTCGTCGTGAAAAGCTTACTCCGCTTGTATATCAGTCAAAGAGCTGGAACAACGGTGTGTTTGTAGGCTCGATTATGGGTTCTGAAACAACAGCTGCCGCTACAGGTGCTGTCGGCGTAGTTCGTCGTGACCCTATGGCTATGCTTCCGTTCTGCGGTTACAATATGGGTGACTATTGGAAGCACTGGATTGAAATCGGCGAAACACTTGACGAAGACAAGGCTCCGAAAATCTTTAATGTTAACTGGTTCCGTAAGGATGAAGACGGCAACTTCTTGTGGCCTGGATACGGTGAGAACTTCAGAGTTCTTGACTGGATTATCGACCGTTGCGAAGGCAATGTCGACGCTCAGGAAACAGCTATCGGTTATCTTCCTTATGCTAAGGACATCAACCTTGAAGGTCTTGATATGACTGAAGAAGAACTTGACAATATTCTTGATGTTGACAAGGACGCTTGGGAACAAGAACTTAAGGGCGTTGATGAGCTTTATGCTAAGTTTGGCGACAAGCTTCCTAAGGAACTTGCAGACGAACTTGCATCTGTAAAAGCTGCACTTAAGGACTAATTCAAAAAAAGAATAAGTTATAATAAAAATCCTCGGAAAAATCCGGGGATTTTTTATAAGTGTGCCGAGAAAAACGAAAAAATGCCAAATGTGCCGTAAACTTGATGTCTACGGCACATTTATTATTGATTATTTATCTTTTTTGTCAAGCATTCTGATAATGTTAAGATTTGTTTCAAATACCTGTCGGTGTTGCTTGCGGAGAACGGACAGTACAACGCCTGCAAAAAAGTTCATTCCCGACACAATGCCGAATGTAACCGAAGCAAGAAATGTCGGGATTCTCGGCACCAATCCTGTTTCTATATATTCAATAAATACAGGAACAAAGAATGCAATCGCCACTGCCATAAGTATTGCGGCAACGATTGAAAAGAAAGCAAGAGGTTTTGTATCTCTGAAAAGCATTCCGATTGTTTTAAGCACCTTAAAACCGTCCGAATATGTATTGAGCTTGCTCTCGCTGCCTTCTTCTCGGTCTTGGTAGTCAATAGGAATTTCAACTATTTTAAAGTTGTTGTCAAGAGCGAAAATTGTCATTTCCGTTTCAATCTCAAACCCCTTGCACAAAACAGGAAACGATTTCGCAAAATCTCTGCTGAAAGCTCTTGCTCCTGTCATAACATCGTTGATTTTTGAATGGAATAGAAAATTAATCATATCCTTGACAAGCACATTGCCGAAGTTGTGGAATCGACGCTTGTTCATCTCAAAATAGGTTGAACTCAGTCTGTCACCGACCGCCATATCGGCTCTGCCCTCAAGCACTTCTTTTTCAAGAACCGGTGCAAATTTTGCAGGGTATGTATTGTCGCCGTCCGCCATAATATAGCAGTCTGCGTCTATATCTCTGAACATAGAACGCACAACATTGCCCTTGCCCTGACGAACTTCTTTTCTGACTGTGGCACCGGCATTTTTTGCAATTTCGTATGTGCCGTCGGTCGAATTATTGTCATATACAAAAATCTCGGCATGCGGCAAATGTTCCTGAAAATCCTTGATTACCTTTTCTATTGTTTTTGCTTCATTGTAACATGGAATTAATACTGCTGTTTTCATTTGATTGTCCTATTTTATTTTTTTGAATACGGCATAGTGTTTGCTTTTGTGTATCAACTGATAATCGTCGTCATTTTTCAGATTAACATATAGAGGTTTTTCCGACGATTTGTCAATAATAGCATAGTTAAAGCCGTATTTTTCAAACATTTTTTTATAGTTCTTTTTTCCGTCCGACACTTTCAAGTATTCTGTTAAATAATCATATTCGTGATTTGCTTCCTTAACAAACGAATCCGCACGGGCGTCAATGTAGGTTGTGTATCCTTTGAATTCAAGGTATCCGCCTGTGTTAAAGCCGTTATACAACTTCAAATCAGTTACATTGTTTTGGTCAATGTCGGCTTGCATTTTGTCAATCGTTTTGTCTAACTCAACGGTGATTTTGCTTCCGCCGTCATATTTTACAAAATCCGAAATCTGCTGATAACAGCTGTCTGCAAGCAGTCCGACTATACCGACGGAAAATACAATTATCAAAACAGCCGTTATTTTGATAAGTCCTTTTGAATTGTCTTTGCTGTCGTTTTTTCTGCTTTCCTGATCCTTTTGAACGAATTTTTTGAATATTGCACGGTAGTCAATATTGTCAATATATTTCAAGGTTGACGGAATTGCACAGATAATAAAATACGGTATTAGCTTGAGATACATCATCATCATTAATGCCGTTCCGACTGTAAGCAAAACATATCTCAGGTTTGTTTTGCCTTTTTTGTAGAAAATATAAATCGCAAGGATAACGCCAAGCTCAAAGAAGTCTGAAAATGATGAAAAGCTGAGCGACAGGGTGAGCGGTTTCAATTCGGAAATTGAACTGTTTACCTTGTCTCCGATTGATGTTGTAAATAAAAACGAAAGTCCTTTTATTCCGTACGGAGTGATAAGACCGCAAACTGCCATTATGACCATAACGATTACAAGAGGCATAAGTTTACAGCAGGCAATGGACTTGCCTTTGATTTTTATAGGCAATGCGTTTGCCAAATACGGCAATATAACAATAAACAGCATTGTCCACATCGAAGCGTGAAGATTTACAACAAGAATCGACAGTATCGGTAAAGGTATCAAATATTTAACGCTTTGGCTTTTAATAAACTTTTCAAGGCAAATAAGCTCAATAAGTATAATGCAATATGTAAAAATTTGAGGTCTTGTAACAAAAAAATCAAGCATTGCGAGTGCCGCTGCAAATGTGGCAAAACTTGCAACAATCGGCTTGTTTGATATTTGCAAGCACAGCTTTTTAAACAAAACTATAAATATGCAATACATAACAAGTACAAGCAACATAGGACCGAAAAATCCCATCAAGCTGTAAAGTTTGTAGTATATTACATCCGACAACCATTGCTGAACAACAAGGTCCATATCGGTATGGAATGTCAAAAAATCCTTTGTCGGTATTCCGTTTTTACAAATGTATTCACCTGTTTTTAGAATCCAGTATGTGTCCGAATCTGTTTGCCATTTTGCCATAAACAGTGAAAAAAACGGCAACACGGATATAATCGCCGTCATTATTTTTACGGCTTTGTCGGTCAATTTCTTGTCTTTTGTTGCAATTGCCTGTTCCATATTAATTCCCATAGCCTTTCCGGCTACAAATAGTCCATTAAAAATCATCCACACGCCTCTCTGTAGCCGGACAAGGCGTATAGTGGGAATTTAGCCATCTCAAAATTATGCCGCAGGCAAATTTTGAGGGCAATATAATCGGTATAGTGTGATTTTTCACACTATCTCCTTTATGTGTTCTTAATGTTAATTATACACATATCGGAAGGCTAAATCAATGCTATATTTGTACAAATTGAATACATAATTACTGTATATTATAACAAATTTTATATGTCAATTTACTCTTGCACATTTCATTGTAATTTGTTACAATAAAAAAGATAATAAAGATTTTTAAAGGAGCTTTTTTATGGATTCAGTATGTAAAAAAGAACTCGAGATTTATGCCACGCAAATCCGTATGGGCATAATCGAAGGTACTTATAATGCAAAAGCAGGACATCCGGGCGGCTCGCTTTCTGCGGCTGATGTTTTCGCTTATCTTTATGCAAAAGAAATGAGAGTTGACCCGAAAAATCCTAAGTGGGATGACAGAGACAGACTTGTCCTTTCAAAAGGTCACTGTGCACCTGGTTTATATGCCGCTCTTGCATACAAGGGCTTTTTCCCGGTTGAAGATTTAAAAACCCTTCGTCACATAGATTCTTATCTTCAAGGTCATCCTAATATGAATACCGTTCCGGGTATCGATATGAGTACAGGCTCTCTCGGTCAGGGTATCAGCGTTGCTGTCGGTATGGCAAAGGGTGCAAAATATCTTGGCAAGGATGTTAATGTTTACTCTGTTTTGGGTGACGGCGAAATTGAAGAGGGTCAGGTTTGGGAAGCAATGATGTTTGCTAATCAGTATAAGCTTGACAATCTTTGTCTCATCATTGACTGCAACGGTCTTCAAATTGACGGTCCGTGCAGTGAGGTTATGTCGGCTGAACCTATTGACGAAAAGGTTAAGGCTTTCGGCTTTGACATTGTTACAATTGACGGTAACGATTTTGACGAAATCGAAAAAGCTTTTGACGCATTCCATAATTCAACAAAACCTTTTGCAATAATTATGAACACTGTAAAAGGTAAGGGCGTTTCTTATATGGAAAATCAAGTGGGCTGGCACGGCAAGGCTCCTAATGAAGAAGAATATAACATCGCTATGGCAGAGCTTAATGCCAAGCTTGCAGAATTGGAGGCGTAAGTATGAGTGAAGTAAAATGTGTTGCTACCCGTGACAGTTACGGAAATGCACTTAAAGAACTTGCGGCAGGAGGAGCGGATAAACTCGTTGTTCTCGATGCCGACCTTGCGGCTGCAACCAAAACGGGAATTTTCAAAAAGGATTATCCGGACAGACACTTTGATTGCGGAATTGCAGAAGCAAATATGATTTGTGCCGCAGCAGGTATGAGCACTATGGGTCTTGTTCCGTTTGCTTCGTCTTTTGCAATGTTTGCGGCAGGCAGAGCCTTTGAACAGGTTCGTAACTCAATCGGTTATCCGCATCTTAATGTAAAAATCGGTGCAACTCACGCAGGTATCTCCGTCGGTGAAGACGGTGCAAGCCATCAATGCTGTGAGGATTTCGCACTTATGCGTTCTATTCCGGGTATGGTTGTTATTTGTCCGGCTGACGATGTTGAGGCAAAACAGGCTGTTAAGGCAGCATATGAATATGAAGGTCCTGTTTATTTGAGATTCGGCAGACTTGCCGTTCCTGTGTTCCACGGTGATGACTACAAGTTTGAAATCGGCAAGGGCGAGGTCATCAAAGAAGGTAAAGATGTAACAATCGTTGCAAACGGTCTTATGGTTGCCGAAGCTATCGAAGCCGGCAAAACTCTTGCGGAGCAGGGAATTGACGCCGAAATCATCAACATTGCCACAATCAAACCTCTTGACGAAGAACTCATCGTTGCTTCGGCAAAGAAAACAGGCAAGGTTGTAACCGTTGAAGAGCATAACATTATCGGCGGCTTGGGCGAAGCGGTATGTGCTTGCCTTTCTGAAAAATGCCCGACTCCGGTTAAGAGAATCGGCGTAAACGACGAGTTCGGTCATTCGGGTCCGGCTAAGGAACTTCTTAAGCAATTTGGCCTTTCGGCAGATAATATCGTAAAAGTAACTGCCGAATTCGTTAAATAATTAACATTTATATTGATTTATCAATAAAGATACTGTATAATACTATTGTTAAAATTCATAAAGGAGATATAATTAATGGAAGCACTTAACAAAAAGACTATTGAAGATATTGATGTAAAGGGCAAAAAAGTTCTTGCCCGTTGTGATTTTAATGTTCCGCTTATGGACGGCGAAATCACTAACGATAAGAGAATCGTAGCGGCTTTGCCTACAATTAAGTATTTGATGGAACACGGTGCAAAGGTTATCCTTTGCTCACACCTCGGCAGACCTAAGGGAGAATATAAGCCTGAATTCAGCCTTGCTCCTGTTGCAAAGAAACTCTCAGAGTATCTCGGCACAGAGGTTAAGCTTGCCGAAGACCCTGAAGTAGTAGGCGAAAACGCTAAGAAGCTTGCTGCTGAACTCAAAGACGGCGAAGTTATGCTTCTTGAAAATGTAAGATACAGAAAAGAAGAAACAAAGAATGAAGAAAACTTCTCAAAGGAACTTGCTTCTCTTGCAGATATCTTTGTTAATGACGCATTCGGTACAGCTCACAGAGCACATTGCTCAACAACAGGCGTTGCAGCATTTCTTCCGGCAGTTTGCGGTTATCTTATTCAAAAAGAAATTAAGTTTATGGGCGGCGCTCTTGCAAATCCAAAGAGACCTCTCGTTGCAATCCTTGGCGGTGCTAAGGTATCGGATAAAATCGGCGTAATTTCAAACCTCATCGATAAGTGCGACACCATCATCATCGGCGGCGGTATGGCTTATACATTTATGAAGTATCTCGGCCATTCAATCGGCGACTCTCTCCTTGAGGCTGACTGGATTGAAAAAGCAGGTCAAATGATGGCTGACGCTGAAGCTAAGGGCGTTAAGTTCCTTATTCCTGTTGATAACAAGGTTGGTAAGGAATATGCCGCAGATACAGAAGCAAAGATTGTTAATTCAGACGAAATTCCTGACGGTTGGATGGGTCTTGATATCGGCCCTAAGTCAATGGAACTCTTTGTTGACGCCGTTAAGGGTGCAGGCACAGTAATTTGGAACGGTCCTATGGGCGTTTCGGAATGGGAAAACTTTGCAGCAGGCACAATCGCAGTTGCAAACGCTGTTGCTGAATCAGGTGCTGTTTCAATCATCGGCGGCGGCGACTCAGTTGCAGCTGTTACAAAGCTCGGCTTCGCAGATAAAATGAGCCACATCTCAACAGGCGGCGGTGCTTCACTTGAATTCCTTGAGGGTAAGGAACTTCCTGGTATCGCAGCTCTTCAAGATAAAGACTAATATATAAAAGAGGTATATAAAATGAATAAAGCAAAGAGAAAAGCTATCATTGCCGGCAACTGGAAAATGAACAACACTCCGGCACAAACAACAGCTTTGATTAACGAAATGAAACCGCTTGTTGCAGACGCAGATTGTGAAGTTGTACTTTGCGTACCTTTCGTAGACATTCCTGCGGCTGTTGAAGCAGCAAAGGGCTCAAATATCAAAATCGGTGCAGAAAATGTTCACTTTAAGGACAGCGGTGCTTTCACAGGTGAAGTTTCTGCTGATATGCTCAACGAACTTGGCGTTGAATATGTTGTTATCGGTCACAGCGAAAGAAGAACATATTTCGGCGAAACAGACCAAACTGTTAACCTTCGCACACTCAAGGCTCTTGAAAAAGGCCTCAAGCCAATCGTTTGCGTAGGCGAAACTCTTGAACAAAGAGAACTCGGCTATACAGAAACTCTTTTGAAGTTCCAAACAAAAATGGCTCTCACAAATGTAACTGCCGAGCAACTTAAAAATGTTGTTATCGCTTACGAGCCTGTTTGGGCAATCGGTACAGGCGTTACAGCAACTGCCGACCAGGCTGACGAGGGCAACGGCTATGTTCGTGCCGCTATTGCAGAAGCTTACGGCGAAGATGCAGCACAGGGCGTTACAATTCAGTACGGCGGTTCAATGAACGCAGGCAATGCAGATGAACTCACATCAAAGGAAAATGTTGACGGCGGTCTTATCGGCGGTGCTTCACTCAAGGCAAACGATTTTTCTGTAATCGTTAAAGCAGCTTCAAAATAAAATATTATTGCAGGCGGTATCGCCTCATTGTAGGGGCGACCTTTAATTAGGCGCCCCTTATTTATAAGGGGAGCTGTCTGCACTTTATGTGCAGACTGAGGGGTTCCTCTTTATTACGCCTCAAATTTCAAACTAAGGAGATTTAATTCAATATGAAAAAGACTAATGTTCTTTGTATAATGGACGGCTTCGGCCATAATAAAAGCGATTACGGCAATGCTGTTGCGGCAGCTAAAAAACCAAACCTCGATATGCTTATGGAAAAATATCCGTATACCTATATCGGTGCTTCGGGTATGGATGTAGGCTTGCCTGACGGTCAAATGGGCAACTCGGAAGTAGGTCACACAAATATGGGTGCCGGCAGAGTTGTTTATCAGGAACTTACAAGAATTACCAAATCTATCGACGACGGCGAGTTCTTTGAAAATGAAGCACTCAAAAACGCTGTTCAAAAGTCAATCGACGGCGGCAAGGCTCTTCACCTTATGGGTCTTATGTCCGACGGCGGCGTTCATAGTCATAATAAGCACATCTTTGCTCTCGTTGAGCTTGCAAAAAGAATGGGTCAGGATAAGGTTTACCTTCATTGTATTATGGACGGTAGAGATGTTCCGCCGACTTCAGGCAAGGATTATGTTGCCGAGGCTATCGAAAAAATGAACGAAATCGGCGTGGGCAAGGTTGCTACCGTTATGGGCAGATACTACGCTATGGATAGAGATAATAACTGGGATAGAGTTAAAAAAGCTTACGACGCTGTTGTTTTTGGCGAGGGTAATAAGAATACTGACCCGGTTGCCGCTATCGAGGCTTCTTACGAAACTGTTGACGGCGACGGCAAAAACCTCACCGACGAGTTCATTCTCCCAACCGTCACTCTTGAAAATGAGGGTAGAGTTGCAGAGGGCGACTCCGTTGTGTTCTTCAACTTCCGTCCTGACCGTGCAAGAGAAATCACACGCACTTTTGTTGATCCTGATTTTTCAGGCTTTGACAGAAAGTACTTCCCGGTTAACTATGTTTGTATGACTCAGTATGACGCAACTATGCCGAATGTTGATGTTGCTTTCAAACCGCAGTCACTCAAAAATACTTTCGGCGAATACCTTGCAAACAACGGTATGACCCAACTTCGTATCGCCGAAACAGAAAAATACGCACATGTAACTTTCTTCTTTAACGGCGGCGTTGAAGCTGTTAACGAGGGCGAAGACAGAATTCTCATTCCGTCACCGAAAGTTGCAACCTACGACTTGCAACCTGAAATGTCGGCTTATCTCGTTTCCGAAAAACTCAACGAGGCTGTTCGCTCGGGCAAGTATGATGTTGTAATCGTTAACTTTGCAAACTGCGATATGGTCGGCCATACAGGCGTTTTCGATGCCGCAGTAAAGGCTGTTGAAGCTGTCGATTCCTGCGTCGGCTCGCTCTATCAGGCTGTTATCGATAACGGCGGTACTCTCTTTATCACTGCCGACCACGGCAATGCCGACCAAATGAAAGAAGAGGACGGTTCACCGTTCACCGCTCATACAACAAACGAAGTTCCGTTCATCGTTTGTAATTGCGGCGATGTCAAACTTCGCGAGGGCGGCAAACTTTCCGATATAGTTCCGACTATGCTCAAGGTTATGGATATGCCTCAACCTGCCGAAATGACCGGTAAGTCAATTATTGAATAATAATTAGGCTCCCCTAACGGTTTACGGGGGCAAAAATCAGGCTCCCCTTGTTGCAAGGGGAGCTGGCAAGCCGCAGGCTTGACTGAGGGGTTAAAAGAAATTATCATTATAAAACCCCACCGTCTTTTGCTACGCAAAATCCACCTCCCCTTACATTTAAGGGGAGGCAAAATCGGGAAGAGAGTATTATGGATAAAAAGTTCAATCCTGCACTTGTTGAAAATGCAAGAGAATTAAGAAAAAATATGACTAAAGAAGAAAAACATCTTTGGTACGATTTTTTGAAAGATTATCCTGTGCGTTTCAAAAAACAGAAAATCATCGGAAAGTATATTGTTGACTTCTATTGTGCAACAGCCAATCTTGTTATCGAAATCGACGGCTCACAACACTATGAAAATGAAGAAATTAGGTATGATGAAGCAAGAACCAAATTTCTTGAACAGTTTGATCTTAAAGTTTTGCGTATACCTAATATCGAAATCAATTCAAATTTTGATAATGTTTGCGAATATATAGACTCCGTCATTAAAGATAGACTATAATAAGACTCCCCTTGATTGTAATGGGAGGCAATCCTATCAAGGCTCCCCTTATTTATAAGGGGAGCTGGCAAGCCACAGGCTTGACTGAGGGGTTAAAAATGAAAAAGGCTTAAAATAAGGTTAAACCCCACCGTCTTTTGCTACGCAAAATCCACCTCCCCTTTGCATAAAGGGGAGGCAGAATATTAGGGAGCTGTCGTAAATATAAATCAAAAATCCTACCAAGGCTCCAAATATTAATCAAAAACCTACTAAGGCTCCCCTTATTTATAAGGGGAGCTGTCGTGCTTTGCACGACTGAGGGGTTA